>JAGXAF010000028.1 GCA_018971675.1 Bradyrhizobium sp.
GAGTTTGCCTTATCTGAGCGGAAGGAGCCCGTTCGCTCCGGCACGCCATTGGTGCCATTGGCAGGATCGAATGGCCAACATCGCCTACCGGACCGTTACGTGACCGAGGCATCCATACTGTTCCGCTTCTGTCCATCAAATGCAATTCCCGCCGGTTGGCCGGCGGGAATTGCGGAAAAGTGACAGATAGCGTGGGGGAATCACCGAAACCGTCAAAGGGAGTGCGGGGCGTATCAGAGTTCGCCGCGAAAAATCCGGTCAAGACATTTTGCAGACGGCAAACTGGCGGTCACCGATTAGTCATCCTCTCGTATCCAGCGATACGCCGAGTTGATGCGCCTTGACCGCGGTCGCGCCAACGGTTCGCTTCAACGCCTTGGAAATTCTGGCAACGCCGACTTTCTTCCTCGCCAGCGATCTCAATTCACGCACATCGGCCGGCGTCCACGCGCGCCTGGTGGATTTTTTCTTCTTGGCCATAACGGCTCCTCATCTTTGAAAGCGCGCGCTTGTATCACACCAAAAATAATTAGCAACGCAATGAGGGTTGCGAGCGGCCGGGTTGCAAGAAACATTGTGGATGCCCATCGAAACTAGGACTTCGAGGCATTCTTTGCCGCGGACATGACACTTTCGGTAATCTGCCGCATGTGTTCGCCAGCGTTGGTAAACTGGCTCCTCAAAAATTCTGATTGAATCTGCATTGCCTGTTGAAGGTCAGTGGCATGGACCAGCCTGCGCGCATGATCGAATGCTGCCTTCATGTTCTGCTCGGTAAAGGTGAGCGCCTGTTTTGCGGTCTCTGTGCCCGGGGTTGACACCGACGCCGCCGATTTATTTGCGGCATCGAAAAACATCCCGAAAGCCTTTTCCGCTTGCTCGATGGCTTTTTCGACCAAATCGCGCAGCTCCGCCGGCACTTCCAGTTTGGGTTCCGCCATTTCGTTCTCCTCCATTTTTGGTGAGTCTATCACATTGCTGCAGCCGGGTCTTCCTGTGAAGGCGGCATGGTCCGCGCTGAACGGATGATCGGGACGGCGCGAGCCATGGTTTCGCCATTTGACCTGTCCTGCCTTGGGGCGCTCGTTCAAAGACCGGCGCTAAATCTGTCTCTGCGACCCTGTCACAGGTGACAATCGGCCGAGGGGCGATTACTAACGATGCAGCCCTAGCCAGGACCAAAGGTCGCCATTAGCTGAAGGACCCATGGACGCCTCTCCCGAACTGCAGCAGCAGAATACAACACCGCTGCTTCGCAAAAGGCGAAAGCGGTTCTGGTTTTACATCCTGTTCGCCGGAATAGCTGTCTTCGTGGCCGCGGCCGGGGCGCTTTATTTTGCCCTGCGACCGGAAACCCTCCGCATTGCGGTCGGCCCGTCAAACAGCGATGACCAAAAGCTGATTCAGGCGCTGGCGGCAACCTTCGCCCGACAGCGAACCGCGGTCAGGCTCGCACCGATTCCGACCGACGGACCGGCCGAGAGTCTTGCACTCCTGGGAGCGGACAAGGCTGACCTCGCGGTGGCGCGCGCCGATCTGGATATGCCTGCCGATGCGCAATCGGTGGCGATCCTGCGCAAGAATGTCGTCGTGCTGTGGTCGCCGTCCGGCCTTCCCGCCAAAGGATCCAAAAAAGCGCCGACGCCCAAAATCAAGACTCTCGAGGATCTGGCGGGACATCGTCTCGGCGTGATCGGAACCACGAAGGCCAACGTAACGCTGCTGCGTGTCATTCTGAGGGAGTCCGGCATCAATCCGGAGAAGGTCGCGGTTGTTCAGTTCTCGATCCAGAAGATCAACGAGATGGCGCGTGATAAATCTATCGACGCCTTCATGTCGGTCGGCCCGCTGGACAGCAAGATCACCTCGGAAGCCATCGCCGACACCGCCCACGAGCGAGGCGAACTGAAATTTCTGCCGATCGACGTCACCGACGCGATCGTGCAGAAGTTTCCAGCCTACCAATCCGAGGAGATTCCGGGAAGCACGTTCAATTCGTCGCCCGCGCGGCCAGACGACAAGATCGAGACCGTGGGAGTCAATCATCTCATTGTGGCGCGACGGGAGTTGTCGGAGACCGCAGTGGGCGCATTCACGCGGCAACTGTTCAGCGTCCGGCAGGCTTTGGCCCGGGAGTTGCCCGGAGCGGGCAATATCGCAACGCCAGATACCGACAAGGACGCCGCCCTGCCGGCGCACCGTGGCGCGGCGGCCTATATCGACGGGACGGAACGAACCTTCCTGGAGAAATATAGCGACTTCATCTGGGGCGGGCTGTTGCTGTTATCAGGTCTTGGATCCGCCGGCGCCTGGTTCCGCAGCTACCTGAGGCGGGATGAAAAGGCCAAGAGCGTCGCACTGCGGGACCGCGTGCTGGCGCTTTCCGCGATGGCGCGCGACGGCAAGTCTACCGGTCACCTGCGCGACATGCAGCGCGAAGTCGACGCCATTATCCGCGAGACCCTCGAAGCCTATGACGACGGTGCGATCGAAGAAGGCGATCTCTCGGCATTCGGCCTCGCGCTCGAACAATTCCACCGCGCGGTAGCGGACCGGCACGAAGCCCTGGATGAGGCAGGTTAGACGAGGCCCGCCGCACGAGCCTGCGTTTGCGAGAGGACTTCTGGTCAAGTTCCCGGTAAGATCACTGGCTCCTTGCATGATTTTGCAGAGACGGCACGTTCATGACCGAAGTTTCTCCGGCTTCAAGCGTCGCGAAGACCCGTGGCTGGCCATTGCTGCGTTCGCTTCAGGGATATCAACCATCATATCTGGCGCACGACCTGGCAGCGGGGCTTACCCTTGCCGCCATCGCGATCCCCGAGCAACTGGCAACATCACGGCTTGGCGGGTTCTCACCGCAGATCGGATTCTTTGCATTCCTGGCTGGGTCGCTGGGCTTTTTCCTGTTCGGCAGCAACCGCTTCCTGTCAAGCGGCGCCGACTCGACCATCACGCCGATCTTCGCAGGCAGCCTCGCTCTGCTCGCCGCTTCCGGTTCGCCCGATTATGTCGCGCTGGCCGGCGTCCTGGCGCTGATGGTCGGCCTCTTGCTGGTGGTAGGCGGCATCTTTCGGCTCGGCTGGATCGCCGATCTGCTCTCGATTCCGGTGACCGTTGGGTTTCTCGCCGGCATTTCCCTGCATATCCTGATCTCGCAATTGCCTGCGATCCTTGGGCTGCCAACGCCAGGTGGCGTGATGCTGCAGCGCCTTGCGATCCTGGTGGAACAACTGTCGCAAACCAATCCGTTTACGCTCTGCATCGGCCTTGGCGTGCTTGCCTCGGTCACGATCTGCGAGCGCATCGATGTCCGCATACCCGGCGCTCTGGTCGGGTTGATCGGGGCCGCCGCCGCGGTGCTATTCCTGGGGCTCGAAAGCCGGGGCGTTGCGGTGCTCGGCAATATCCCGGCAACGTTGCCCGCACTTGATATTCCTGACGCCCCGATGGCCCGATCGCTGCAACTGGTGCCGTTGGCGCTGATCATCGCCATCATCGTCATGGTGCAGACCGCGGCCACGACCCGGTCATTCGTGTCGGACAAGAACCAGCCGCCGGATGTCGACCAGGATTTTATCGGTGTCGGGGTTGGCAGCATCCTGTCGGGACTGATTGGCGGCTTTCCGGTCAATGCCAGCCCGCCGCGCACCGCGATCGTCTCGGAGACCGGTGGCAGATCGCAACTCGCAGTTCTCGTTGCAGCCGCTATCATCCTCGCGTTACTTGCTTTCGGCGGCTCGCTGCTGCGGCATGTGCCGCAGGCCGCGCTCGGCGGCATCCTGCTGTTCGTCGCGATGCGGATTATCCGCGTCAATCAGATCGTTGCAATCTACCGGCAGTCGATCGGCGAACTGGTGCTGGTCATTACGACAGCCGCCGCGATTATTGTCCTTCCGATCGAACAAGGCGTTGCGATCGGGATCACGCTATCGCTGCTGCACGGCATCTGGAGCACCACCCGCGCCCACATCACGGTATTCGAGCGGGTTCCCGGCACCTCGATCTGGTGGCCGTCCAGCCGACACATTCACGGCGAAACCGAACCCGATGTCGTCGTCGCAGGTTTTCAGGCGCCCCTGTCGTTCCTCAACGCCTATCATTTCCGGCACGACGTGATGGCACTGGTGCAGTCTCGGGCGCAGCAGCTTCACCTGATCGTGCTGGAGGCAACCGGTATCGTTGAGATCGACTTCACCGCGGCTCAAATCCTGAGCGACACGATTAAAGCCTGCAACTCGCTGGGTATCGGCTTTGCGATTGCGCGACTGGAATCGGCGCGCGCCCAGGAGGCGATCGAGAAATTCGGCATCGATGCATTGCTCGAGAGCGGGCACCAATTCCACAGCGTGGAAGAAGCCGTTCGCGCATACACCGGCGGGGCGAAAAGCCCGCCGTCGGACCCGGGACTCCCGCGCTAGCCGGGGCGCCCAGCCCTGCTGCTTGGAGTCGGCGTTCGGCTTCAGCCCGCTCACGATCTCAGCAAGTTCGGAGCCTGAATTCGGATGGCCAACCGTCAGCTCAAGCTTTCAGGGCCTCACTATCGGCTGATTCGCTAGCCGTCTGTATCGCTAATTTTCAGGCATTTTTGACGTTTTCCGGCCGGTATTGCGAGATGTTTCGCCCTGCGATCTTCGAAATAGCCGGATGTTCCGGCCGGCAAGGCCGGTGCGTGCGCCGGCAAGACTTTGTTTACCAAAAATCTTCATGGTTCGGTTACCTCACCCATACGGGCGCAATTTCCATGACCACAAACGCGCTGGCCGCCTCTTCCTCGGGCGCCGAGCATTCCGGCTCGTCCGCCGCCCATTGGCTGCGCATTGGACAAGAACACTACACCGCGGGCCGGAACGACGATGCCTTGGCCGCGTTCCAGCTCGGCCTCGCCGCCGTCGAGGCTCAGCCGGCGGGCAACACACCGGTCGAGACCATCACCGAACTGCACACCAAGCTCGGCAACGCCAGTATGATCCGGGGCGACCTCGAATTTGCCGCAGCGAACTACAAGGCGGCGCTGCGGCTGGTGCCAAGGCTGACAGTGTGCTGGTGCAATCTCGGTAACATTCACGCCCAGACCGGCAAGCCACAGGACGCTATCGCCTACTATCTCGAGGCGCTGAAGCTCGACGCGCGCCATTGGGCGACGCGCTCCAACCTCGTTCAGGCGCTGACGGCAACCAAACAATACATCATCGCCAAGGCGTTGCTCCTCGAACTGCTGGGCGAGCGGCCACAGGAGGCCGCGCTTCATCATCAACTCGGCAAGGTCCACTACGAACTGAAGGAGGTGCAGGAAGCCATCCGGCGTTTCGAACAGGCGATCGCCCTCAATCCACGTGACGCGGACAGCCTGTACTGGATCGGCGGCATCAAGCAGATATCCGGAGACGATGCGGCCGCTCAGGCTGCCTACGCCCAGGCCGCGCGGATACAACCGCTAATTCGGCGACCGGCGATCAAGTCGCCGGCGGATTTCCGCGTGCTAGCCCTTTATGCCCCGTTCGGCGGCAACACCCCAACCGAATATCTGTTCAAGAATGCAGACCACGACACCGATACCCTGGCTATATTCGAGAACAATTCGTACGACCCCGAGGTCTTCAGGCAGGGCGTGGATGTCGTCGTCAACCTGATCTCGGATGTTGATCAGGCCGGCGCCATGCTGCCGCTCGCAGCGAATCTTGTCGAGCGGCTCGGCAAGCCGACGGTCAACGATCCGCGCAAGATCCAGCGCACCACGCGCGACATGGTCGCGGAATTGCTGACGGGAATAGACGGCTGCCGGATACCAAGGATATGGCGCCAACAGGCCGGCACCGGGCTTTCGGTCGAAAGCCTGCGGGCGGCGCTGCCGCAAGCTACATCTATTCTGGCCAGACCGGTCGGAACCCATGGCGGGGATGATTTCGACAAAATCGACGGGACGGAAGAACTCGCAACCTATCTGGCAAAGCCCGCCAGGACAGACCGCTACTTCATCGAATATGCCGACTATCGCTCGGCCGACGGTTTCTTTCGGAAATATCGCTTCATCTTCGTCAACGGCGAGGTACTGCCCTATCATCTGGCGATCTGCGATAGCTGGAAGGTGCACCACGTCAACACCGACATGGCCAATCAGGCGTGGATGCAGGAAGAGGAGGCCGCGTTTCTGAACGATCCGGCGCGGGTCTTCAATGAAAGGCACCACCAGGCGCTGCTTGCCATCCAACAACGCATCGGGCTGGAATATTTCGGCATCGACTGCAGTGTGGACACCAACGGCGAGTTGCTGGTGTTCGAAGTCAATGCCTCGATGCTGGTGCACGACGACAACGCCGGATTCTCCTACAAGGACCCGGCGGTTCGCCGCATCAAGGCGGCTTTCGGCGCGATGCTGGCAAGGTTGGCAAAGTCCGGCGTCTGAAACCACGATTTTGCGCGGATCACGCGACCGACCTGACCAGCATCGATTTCCGCGAGCGGATTATTTCGAGGCCGAGTTCTTGCCGAGCAGCGTCATCGCTTCCTGTACTGTCGACGCGAACTGGGTGGGGATGATGATGGTGGAGTTCTTCTCAACCGAGATTTCCGCCATGGTCTGCAGCGTCCGGAGCTGAAGCGCGACGGGGTGCTGGGTGATGATATCGGCGGCCTCTCCGAGTTTTACCGCCGCCTGATATTCGCCCTCCGCCGCAACGATCTTGGCGCGGCGTTCGCGCTCGGCTTCAGCTTCCTTCGCCATTGCGCGCTGCATGTTGTCGGGCAGCACGATGTCCTTGATCTCGACCGCCGTGACCTGCGTGCCCCACGGCTCGGTGTGAAGATCAATGACATTCTTGATCTGCTCGTTGATCCCCGCCGTATTCGACAGCAATTCGTCGAGACTGAAACGTCCGACCACGTTGCGCACCGTGGTCTGGCTGATCTGGTTGATCGCGCTGTAGACGTTCTCGATCGCGATCACGGCTTTCTCCGGATCGGTGACATGGTAATAGGCGACAGCCGCGATATCGATCGAGACGTTATCCTTGGTAATGATCTTCTGCGACGGGATCTGCATGGTGACGGTACGCAGCGACGTCCGGGTCATCTGGTGGAACGGCACGAAGATCAACGTCAGGCCCGGTCCTCGCACGCTTTCAAACCTGCCGAGAATGAATACCACACCACGTTCATATTGCTTGAGCACGCGAAGCGATATGGCCGCGTAGATCACGACCGCAATGACGAAATAAGCGATAAGTGCCATGGCTTCCTCACGGGTTGTATTGTCACGCTGACAAATCAAAGCCCCGCCACGATGTGACGCATTGGTACGATATCAAAGGAACAAAGCGGCGTCTGTTCCTTTTCCTGGACCCATCCGACATTCATCCCATGATGTCATCACGGGAACATCGGTGCATCACTGCTGCTGCTTTTCCCAGAACGACAGCAGGCCCTGAGACGCCGAGCCGCCGATCACGCAGGGGATGCCGACCTCGACCTGACCGAGCGCCGCCGCTGAAACGCAGCCGAGCGCGACCGCGCCGACACCGACTTGCCCCCAGAAATCCAGATTGCGTCGGCTATCGGAGCCCTTGGTCTTGAGTTCCTCCACCGCAGCAAGCGCGTCCTTGCGCACGGCGGCAAGTTGCACCGTATCAGCGGCTTCGACTACCTCGGTCAGCGGCCCTTTGACCGGAGCGGAGGCCTGCGCCAATTGGCTCCGGAGATACTCGCGCAAGCCCTGATCGCGCACAGCGTAACTTGCCAGCGTATAGCGCGCCATGCTGCCGACCGTCAGCTTGTCGACGGTGTCGCGGCTCTTGCTCCAGGGCAGCATCGAGATGATGCGCTGGATGGGAACGTGCGAGCCGGTAGCGAAATAATAGCCCCACAGCGTATCCAGCAGATCCTGGCTATTGGCGAAAGTGACCTTGGTCTCCAGTTTCTTCTCTTCCCTCTCGAACGGGTTATGGGTGAACGCGCCGCGCAGCTTGTCGAACATGCCAGGCTTCGCTTCTTCCAGCGGGATGTCATTCAGCGTCGGCAAGGTTCCCGAAAGATAGCTGTCGATCATCATCTTCCGGCCGGGCATTCGTGGCTCGATCCTGCGCAGCAGATTGCGCCAGTCCGGGAGGCCGGAATAGGCGATGGCGCGAGCGATCACCCATTCATCTTCCGGCGGCATCGGAAAAAGGCTGTTCACAAGCTGCTCGGCTTTGACCGGATTTGAGCCTATGGCGCCAGCGATGAATCCGAGATAGATGCCGGCATTCTCCGGGTCCTTGAATGTCTGCGCGTGAAACAACACACGCACCGCCGCCGGCACATGAGCATAGTCCGGCTTGGCGCGGTAGTTATAGATCCATTGCTGGACCACTCCGAGCGATGCGCGCGGGTCGATCTCCGGCGAGATCGCCGGGGTGGCACAAGGAGCGACCGAAGGAATGAGAAGAAAAAGCGCAGCGACGAAAGCAGCGGTACGCATGTGATGCTCCCACGCGTTCTCGCCTGCCAGCCGCGCAAGGAGAACGTTTTCCGGCAATTTCGCTAGCGGGCATTTGAAGCGGCACTACGACAAATCTTAGTTCGACCGGACCGACCCGCGCCCAAATTGTGGCGATGTTAATGATTGGCCCGCAACTCACCTTGGCGCCGACATTATTTCGCCCAGCGCAAGCAATTCGATCCTGACCGGCTAAACCATAGCGTTTTCGAGCGAAGTGGATACCGGTTCGCGTGAAGGAAACGCGTCAGATCAAGAATCCAGAGCTTCGTTCCGATGCAATCGGAACGAAGCTCTGGAGACAGGCGGGACGTATGAGTAACCCGGTGACGTGGTCGCGGCGTTGTTGCCGGCCACTGATCGCAGCCACGCTGCTCGGCGTGGTGATGACCCTGATTTCCTCGGCCAGTCTTGCGAATGAAGCAATCGATGTCGAGGGCAATCGCCGCATCGATGCCGAGACTATCCGTTCCTATTTCCATGCGACGCCTGAGGGGCACTATGACGCCGCGGCGCTGGATGCCGCGCTCAAGGCGCTGGTGGCAACCAACCTTTTTGAAAAAGTGGCGATCGATCATGCCGGCGATCACCTGGTCGTGCATCTGACCGAGGCGAAGGTGATCGATCGCATCGCCTTCGAGGGCAACAAGAAGATCAAGGATGAAGAATTGAAGGCTGTCGTCGAGTCCAAACCCCGCGGTCCGTTGCAGCGCGCTTTGGTGCAATCCGACGCCAGCCGTATTATGGAAGCGTACCGCCATGCGGGGCGCGACGATGTCCGCGTAGTGCCTCAGATCATCGATCGCGGCAACGACCGGGTCGATCTCGTCTATGAGATAACCGAAGGGGCAAAGACCACGATCCGGAAGATCAACTTCGTGGGCAACCATGCCTTCAGCAGCCGTCAGCTTCGCGCCGTCATCAAAAGTTCGGCCACCACGATGCTGAGCTTTCTGACCGGTGGCAACGTCTACGATTCCGACCGCGTCGCGGCCGATCGCGAGCAGTTGCGGCTGTATTATCGCAGCAAGGGTTATGCCGACGTTAGAGTAACCCAGGCGAACGCCGAATACGATCCAGCGGCAAAAGGTTTTACGCTGACTTTCGTGATCGACGAAGGCCCGCTCTATCATGTCGGAGATATTTCACTCGTCTGCAACGTGCCCGGGCTCGATCCCGAGAAGATGCGCCGTCTGCTCCTGATCAAGACCGGCGCGGTGTTCGACGGCAATGCGCTGGACAAGAGCGTCGAGTTGGCCGGGACCGAGTTGGCAAAACTGGGCTTTCCCTTTGCGCAGGCCACCGCCCATACCACGAATGATTCCGGCGCCCGTCGCGTCGATATCGCGCTGGCCATCAACCAGGGGCCGAGAGCCTATGTCGAGCGAATCGAGATTCACGGCAATACGCGCACCCGCGGTTATGTGATCCGGCGTGAGTTCGATATTGCCGAAGGCGATGCCTACAACAAGTCGCTGATCGATCGAGCCGAACGGCGGCTGAAGAATTTGAACTACTTCAAGACCGTCAAGATTTCCGCCAAACCCGGATCTGCCTCGGACCGCGTCATCCTTGATGTCGAGGTGGTGGAGCAATCGACCGGTGAATTCAACATTTCCGGTGGCTATTCGACGACCGATGGCCTGCTCGCCGAAGTCAAGGTCGGCGAGAACAACTTTCTCGGAAGCGGCGCGGCGCTGAAGAGCACGGTCAGCTACGGACAATATGCCCGGGGCGTAGATCTGTCCGCATCGGAGCCATATTTCCTCGGGAACAGGGTCGCCGCGGGAGTCGAGCTCTTCGCGAGGCAAACCGACGCCAGCAGCTATCAGTCTTACGGCAGCGACAGCTACGGCGCCGTCATGTCGCTGGGCACACCGATCAACGACCAGCTTGGCATGCAGTGGCGCTACTCCATTTCACGGCAAAACGTCACGCTCGATCCGACGTCACTCGCCGCAAGCCCTTCACTGCCGATCCAGCAGGCCGCACTTGCCGGACCACAATGGGTTTCCGCCGTCGGCGACACCGTCAGCTACAACACGCTCGACAACAACAGGATGCCGACGAGCGGCATCAGTTCACAACTCAAGCAGGATCTCGCTGGTCTCGGCGGTGACGTGAATTTTCTGCGCACCACCGAAGATGCGCGCTACTACCAGTCGATCAACGATGACCTGGTCGGCATGGTTCGCGCCCAAGGCGGCTATATCACTCCTTGGGGCGGCCAGCAGGTGCCGCTGATTGACAGCTTCTTTGGCGGCCCGTCGATGGTGCGCGGATTTGCGCCGAACGGATTCGGACCGCGCGATCTTACCCCAGGCACCACAATGGATAACGTGGGGGGCAGCATGTACTGGGCAACGACGGCGGAACTGCAGAGCGCGATTCCTGGCGTGCCGCAGGAATACGGCCTCAGGGCCTCGGCCTTTGTCGACGCCGGTAGCGTGTTTCACTACGGCGGGCCGACGACCTTTCCAGGTTCGACGCAATCGCTGCAACTCGCCAACGCCAATGTCGTGCGCTCGTCCGTCGGCGTCGGCCTGACCTGGGGCTCGCCATTCGGCGCGCTGACGGTCAACTATGCGGTACCTGTCGCCAAAGCGGCCTACGACGTGGTCCAGCCGCTCAGCTTCAACGCGGGGCCATTCTAGGCCTATTTCCGAACGCAAAGAGCCCAAGCCCCCGGAAGCTGCGATCCTATAGAGGAATGCAGGCCCAGGCTTTGAAGGAGACCAGCGAAGCCTTGTATCCCATGAGGCAGGCTGGTTTCGACGACAGCACCCAGATGCCATAGAGCACCACGACCAGCGCGACGCCAAACCCCAGTCGCAGTTTCATGTCCGCCTCCGCTGCCTCGCGCCGCCGCCCGCTGAGGGGACGACGGCGACGATTTGCTACGCTTGCTTTGCCTGCTTCTCCGTCGCAAATCCATAGGCCAGCGCCAGCCGGTCCAGGCATTCGCGAAGCCGCTTCGCAAAATAGTCCAGCCAGCGCTGGCCGCGCAGCCCGCGCCGCCCGCTGATCTGCTCCATGGTCATTCCGAGAATCAGGACTTCGTGCACCAGGGCGGAGCCATCGGCGCCGAGTTGGCGCTCGATACGGTTCAGGCGCAGCACGGCCTTGCGCTGGCCTTCCGTGATCGGTTCGCGGAACTGGCCGCCATCGACATGTTCCTTGGATGGATCGACCGCCTGCGGGCCGCGCTCGGCCTTCTCCCAATCGTTCTGGAACGAACGCCCGCCCTGGTATTGCGCCTCGTCGATCTGGCGGCGCGAGTGCAGCCTTGCCAGGGGGTCGTTGCGGAGCGAGCGCAGCGTGACGATCTTGTCACCGGGATCCAGCCCCAGGGGATCGTCCACTTCGACCGCCGCAACGTCGGCGTTGCGCGGCAAATCCCGCGATCGCCGGTCGTGCAGTTTTGCGGGATTGTATGGTTTTTTGCGTTTCACCCGTGCCAATTTCGTCTACTCCCTTGCCAGTCCGGATATTCCCGCGCGTCCATGATTCACGCGGCTTCCACGACGCGTGGCGCGGCAGCGCCGACGGGGCGTTGCGACGCGGCGTCAGCACCACGCGTCAGATGAAAATGCGCTGTGCAATAACTTGAACTCCCATACTTTGGGCGCCCGCAAAAAGTGATGGCTTCCCCCTCCTCATCACCGCCGTAGGGGTAGCGGCAATCTCCGGTTTCAAGCGCCAGCAGCGACAGATGAAGCGGATCAGCGTCGACGCAACGCAGTTTCGGCGCATCAACCTGTTCGAAGAACGGCACGAACCATTTGGCCATGGCCTTATAGCGCTCTCTCAATTTATGCAGATCTTGCGGCCGTGGCCTCGGCGTCGGCGCCAGTATCGGCGTGGTCGCTTCGCCTGACCGACAAGCCGCTCCGAGTCCGAGGCGCCTGGCGCGGCCGATGGCGGCACAACGCGAATAGCTCGTATTGAATTCCGCGTTGATCGCCCGCGCGATCTCGGCATAGGACATGCCCAAGGCAAAATACTTCCGCAGCGCATCCGAATGCGCGGGCGGCCAGTTCGTCGATTCCATGCTTCTACCTGTTGTTGCCGTCGCCCGCGGCACCGCCGTAATTTCTGATATTCAGAAATCAATGTCAAGCTTGATTTCTGATAATCGGAATTGCTATAGTTTCTGAAATTCGGAAAAGGTGGGACATGCTGGACATCAAATTGATCGAGCGTGGACTGGAAAAGCCGGGCAAGACCAAGGGCGGCCTGGCGACGGCGATGGGCGTCCGCGCGGGCGCGGTTTCCGAAATCCTGTCCGGCCTGCGGCTGATCAAGGCATCGGAAATCCCTTTGATCATCGGCTATCTCGAACTGAATTCGGTGCCGATCATGGGCCGGGTGGGCGCCGGCGCCGCAATCGAACCGGAGCACGAGCAGGTGCCGCCAGAGGGGCTGGGCGAGATCGAATTGCCGTTTCCGATCGCGGAAGAAACCGTCGCTTTCGAGGTATCAGGCGATTCGATGCTGCCGAAATACGAGAATGGCGACATCATCGTGGTTTACCGCGAGCAGCGCCATCCGCTCTCGAGCTTCTACGGCGAAGAAGCCGTGGTGCGATTGAAGACCGGCGAGCGTTACCTGAAGACCATAGAACGGGGAAAATCGACGAGCGTCGTCAACCTCACCAGTTTCAATGCCAAGCCGATCGTGGGCGTCAAGCTGGAATGGATCGGGGAAATCTGCGTCACCCTGCCAAGGGGGCAAATCGAGCGGCTGCGGGCTAGGGCTGCCGCGCGGAGTCGCAAGGCGGCGAGAGGCGGCACGAAGTGAGCAGATCGGTCGATTCTCCCGCACCTCGCCAGGGGGCGCCATTTTCTTCTGATTTTCAGAATTTGGCGCTTGACTTATTTCTGATTTTCAGAAGTAAGTACCGCCATGCAATATCTCGTCGTGATGATCGACTATGGCCGGCGCGGGCGCGAGGCCGTTGTCGATCCTGAGATTACCCGCCGCGAAGTGGTCTCCCGCGTCGCCTCGGGCGAATACAAGAATATCAGTTTCATTCACGAGATCACCGATTTCGCGGTTGAGGACATCACCGCCGATATCCTGGCGGAGGCCGCCCTGCCCGATATTCCGGCCGTCGGCGCGGATCTGCAGGCGAGCCGTTTCGACCATGCCCGCGACCTGCGCAAGCATCAGCGTGCGTAACGGACGCCGAACGATGGCGGATCTGCCCGACCTCAACCGTTGCTGCCGAACGTCGTTTCCATCGCCCGGCGCGTCTTGACGGTCTCGTCGTTGGCGTCGATCTCGACGTCGCTCCAGCGCACCACGGCACCATGGGCGACGGCGTTCTTCAACTTGACCCGATGTGCCAGGCCGATCGGCAACGCGCCGGCGGAAAGGCTCGCGGCAGCCGGCATCAATTTGCCCCACACGGTATAACCGCCCTCGCCGTCCAGCATTTCGCCGGCGCGCAAGGCGCGCTTGGCGACCGCCACGGCGTCGCCGCGAAAGCCGTGCGGCTGTCCGGTCGGCTCCCCGCGCAGCACCGCCGAGAGGATTGAGATGTTCAGCTCCAGCCCGATCAGATGATAGGGCTTGTACATCGCGGCATACCGCCCGCTGGCGTCGGTCTTCAGTCCGTATTGCCTGAAGCAGTCCGCCGCGTAGTCGTTCGGCGCTTCCAGCACGACATAGACGCCCCAGCGCAAATCGCGGAACACCGGGCGGCCGTCGCGTTCCAGTGACGAGACCACCTCGACGACACCGGATTTTTCCAGCACGCCGCCCTTGTCGACCGGGCGCATGACATGCGGCAGGTCGTCTACTCCGCAGGGCGGGAACAACAATCCGCCGCTCGGCACGTCGAGCCCGCAGGCATTGGCGATCGCCGCCATTTCGATCGCGGATTTGGTGCCGTCCAAAAACGAATTGAACATCTGCGGGTTCATGCCGGCCGACTGCGCCTCGCCGGCGGTCAATCCGTAGTGGCTCCAGACTCCTTCGGGCGTCACGTCATGATAGGCCGGCAGGTATTTGGTGCCCTTGCCGGCGGCGACGACGCGAAATCCGATGGCACGCGCCCAATCGACCATCTCCGATGTCAGCGCAGGCTGGTCGCCATAGGCCAGCGAATAGACCACGCCGGCCTTGCGCGCCTCCTCGGCGAGCAGCGGCCCCGCCAGCACGTCGGCCTCGACATTGACCATCACGATATGCTTGCCGGCGGCGATAGCCGCCCGGGCATGGCGAATGCCGACCGCGGGATTGCCCGTCGCCTCCACGACAACGTCGATATTGCCGGCTGTCGCCTTGTTGCCATCGGCCGTGAATGTCGTGGCCTCGACCCGTTCGGCGTCCCAGCCAACGGTGCGGCAGGCTTCGCGCGCACGCTGCGGATCGAGGTCGACGATGACGGAAACCTCAAGTCCCGGCGTATGCGGCACCTGCGACAGGAACATCGAACCGAACTTGCCGGCGCCGATCAATGCGACGCGAACAGATTTGCCTGCCGCGTGGCGGGCATTGAGCAAATGGTACAGATTCATGGGGCGATCCAACCATCCGATTGCGTTCACAACCAATCAGCGCTCGCAGATTCTTGCAAGGAAGCTTTTTTGATCTGCCGGATCGCTCAGATCGTGGCGTTTCCCCCATTGTTGCCAAAAAAATGCGTTGAATGGAGGCTATCGCGTGGCAAACCTGATAACAGCATGTTAACGCCTTTTCGAACCATTCCCGCCACACGGATGTTTCTTGTTCCAATGACGCCCCCCTCCGGAGACATGCGCAATGCCCACCGCTGCCTTGCCGCCTAAGGCCGCGCTGATATCGCTGGCGACCTCTCTCCCTCCTAACGTATTTTTACAGAAGGATGTTCTCGCCGCAGCATGGGAAGTGTTCGGATCCCGGCTCCCGCAATTCGAAACGCTTTCGAGCATTTTTTCCAACACCGGCATCATCAAGCGCCACGGCGTCAAGCCGTTCGAGTGGTATCTCGAACGGCGCGGCTGGCCGGAACGCACGGCAGCCTTTCTCGAGGGCGCCGAGACGCTGTTTGTCGATGCCGCCGAAAAAGCGCTGGCGAGCGCACAACTCTCGGGCCACGACATCGACACCGTCGTCACCGTCTGCTCCACCGGCATAGCGACCCCGAGCCTGGAAGCCCGTGTCGCCGGAAAATTGGGATTTCGATCCGACGTCAGCCGTGTGCCGGTGTTCGGTCTCGGCTGCGCCGGCGGGGTATCGGGCCTGTCGATCGCGGCGCGCCTGGCCCAGGCGCGTCCGGGCACCAACGTGCTTTTGGTCGCGGTCGAGCTCTGCTCGCTGGCGCTTCGGCTCGATGAATTGACCAAGGCCAATATCGTCGCCACCAGCCTGTTCGGGGACGGCGCAGCCGCGATGATCCTGCGCGCCGGCGATGGGGGCGCTACCCGGATCGAGAATTCCGGCGAACATTTGTGGCCCGCCACGCTGGATATCATGGGCTGGAACGTCGACCCCGAAGGCTTTGGCGTGATCTTCCAGCGTACCATTCCGGATTTCGTCACCGCCAATTTCAGCCCGGCCCTGACGCAGATCCTCGCGAACATGGGGCTGACGATGGCCGACATCGACCGCTTTATCTGCCATCCCGGCGGCGCCAGGGTCATCAACGCACTGGAGACTACGCTGGCCCTGCATCAGGGGGCGCTCGATCATGAGCGGCAGGTGATCGCCGACTGCGGCAATATGTCGGCGCCGACCGTGCTGTTCGTGCTGGAGCGTGCACGCAACGCCGGGCTGCCGCCGCGTTCGCTGCTGACCGCGCTCGGACCCGGCTTCACCGCAAGCTGCGTCACATTGCGGCATGCCGCTTGACCCTGGCCGAGCTCATTCTGGGGCTGGTCACGCTGCAGCGTGGCGGCGAGCTCATGGTGGCCCACCGCAATACCCGCAAGCTGCTCGCGCGCGGCGCCATCGAGTTGGCGCCGGGACATTATCCGCTGATCGTCGCGGTGCATGCGGGCTGGCTGATGTCGTTGTGGCTGTTCGGACGGCACCAGGATGTGAACCTCATTGCGCTTGCTGCCTATCTTGCCCTGCAGGGCTTCCGCGGCTGGGTATTCTGGACGCTGGGTGCGCGATGGACGACGCGAATCATCGTTGTCCCCGCTGAGCCTCTGGTTTCAGCCGGTCCCTACCGATACCTGTCCCATCCCAATTACGCGGTCGTCACTTGCGAGATCGCGGTGCTTCCGCTGGCGCTCCACCTTCCCTGGATTGCGGTACTCTTCACGATCCTCAATGCTGCGGTTCTTGCGGTCCGCATCCGCGCCGAAAACCGCGCGCTCGCGGCGTTGCGCGAGACGACGACGGCGGATGGTTGATGATTGGAGCGCCGCCAGAATGGCCAATCGCGCGTACGGAAAATTGCGCTTCGTGAGTAGCTGGCCCGGCAGAACAGGCCGAGCCGGGGGCACGCGGGATTCCTGCCGACGGCAGGCTGCAGCTTGACGGGCGGCGCCAAGGCGAGTGGCCAGAAAATTGGACCTCCTTCCCGATACATCTTGTTGGCGACCTGGGAACCCGCAATCTCTTGCGAACAGGGGGCAGCCCGCTGGCGTGAGGTGCAGTACAGGCCTAGAATTCTTTCCGATTATTAATGCGATAACCGCGATTCGAAGCGTTCCTCCCTGCCCCTGAGCAGTTGCGAAATATCGCTCAAAACGCCTACAATGACTGGCCCGTCACGGTTTGTTTCAGCGACCTCATGCCCGACCGGCCACGCAATAAAGAGGGCCCGCGAATGAACGAAAATCCGGTGATGGAAGGTTCATGAATCAACCCATCAAACCTCCGCAGGAAGCATCGTCTCAGACCACATCACAGCGCGGCGACGAACCGTTCGGCGGACCGCCGAAGCCGCGCTCGGCGTGGCGCCTGGTCGCGACATGCCTCGTGCTGCTTTTGACCGTTGCCGGCATCGTCTGGTGGAGCAAGCAGCAGGCCGTACCCGAGGGTCAGGGGCGCAGTGCTGTCCCGATGTCGATCGTTCCCGAGACTGTCGGCAAGGGGGATATCGGAATCAACCTCAATGCGCTGGGCACCGTTACTTCACTCGCGACCGTGACGATCCGCAGCCAGATCAGCGGCTATCTGCTCAAGGTCGATTTCAAGGAAGGCGATGAGGTCAAGAAGGGCGATCTGATCGCGGAAATCGACCCGCGCGCATATGAGGCGACGCTGGCCCAGGCCAACGGCAATCTGACGCGCGACCAGGCGCTTCTGAAGGGCGCGCAGGTCGATCTGACGCGCTACCAGGGGCTCGCCGCGCAGAACGCCGTGCCGCGGCAGACGCTCGACACGCAAGTAGCCCTGGTCGCGCAATATCAGGGCACAGTGGAAGCCGACACCGCTGCGGTCAAGGCAGCCCAGGTCAATCTGCAATACTGCCACATCCTGTCGCCGCTCGACGGCCGCGTCGGACTGCGTCAGGTCGATCAGGGTAACTACGTCACGCCGGGCGACACCAACGGCATCGTCGTCATCACCCAGTTGCAGCCAATCAGCGTGCTGTTCACGGTACCCGAGGACAATCTGCAGACCATTTCGAAACGGCTGCAAAGCGGCGCGGTGCTGCCGGCTACCGCATTCGATCGCAGCGGCGCCAGAAAGATCGCCGACGGTACCCTGCAAACCTTCGATAGTCAGATTGATCAGACCACTGGAACCATCAAGCTGCGTGCGCAATTCCCGAACGAGAACAGGGCGCTCTATCCAAACCAGTTCGTGAATGTGCAGCTGCTGCTCGATACGCACAAGGATGTCACCACGATGCCGACCGCGGGCGTGCAGCGCGGCGTGCCCGGTACTTTCGTGTATCTCGTAAATTCCGACGACACCGTCTCGGTCCGCAAGATCGAACTCGGTGTCACCGACGGTGACCGGGTCGAGGTTCGCTCCGGCCTGCAACCGGGCGATCGCATCGTGGTGGACGGCGCCGACAAGCTGCGTGACGGCGCCAAGATCAACGTGCGGGCGGAGGCTTCCTCCGATCCCAACGCGCCACCGGCGGCTACCGGCGCGGCGCCCGCACCGGAAAAGGCCGGCAAGAAGCGGCATTCCGACGGACAGAAGCTGGATAGCGGCCAGAAACAAGACGACGGGCAGAAGCAATGAGCCCGTCGCAACCGTTCATCCTGCGGCCGGTTGCGACCACGCTGCTGATGATCGCCATCATGCTGTCGGGCCTGCTGGCGTTCAGGTTCCTGCCGATCGCCGCGCTGCCCGAAGTCGACTATCCGACCATCCAGGTCCAGACCTTCTACCCCGGCGCCAGCCCCGACGTCATGACGTCGTCGGTCACCGCTCCGCTGGAAGTGCAGCTCGGCCAGATGCCGAACCTCAACCAGATGAGCTCAATCAGTTCGGCCGGGGCTTCCGTGATCACGCTGCAGTTCGGGCTGACGATCTCACTCGATGTCGCCGAACAGGAGGTGCAGGCCGCCATCAATGCCGCCGGCAATCTGTTGCCGTCCGACCTGCCCGCACCGCCGATCTATGCCAAGGTTAATCCCGCCGACGCACCGATCCTGACGCTCGGGCTGACTTCGAAAACGATGCCGCTGACGCAGGTGGAGGATTTCGTCGATACCCGTTTGGCGCAGAAGATCTCCCAGCTTCCCGGCGTCGGCCTCGTCAGTATGTCCGGCGGCCAGCGTCCGGCGGTGCGGATACGCGCCGACATTCGCAAACTCGCCGCTTACGGGCTGAACATCGACGACCTCCGCACCACGCTCGGCAACGCCAACATCAATACGCCCAAGGGTAATTTCGACGGCGCGATGCGCGCCTACACCATCAATGCCAACGACCAGATCCACAATGCCAGCGACTACAAGTCGCTGATTGTCGCCTACAAGAACGGCTCGCCGGTGCGGCTCAGCGACGTCGGCGATGTGGTCGACGGCGCGCAGAACGACAAGCTCGGCGCCTGGATGAATGAGACACCGGCGATCATCCTGAACATCCAGCGCCAGCCCGGCGCCAATGTCATCGCGGTGGTTCAGGGCATCAAATCGCTGCTGCCGCAATTGCAGGCCACCCTGCCCTCCTCGATCGACCTCAGCATCCTGACAGACCGCACCGTGACCATCCGCGCCTCGGTACAAGACGTGGAATTCGAACTGGCGCTTGCCGTGGTCCTGGTCGTGCTGGTGATTTTCGTATTCCTGCGCAGCGCGCGCGCTACCCTGATCCCCAGCCTTTCGGTGCCGCTGTCGCTGGTCGGCACGCTGGGGGCGATGTATTTGTTCGGCTTCAGCCTCAACAATCTTTCGCTGATGGCGCTGACCATCGCGGCCGGCTTCGTGGTCGACGACGCCATCGTGGTGATCGAGAACATCTCGCGCTACATCGAGGAAGGCGAACAGCCGCTGCAGGCGGCGCTCAAGGGCTCCGAACAGATCGGCTTCACCATCATCTCGCTGACAGTGTCGTTGATCGCGGTGCTGATTCCGCTGTTGTTCATGGGCGACGTCGTCGGAAGATTGTTCCGTGAATTCGCCATCACGCTGTCGGTCACGATTTTGATTTCGGCCGTGGTGTCGTTGACCCTGGTGCCGATGGCCTGCGCCAAACTGCTCAAGCCCAAAACGGAGACGCATGAGAACGCATTCCAGCGCTACAGCCGCGAAGGGTTCGACAAGATCATCGAGATCTACGGCCACGCGCTCAACTGGGTGCTCGATCGCCAGACATTTGTTCTTCTGATCGCGCTCGGCACCTTCGCACTCACCGCCGTGCTCTATATCGTGATCCCCAAGGGTTTCTTTCCACTGCAGGACACCGGCGTGATCCAGGCGATCTCGGAGGCGCCGCAATCGGTGTCCTACGCTGCCATGGCGGAGCGTCAACAGCAGCTCGCCAGCGTCATCCTGAAAGATCCGGAGGTCGATAGCCTTTCGTCATTCATCGGCGTCGATGGAACCAATACTACGCTCAACAGCGGGCGCATCCTGATCAACCTCAAACCGTATGACCAGCGCAAATCCAATATCACGACGATCATGCGGCGTATCAAGGACTCGACTGCCTCACTGACCGGCATCAGCCTGTACATGCAGCCGGTACAGGACCTGACCATCGAAGGCACCGTCAGTCGTACGCAATACCAGTTCATCCTTCAGGATGCCGATCCGGCACAACTGGCCGAGTGGGCGCCGAAACTCGTCGACAAGCTCAATACCCTGCCGCAATTCTCCGACGTCGCCAGCGACATCTCGGCTCACGGGCTCTCGGTGTTCGTGCAGATCGACCGCGACCAGGCTGCGCGTTTCGGCATCACGCCGGCAACCATAGACAATGCGCTGTACGATTCCTACGGCCAGCGCATCGTCTCGACGATCTTCACCCATTCGAACCAGTACCGCGTGATCCTCGAGGCCGATCCGGCGCTGCAAACCTCGCTCGATTCGCTGTCATCGATTTATCTGCCGTCCTCGGTCGGCGGCGCGCCGGTGCCGCTGGCGGTGATGGCCAAGATGCGGACGGAGACCGCGCCGCTGCAGGTCTCGCATCTCGGGCAGTTTCCGTCGGCCACCATCTCCTTCAATCTCGCCCCGGGAGCCTCATTGGGCGAAGCGGTGAACGCCGTGAAACAGGCGCAGATCGACATCGGCCAGCCGCCAAGTGTCATCACCAGCTTTCAGGGCGCGGCGCTGGCGTTTCAGTCGTCGCTGACCAACCAGCTTTTCCTGATCCTGGCAGCGATCGTCACCGTCTATATCGTGCTCGGCGTGCTCTACGAGAGCTTCATCCACCCGGTCACGATCCTCTCGACCTTGCCGTCCGCCGGCGTCGGTGCGCTATTGGCGTTGATGGCCGCCGGCCACGACCTTACCATCGTGGCGATCATCGGCATCATCCTGCTGATCGGCATCGTGAAAAAGAACGCCATCATGATGATCGACTTCGCCCTCGACGCGGAGCGGCACGAGGGCCTGAAGCCCGAGGACGCGATCTTCCAGGCCTGCATGCTGCGCTTCCGCCCGATCCTGATGACGACCATGGCGGCGCTGTTCAGCGCCATCCCGCTGATGGTGGGCTGGGGCACGGGCTCGGAGCTGCGCCATCCGCTCGGCCTCACCATCGTCGGCGGGCTGATCGTCAGCCAGCTGCTCACGCTCTTCACCACGCCGGTGATCTACCTGGCGTTTGACCGCCTGGCGCAGCGGCTCCGCCGGCGGGCGGAGGCCCCGCTCGGGGCCGGGGAGCCGGCGACATGAACATCTCGGAGCCGTTCATCCGCCGCCCGGTGGGCACGACGCTGATCACGATCGGCATCGCGCTGGCGGGGATCATGGCCTATTTCAAACTGCCCGTCTCGCCCTTGCCGCAGGTGGATTTTCCCACCATCGTGGTCTCGGCCGGGATGCCCGGGGCGAGCCCGGAGACGATGGCGTCCGCGGTGGCCACCCCGCTGGAGCGGCACCTGGGCACGATCGCCGACGTGACCGAGATGACGTCCCGGAGCTCGGTGGGCAGCACGCAGATCGTGCTGCAGTTCGGGCTCAACCGCGACATCGATGGCGCCGCCCGCGACGTGCAGGCGGCGATCAACGCGGCCCGGGCGGACCTGCCCGTGGCCCTGCGCAGCAATCCCACCTACCGCAAGGTCAACCCGGCGGACGAGCCGATCGCGATCCTCACGCTCAGTTCCGCCACGCTCAGCCAGGGCGAGCTCTACGACGTCGCCTCGACCATGATCCAGCAGAAGCTGTCGCAGGTCGACGGGGTGGGCGACGTGAACGTCGGCGGCAGTTCGCTGCCGGCGGTGCGCGTCGACCTCAATCCGACGGAGCTGTTCCGCTACGGCATCGGCCTGGAGGATGTGCGCGCCGCGCTCTCCGCCGCCAACGCCCACAGTCCGAAGGGCGCGGTGGAGAACAGCCGGTTCCGCTGGGAGATCTACAGCAACGACCAGGCCCGCGCAGCGGCGCAGTACCGATCGCTGATCGTGGCCTACCGCCACGGCGCGCCGATCCGCCTGTCGGACGTCGCCGACGTCACCGACTCGGTGGAGGACATCCGCAACGCCGGCTTCTCCCAGGGGCACCGGGCCGTGGCCGTGGTGGTGTCGCGCCAGCCGGGCGCCAACATCATCTCCACCGTCGAGCGGGTGAAGGCGCTGCTGCCGCAGCTGCGGGCCGCGCTGCCGGCGGCCGCCCAGCTCGACTTCGTGATCGACCGCAGCATCACCATCCGGACCTCGCTGCACGAGGTCGAGGCGACCCTCGCGATCGCGGTGGTGCTGGTCGTGCTGGTGGTGTTCTTCTTCCTGCGCGACTGGCGGGCCACGATGATCCCGGCGGTGGCGGTCCCGGTCTCGCTGATCGGCACGTTCGGGGTCATGTACCTGCTGGGCTACAGCCTGGACAACCTCTCGCTCATGGCGCTGACGGTCGCGACCGGCTTCGTGGTCGACGACGCGATCGTGGTGATGGAGAACGTCACCCGGCACCTGGAGGCGGGCATGCCGCGGTTCCAGGCGGCGCTGCAGGGCGCGCGCGAGGTGGGCTTCACGGTGCTGTCGATGAGCCTGTCGCTGATCGCGGTGTTCATCCCGATCCTGCTCATGGGCGGCATCGTCGGCCGCCTGTTCCGGGAGTTCGCCGTGACGCTGTCCGTCGCGATCGCCCTCTCGCTGCTCGTCTCGCTGACCACGACGCCGATGATGTGCTCCTTCATCCTCGGGCGCCGGCGGGAGGCGCGGCACGGGCGCCTGTACCGCTGGAGCGAGCAGCTGTTCGAGGACCTGCGCGCCGCCTACGAGCACACGCTGGGCTGGGCGCTGCGGCACGGACGCCTGATGATGCTGATCCTGGCCGCGACCATCGGGCTGAACTTCTGGCTCTTCCGGATCATCCCCAAGGGGTTCTTCCCCGAGCAGGACACCGGTCGGATGTTCGGCTTCGTCGTGGCCGACCAGACGATCTCGTTCCAGAGCATGGCGACCAAGCTCCAGCAGTTCCTCGCCATCGTGCAAAGCGATCCGGCGGTCGACGTGGCCGTCGGCATCGCCGGCGGCGGGTCCTGGGGCGGGACCTCCGGGCGCCTGTTCCTCGGCCTGAAGCCGCTCGCCGAGCGGCATGCCTCGGTCGAGCAGGTCATC
>JAGXAF010000246.1 GCA_018971675.1 Bradyrhizobium sp.
GCAGATGAAGCCTTTCTGAGGGAATATCGTTACCGAGATATGTTTTTCGTTCCGCGGAACGGAAATATGCTCATTAATTCAGTGAGCTAGGCATCTTTTGCCCGGTCGCTTGCGCAGGTGCGACAGATCGCGCGGGTTGACATGCATCCGGCGGTTATCGGCCGGTCACGACAAGAGCGGCGACCAGGCGGGATCCGAGGCGAAACCGGGGGTGGGAACCCGCAATTCGTTGCGTCCGGAGATATCGACGGTAAACAACGAAGCGCCGCTGTTGCCGCCGGGATCGCGGAAGAACATCAGGACGCGGCCGTTCGGCGCGAAGGTCGGCCCTTCATTGTGGAAGCCGGAAGTAAGAATCCGCTCGCCCGAACCATCCGGCTTGATGATGCCGATCGAAAACTCGCCGCCGCCCTGCTTGGTGAAGGCGATGTAGTCGCCGCGCGGCGACCATACCGGAGTGGAATAGGTACCGTCGCCGAACGATATGCGCTGTGCCGGTCCGCCGGCCGCCGGCATGATGTAGATCTGCGGCTTGCCGCCGCGGTCGGACTCAAAACACAACCGCGTGCCGTCAGGCGCATAGGACGGCGAGGTATCGATTGCCGGCGTATCGGTCAACCGGGTGGTCGACTTCGAACGCAAATCCATCACGTACAGGTTCGAATTGCCGCCCTGCGACAGGCTCATGATGATGCGCTGGCCGTCCGGCGAGAACCGAGGCGAGAACGACATGCCGGGGAAATTGCCGACGATCTCACGCTGCCCGGTCTCGATGTTGAGCAGATAGACCCGCGGGTCGCCCTGGCCGAATTCCATATAGGTGATTTCCTGGGTCGACGGCGAGAACCGCGGCGTCAGCACCAGGTCGGAACCCCTGGTCAGATAGCGGACATTGGCGCCGTCCTGATCCATCAACGCCAGCCTTTTGATGCGGTGTTGCGCAGGTCCGCTTTCGTCGACAAACACCACGCGGCTGTCGAAATAGCCCTTCTCACCGGTCAGGCGCTCATAGATCTGATCGGAAATGATGTGCGCGATCCGTCGCCAGTATTCCGGCGAGGTGAAATATTGCTGGCCGGTCAATTGCTGGCCGGTGGCGACGTCCCATAGCCGGAACTCGGCCTTGAGGCGCCCGTCACCCTGCCGCGTCATGCGGCCGGTCACCAGTGCCTGGGCATTGAGGGTCTTCCAGTTGGCAAATTGCGGCGGAACGTCGATGTTGGTGATGTGCTCGATATAGGCGGCCTGATCGATCGGCGCGAACAACCCGCTGCGCTTGAGATTGTTGGTGATGACCTGGGTAACGCCGACGGCGACGTCATTGTCCGACGGCGTTCCCGGTACGAAATTCGGAATCGCGATCGGCAATGGCTGGAATTCGCCTTCGGGAACCACGATCCGCTTCGGGCCGCCTTGCGCTGAAACATGGCGCACGCCGCCGGCGCTCAGCGCGCCAAGCGCGGCCATTCCGGAAATAACCTGCCGGCGGCTTGGCCGGAACGGCATCAGGCGCAATCCATCTTTGTCAGTCATGTTCAGCGCTTCGCTCTACGTTTTCGGCCACTGCTCGGTGGCCGCTCTCAGGTCTTTCGCTCGGTGAATACCGGCGCGAAATATTTCCACTCGTCGAAAAAGGCCGCCGGCAGATTGTACGGCTGGCACTCGATGATCGCACGCAGCGCGCTCTCCTGATAGACGCGCAGATATGGCGTCGAGGGCGAGCCTTCCGGGACCGGAGCGCTCTCCAGCGTACCGTCCCGCTTCAGCTTGATTTCAAATGCGACTTCCGGATTCTGATTCTCGATG
The DNA here is from genome assembly GCA_018971675.1 of Bradyrhizobium sp. Lineage (GTDB taxonomy): Bacteria > Pseudomonadota > Alphaproteobacteria > Rhizobiales > Xanthobacteraceae > Bradyrhizobium. Next base: position 1,807 of record JAGXAF010000246.1, read on the forward strand.
CCGCCATACGGTTTCTTCCAGCAGCGTTCGACCTGCTCCTTGAACATCGAACCCCAGGTGGCGGAATTGTCGGCGGCCTTGCCGTGGGCGAGTCCGAGCGCCGCATTGGAATTCAGCGTGGCGCCGGTCAGTGCCGCGCGGGTCGGATCGCGCTTGTCGAGCAGGGCTGCGATCTTGGACTGATCGAAGACCCGTTCCGCCTTCGGCTTCGGTGGCTGTGGCGGGGCGGCCCGGGCCTGCGGTTTCGGCGGCGGCTTCTTCTCTTCCTTCTTCAGGGCTTCCGCGATCGGATCGATCTTGGGCGGGTCGGGCTTCTTCTCGATCGGCTTCGGCTCTTCCTTTGGCTTGGCTTCCGCGACCGGCTTGGGTGGATCGGGCTTTTTCTCGACCGGCTTTTCCTCGACCTTCGGTACCGGTGGCGGCGAGGTGTCGGTTACCACCGGTGGCTTTTCGCTGATCTTGCCGACGGCATCTTCCGCAGGCTTGGCCTCGGCGACCTTCTCCACCAGCGGCTTGGGGTTCTCCTTCTTGCCGGTTTTCATGCCGGCGGTGACCTTGGCGAGTTGGTCGGAGGAAATGATGTCAACCGGCAGGGTTTCTTCCGGGATGGATTCGAAAGCCTTGGTCGAGAACGACACCAGACCCCACCCGATCACGAGAACGTGCAGGGCAACGGATGCAACCAGGGTCTTGTCGACCTTCACCTTCACCCTCTAGGACCCCTGATCCACCTCGGTCACCAGTGCCAGCCGCTTGAAGCCGGCGCCGGACAGTCGACCCATCACCTTCGCCACCGTGCCGTAATCGGCCTTCTTGTCGGCGCGCATAAAGATTCGCTCATCCATGCCGCCGCGGGCGTCCGTAATCGCCTTCAGTTTCGGGATCAGGTCGGCCATCGCGACTTCGGTGTCGTTGATGAAAATCCGCCCCTTTACGTCGACCGAGAGCTGCAGCGGCGTCTTGTCCTGCTCCAGGCTCTTGGCCTGGGTCTGCGGCAGATCGAGCGGCACGCCCACGGTCAGAAGCGGAGCCGACACCATGAAGATGATCAGCAGCACCAGCATGACGTCCACCATCGGGGTGACGTTGATTTCCGCCATCACCGCACGGCGCCGGCCACGGCGGCCGCCGTTCGCCGAACCTCCCACGTTCATCCCCATGATCGAGTGCTCACAGGCGCATCCACGGTATACCGCTCCTCAGCCCCGCTCGTCGATCTGGCGCGACAGGATCGCAGAAAATTCATCAGCAAATCCCTCCAGGCGCTGGGCCTGGCGATTCACCTCGGAAGTGAACTTATTGTAGAAAATAGTCGCCGGAATTGCGGCGATAAGACCGATTGCCGTGGCAAACAGCGCTTCCGCGATGCCTGGGGCCACTACCGCCAGCGAGGTATTCTTGGAAGCGGCGATCGACTGGAAGCTCGACATGATACCCCAGACCGTGCCGAACAGACCGACGAACGGCCCGGCCGAGCCGACGGTGGCCAGCACCAGCAACCGGCGTTCCAAACGCTCGATTTCGCGGGCAATGGACACGTTCATCACCTTCTCGATCCGCATCTGAAGTCCGGCAAAGGAGCGCGCCTGGCTTTCGAACGAGCGTTTCCATTCGCGCATCGCCGCGACGAAGCAGGCCGCCATCGATTGCGTCGGCTTGCTCGACAGCATGCGGTATAATTCCTCGATCGATTGTCCGGACCAGAATGCCTGCTCGAAACGGTCCATCGCGCGCCTGGTGCGTGAATAGAGGAAAATCTTGTCAATCGCGATCGCCCACACCCATACCGAGCAGGAAAGCAGTCCCAGCATGACCACTTTCACGATCCATGAAGCCTGCAGAAACAGCGCAATCAGCGATACGTCGCTGGATGCGATCGGCAAGGCTGCCTGAGCCACATCGGCCGGGTTCATTAGCGATTTCCTCTCAACGTCCCAAAATTCCCCGGGAACTGCGGCCGCTGGTTTTCACGGCCGCACGCCAAACGCGCGGCAAGCGCCGGCGCGAAAGCCTTGTTGTGTCGCATGGGAGGCCGGTACGAAGCCGAGGCCTGCATCCCTTGCCAACATCAACATGTCAAAACGAGGACTACGGGTGCGCCCTTACGCCTCAACCAGACGCTAACCATGGTTAAAGCGAGGTTACCAATGGAGATTTTGGGGCGGCAAAATGACGGCAGGCCAGACCTTTGGAAACCGTTCCGGCTGATGGAACCGGGAGGCTCGCCCAGGCAAAACCGCCCGTCTGCGGTTCGCAAACGGGCGGGATACTAGGCTCGAGGCTGAATCTTCAGAGCACGCCGGTCACTGGGGTTGACCATCCGGTGGCGAGGTCGGGCGCCGGCGGTGCTGCGCCATGAACTGGTCGAACTCTTCCTTGTCCTTGGCGTGGCGCAGGCGGTCAAGGAAGTCCCGGAATTCGGTTTGCTCTTCCTCAAGGCGCCGTAGCGTTTCCATGCGGTATTCGTCGAAGGCACGGTTGCCGCTCGAAGCCGGACCGAAACCACCGAATCCGAAACCGCGCCGCTCCATGCGGTTGCGCACCCGCTCCATCTTGTTCTGCCAGCGGTCCTGATAGCTCCAGCAACCCATTTTCGTGCTCCTGAGTGTGAAAAACAGAAAGGCAAGACCGATCGGCCACCAGAACAGGAAGCCAAGAATAGTCGCGATCACCATGCCGGGGTGAACATGCGTATGCGGGCGACAGGGCTCTTCAACGGGACCGCGCCATTGATGGACATCTGCGGTGTAGGCCATTTCCCTCTCCGTGACGGCAACATGCCGTTGTGAATGTAAATAACATTTACATACGTAACCCATCCCGGGATTTTGTCAAGCCGGGCGCAAGCGGTACGTTCGAATTTATCTTGGGGTGCCCCAAGGCCCGGATGAAGGGCCGGACGGAGCTGCCGGCGCCGGCCCCGATGGCTGGCTGGCCGGGTTCTGACCGGGCGGGGGCGCAGCGGATCTGGGGTCGGTCGAAAAGCCGAGACCGCGCAGATAAATCAGGACCTCGGCCTCCAGCAGG
>JAGXAF010000247.1 GCA_018971675.1 Bradyrhizobium sp.
GTGGGGAAGCGTTCGCAGGGACGACACTCAATGCGGGTTTTCCAGGCTGAACAACTCCGTCTGCTCGTCATAGGCGAACAGTTCGGCGTAACGGGCCCACGACACGATTGTCTTCAGGGTTTCGTCGGCATATTCCTCCGACATGTAGTCTTCAAGTTCGTTGCGGAAGCGCGCCTCCGGTGCGCTATGCGACGGCCGTTCGTCGAGCACGCGGCGGATCAGACCCATGACCGGCACGTAGCTGATCAGGTGCTCGGCGAACAGCCTCTTGCGGGCATCGGTGTCCAGATGCGCGAAGCGTTGGCCGGCTTCTGTCAGCATCAGGTCGCCCTCGCTGAGCTGGGCGAAGCGCAGCAACTGCAAGGCTTCACCGAGGTGGAAGATCTCGTCGGCCTCCAGTTGCAGGCTGCCGGCAAGCACCGGCAGGTCAGCGTGCCCGTTATAGGGTGGTCCTGCCAGGGTCTCGATCAGTCCTGACAGCACGTTGGACGAGACATGGTTGAGCACCATGCCGACGCCGACGCCGGTGCCGTGAATGCTTTCGACGGCGGGAGGACGCGGCTCCGCGCGCTGGGTCATGCGGGCATAGATGCTGTCGACCAATTGCCTGAAAGTAGGGTCGAGCCGGTTGCGCGGATGCGGCAGGTCGACCTTGATCTCGGCCGCGACACGGCCGGGATTGGAGGCGAATACCAGGATGCGGTCGCACATCAGCACCGCCTCTTCGATATTGTGCGTCACCATCAGCACGGATTTGATCGGCAAGCGGCCGTCGGTCCACAGATCGATCAAATCGGTGCGCAGCGTCTCGGCGGTCAGCACGTCGAGCGCCGAAAACGGCTCGTCCATCAACAACAAGTCGGGGTGCACTACCAGAGCCCGGGCGAAGCCGACGCGCTGGCGCATGCCGCCGGACAATTCCTTGGGGTAGGCGGATTCGAAGCCGTCAAGGCCGATCAGGTCGATGGCCGCAAGCGCCCGGGTGCGGCGCTCGGCGCTGTCGATACCGAGCGCTTCCAGTCCCAGTTCGACGTTCTGCAGCACGGTCAGCCAGGGAAACAGCGCAAACGACTGGAACACCATGGCAACGCCGTTCGGCGGCCCCTTGATGGTTTCGCCCCGGCATTTCGCCTCGCCCGAGGATGGCGCAACGAGGCCGGCGATGATGCGCAGCAGCGTCGACTTGCCCGATCCCGACCGGCCCAGCAGGCCGACGATTTCGCCTGAATGAATGGTCAGGTCGACCTTCTCAAGCACCAGAAGGTCTTCGCCGCTGCCCGTCGGAAACGAGCGGCACACGTTGCGGATATCGAGCAGGCTTGTCTGTGGGACTTGATCGAGCATGAGATCCTCTCGCGTTATCCGAGACGGAGACGCCGCTCGCCGAAGGCGTAAAGCGGCCTCCAGAGCAGCCGGTTGAACAACGTCACCAGAATGCACATCACGGCGATGCCGAGCACCACGCGCGGGAAATCGCCGTTTTCCGTCGCGGTCGCTATATAGGCGCCGAGACCGCTGGCGGTCAGATGGGTATCGCCCCAGCTTGCGACTTCCGCGACGATCGAGGCGTTCCACGAGCCGCCCGCCGCGGTGATCGCACCGGTGATGTAGTACGGAAAGATACCCGGCAACACGACCTTGATCCACCATCGCCATCCTTCGAGATGGAAACTGCTGGCAGCCTCGCGCAGATCGGTCGGGAAGGCGCTCGCGCCGGCGATGACATTGAACAGGATGTACCACTGGGTGCCCAGGATCATCAGCGGGCTGAGCCAGACATCGGCATTGAGGCCGTAACGTACGATCACCAACACGAACACCGGAAAGGCGAGGTTGGCGGGAAATGCCGCCAGGAACTGCGCCAGCGGCTGGATCCGCTCTGCAAGTTTCGGCCGCAACCCGATCCAGACCCCGACCGGCACCCATATCATCGTGGCCAGCGCGATCAGCACGATGACGCGGGTCAGCGTCAGCAGGCCATATCCGAACGCGCCGAACACGTCCGAAAGACTCAGCGTGGCCGAGAGATATTCATAGGTCCGCCAGGCGGCGTAACCGGTGACCGCGACGATCAGGGCGAGCCAGAGCGCATCGATGATACGCGATGGCTGGCCCTGCGGCTTCGGGCCTGGCCTGCGGACAGCGGGAGGCACGATGTGCAGGTTGGAGATCATCTTGTTCAACGCCGCGAATGGCAGGGAAAGCGACCGTAGCGCGCGGGTGCGGCGAAACAGGTCGAGCATCCACGAGGTCGGCGCGTTGCCGGAAGCGGTCTGCTCGAAGCGGAACTTGTCGGCCCAGGCCACCACCGGGCGAAACAGCAACTGGTCATAGGCGATGATCACCAGCAGCATGGTCAGGATGGCGTAGCTGATCGCGGGCAGGTTACGCTGCTGGATGGCCAGCGCGACATAGGAGCCAATGCCGGGCAGCGTCACCGTGGTTTTGCCCACCGTGATCGCTTCGGATGCCACCACGAAGAACCACCCGCCGGACATCGACATCATCGTATTCCAGATCAGGCCCGGCATCGCGAACGGGACGTCGAGCCGCCAGAAGCGCTGCCAGCCGCTGAGATGGAAGCTTTGCGAGGCTTCCTCCAGGTCTTTCGGCACGTTGCGTATCGACTGGTACATGCTGAACGTCATGTTCCAGGCCTGGCTCGTGAAGATGGCGAACACGCAAGCCAGTTCGGCGCCGAACACGCGGCCGGGAAACAGGTTCATGAAGAACACGACCGTGAAGGTCAGGAAGCCCAGGATCGGCACGGATTGCAGGATATCGAGCAGCGGGATCAGCACTATCTCGGCGCGCCGGCTCTTGGCGGCCAGCGCCGCATAGATGAAGGTGAAGATGATGGAGCAGACGATCGCGAGCAGCATGCGCATCGTGGTGCGCAGCGCATAGGCGGGCAGATGGACCGGGTCCAGTGTCACCGGAGTGACGTCGAGCGCCGACAGCGGGGCCGTCGTCTGTTCGCCGCCATAGACGATCAGGACCATCGCGCCGGTTACCAGGATCAACGCGACGATATCCCAGATGTTCGGCTGCAACGCCTGCCCCAGCGCCGGTGGCGAGATATCCCGGAGGTTCATTCGGTCGTCTCAAGCGTTGAGGTGCAGCGTGACGGGAAGGGGGAGTAGCCGCTTCAGAACTGCGTGTGCAGTCGAGTTGCGACCACCGAAACCGGTCCCCGATCACGGTTGTAGGCGGGATTGGCGATGAACTGATAGTCGAAGGTCAGCTGCCAGGAATATACCGGAAGCTGGTAGTAGACTTCCATGATCCGCTCGGGGCCCGGATGCGGCAGCATGCCGTCGCCGATCAGGGCGGTGTAGCCGCCGGCCGCGAGATAGGCCTGGTGCTCTTTCGATATGGTGTTGACGATTCCGGCGATCCCGAGCGTGTCGTCGGATCGGCCCCATAGTTTCCCGGACAGCGAAGCGCCGCCCGACAACGTCCTGTCCACGTCGGTAAAGGCATAGGTCTCGAGGTCGCCGGGCGTATAGCCGGCGCGGGCAAACAGGCCGACGCCCGGCATAATCTGTTGCTCGATATTGCCGGTGATGCCGGTTTTGCTGGAGTAGGGCCGCACCAGCGAGAGATCCGGTGTCGTCCCGGTCGCAGCCGCGAGATTGACGTCGGCCTGGAAATTGCTGAGCCGCGCCCGGGTCAGAAAGCCGGTGACCGCGACCTTGCCCGGCTGGTCCCACAGGCTGTAGCGGCGTTCGATTTCACCGACCATCTGGAATTGGCCGAAGCTTGGATCGAGATCGGAACTGTTGGGGACGGCGGAGCCATCGAACACGCCGGCACGGAACGTCCATTGCCCGGTGTACCATTCGACCGCGCTGCCGTAGGTGAAAGCCCAGGCGTCTGCGGCATAATCGAACGCGCCAGTGCTGACCGCGGTCCAGTTCAGGAAGTCGCCACGTGGATCATGCGCATATTTGTTCTGGTCGAAAATGTCGACCACGCTGAACTTGCCGACCGTAATGACGAGGCGGTCGCTGGTCTGGGTGCCCGCGAACTGGTTGATGCCGGCGTCGGCCTTCTGGGTTTCGCCGCCAAGGTCGATGGTCTGCCGCAGGAACGCGCGCGGACTGCGCGCATAGGGGTAGGTCTGGCCGACCTTGTAGGCCTCGGCGCTCGGGAAGCCGGCGACGCCGAACGTGCCGCTCAGCCCAAAACCCTGATCGATCTCGGGGTTGAGCCAGATCTCGGCGCCTTTCCACGGGCGGTAGCCGACATAGAGGTCGAGATCGAAGGTCTCGCGGCCGGCATTCGGGGCGAGGCTGTTTTGACCGGCATAGGGCGCGCGGAACGGCGCCGCATATTGTTCGACAAAGGTCGCTTGCCCATGCACGGCAAAGTCACTGGCTTCGAGCGGCTGGACGCCCTTGGTGAATACATCGCTCTTCGCAAGGTCGCCGCCCAACTGATAGTTCAGGCCGACGCGAAGGCTTTGCATCGAAAGATCGGAATCCAAGGATTGTCCTGCGGCCGGGAAAAGCTTCCGGCCGTCGCCAAATCCGGTCACGAGATATTCGACCTTCGCGGTCCAGCCTGGCGCGACCGGAAACTCGACTCCGGCGCCCGCGGTCCAGCCCCATCGCCACAATAGCGCAGCTTCCGTGGTGCCGAGGCCGATGTTGCCTCCGGCAAGCTGGGTCCGTTCCAGCCTGTCGTAGGTCCAGGCGAGGCCGCCGGTGCCGTACACCAGCCAGCGGTCGAACGTGTAGCCCAGTCGGGCGCGCGCGGTGCCGAATTGCAGCACGGTGTCGGTGTAAGTC
>JAGXAF010000248.1 GCA_018971675.1 Bradyrhizobium sp.
TGCCCGTGGCCGCCTTCCTGCGACAGCATGGTCTCTTCGCGGACTACGAGGGCTTGCACTATGACCTCGCGCAGTTCCGCGACATACGAGAACTGGCGAAAAAGGTCATAAGCGAACGGCAGGCCAACAATTTGGATGGCGTTTGCAGAGCGTTCGATCTCTCGTCGGATGACGATACCGACAATGACGGCGGGTACATCCTGACGATACTGGCAGCACTCGAACTCATGTATGGGCCCAAGAAGTAGACATGGGGCTCAGAAGTGGAGCGAACGCAAATTTGATGCAATCTTCGAGGAGAAAAAGCCGGAAGGTATTTATTCTCGGAAGCGGGCCAGGATCGCGATCCTGAGCACGCCCGCCGGTGTCAAGAAGCTGGAAAGGAGCAGATACCATGACGAACAAGATCGAGGCGAACATGGAAGTCATCGGCGCCGATGGTGTTCACGTCGGCACGGTTGATCGCGTCGTAGGCAATCGCATCAAGCTCAAGAAGAGCGACAGCTTCGGGCAGCATGAAGGACGTCATCACTATATTGAAATGGGCTTCGTGGCAGATGTTGAAGGGCAGAGGGTTCGCCTTTCCGCCAATGCCGAGATCGCCATCACTCTGGAAGAGGAGAGGTCGGGTCGGCCTGTCAAGCTGTGATTGATTGAGGCAACCGAAATCGATTCCGGCAGGCGCTCAAGACTTGTTGCCCTCGAATGTCGTCGAAGGCGTGAAGGCGAATGGTCACGCATTCCGGGACATGGACTGAGCAAGGTCGGCGGCTTAGCGATAGTGCGTGGGCCGCATTTGCTATGACGAATCTGCCGACCATCCGAGGCGCACGATGCCTTTTCAGTGGCGTGACGCCTTAGGTCCCAGTAAGCTGAAGAAGGGACACAAATCAGCCTGCGAGGAGTGACTCGTGCCATCTGTTGTTCCGCAGCCCGTTGTTGCAAAGCTGACCCGGGCGGCCGTCTTTCTGATCGTGAATATCAACTCCGGAACGGAAAATGAGATTGCGGTGCGCGGTCTGTGTGCGGATCTATCCGCGCTGCTGCGTGCGGTTGGCTTTCGCGATTTGCAGGGACGATTGTCCTGCGTCATGGGAATCGGTTCTGACGCATGGGATCGTCTGTTCGGCGCGCCGCGTCCGCAATATCTCCATCCCTTTCGGGAGATCCGGGGCGTGCATCACGCGGTTTCTACTCCGGGCGATATCCTGTTTCACATCCGATCTACCCGAATGGATTTGTGTTTTGAACTCGCCGCGCAAATCATGTCTCGTCTCGGTGCCGCCGTCTCCACGGTCGACGAGGTACACGGTTTCCAGTATTTCGATGACCGTGATCTGCTCGGGTTCGTTGATGGGACCGAGAATCCCTCCGACCAGGACGCCATTAATGCGGCGATCATCGGAGATGAGGATGCTTCTTTCGTCGGCGGAAGCTACGTCATCGTTCAGAAGTATCTTCACGATTTGAAGAAGTGGGACGCCGTTCCGGTCGCAGAGCAGGAGAACATCATCGGCCGCGCCAAGTTGTCCAATATCGAGCAGGACGATGCGCAAAAGGCCCCGTTCGCCCACAACGTCCTGACGACAATAACCGAAGACGGAAATCAGCTTCAGATCGTGCGCGACAACATGCCATTTGGAGAGATCGGCAAGGGCGAATTCGGAACCTATTTCATCGGGTACGCGCGATCGCCTCATCGAATTGAAGAAATGCTTGATAACATGTTCATCGGTCGACCGCCCGGAAATTACGACCGGCTGCTGGACTTCAGCCGTGCTGTTACCGGCGTATTGTTTTTCGTCCCATCGGCGAGTTTCCTCGACGAGGTCAAGCCCGAAAGTGCGACACAGATCGCCGATGTGCAGGGCGCAGCGCCGCCGCCGACCGACAGGCATCTCTCGCGTTCAACCAAAAGCGATGGGTCTCTTGGTATCGGTTCTTTGAACGACGAGGCTAAGCATGAATAGTCTTTACCGCGAACTTGCCCCAATCTCTGAAGAGGCCTGGGCGCAGATCGAACAGGAAGCCTCGCGCACACTCAAGCGGCATTTGGCGGCCCGAAGGGTGGTGGATGTTCCGGATCCCGGGGGGCTCGGGCTTTCCGCCGTTGGCACCGGGCACACCCGGCAAATCGCGGCTCCGGACGATGGAATCCAAGCCGTTCAACGCGAGGCGAAAGCATTGGTTGAGCTGCGCGTCCCGTTTTCGCTCTCGCGGCAGCAGATTGACGATGTCAGTCGTGGGGCGAGCGATTCGGACTGGTCTGCTGTGAAGGAAGCAGCGCGCAGGATCGCCTTCGCCGAGGATCGCGCGGTGTTCACGGGTTATGCGGCGGCGGGTATTCAGGGCATCCAGGAGGCCAGCAGCAATGCGCCGATGGTCCTTCCCGGCAATATCAGAGGTTACCCTGATGCGGTTGCACGGGCAGTCAGCCAGCTTCGACGCGCCGGCTGTAACGGGCCATATGCGCTCGTGCTCGGTGCGGATGCATATACGACTGCGAGCGGGGGAGCGGACGAGGGTTATCCGATCTTCCACCATATCGAGCGGATCGTCGATGGCGGTGTCATCTGGGCGCCGGCGATCGAAGGCGCATTCGTGGTGACGACGCGGGGCGGGGATTTCCAGCTCGATATCGGGCAGGATATCTCCATTGGTTATCTCAGCCACACGAGTTCGACGGTCGAGTTGTACTTCCAGGAAAGCTTTACGTTCCGGGTGCTGACGACCGAAGCGTCTATCGTGCTCGGACCTTCGAAGGCGCCGGCAGCCAAATCGTAGCGGCGAGCCGTGGCTATCCGCAAGGTTCGACGCTCCGCTCAAGGAAGTCGAAGTCACCGAAGCCGCTCTGGTTCAGACCGGGCGGCGCTTAGGGACGTCAACAAATTCTAGCGCGATTGCCGGCGACTCGATTACTATCCCGCTGGAAAGCCCTGTTGTTTGAAAAGGCCTTCCTCGTTATCGAGCCCGGATAAGCCGTTGAAATCGCAGCGAATACGACTATCCTCCGGGCGCATCAGAAAGCCTGCGCCAAGCTTGTGGCATCCCCTTTGCCGTTGAACTGGCCTGAGCCGGTGTTGATGTGCTGGCCGAGCATTCGTTGCCTTGCTGTAACAGTGTTGGCGTAGATCGGCGGCCTTGGACCAGGCCTGGCGATGTTGACATTGCAAGCGGATCTTTAGAGCGTTTACGAGCGAAGTGGATACCGGTTCGCGTAAAGAAAGCGCGTCAAACCCTAGAGCTCCGTTCCGATTTCATCGGAACGGAAAAGGCTCTAGCAGCGGATTGGCGGCCGGATTTCTTCGGATCGATTCGAAAAATTGACCGGTTGGCTATCGATGGGAGCGCGTCCGTGAAATTCCTGGGCTTTGCCTATCGTTTCGTATCCAACTTTGTGTTCCTGGCGCTGGTCTACTACAGTCTGAACTTCATGGAGAAGTATCAGCAACGCGCGATTGTCGCGGGTCTGTTTTTGGTCTATGCGGCGATGCGCGCGGCGACGGCGTTTCGTACGTTCCATTTCTTTCAGCGCGTCGAACGCCTTGAGCTCGAGGCGCGGCGTCTAACGGGGCTTGCCGGCGAAGGTCCGGCTTCCAATGCGTCGCGCAAGCAGGTTGTAAGCGACGTCAGCGCGCTTCGCCGCGATGGCGAAATGAAGTCCTATATCGACCTGTTGTTTCTCTCCGTTGTGATCTTGCTGTGCATCACGAAGATCGTGACGGATTAAGCATCACACGCTTCTTTTCCGGACCTGGGCCAGATGTCGTGCTGGCCCGCCGTGGGTATGCGTGGCGTCGGACCGTCCATGCGCAACCGTTGTTCCACGACCGTTACGACGAGACACGGCCAGCGGCTTGCCGCGCCTGGAGCGGAATTGGCCGCGGATCGCGTGCTTGAAATGGCCGGCCCCGGCGGCTGCGACGGTGCGCTCCGGTTCACCTCCGGCCGTCAACGTTTGCGCCGGGGCGGGCGCGAGCCGGGCAACTGATTCCGCGGTGAGGCGCGGCAGGTCGGGTAGCTCGAAAACACTGCGCGCCGGTATGGGCAGCGTAGTGGCCATGTCGGCAGCCGGAACCAGCCAATGGCGGGGCCATGGTGCTGTTCCGGGCAACGGAATGCCGCGCGCGCGGCGGTCGGCAAACATCTCGTTCGACGGCAGCGGCTTCGCGCCCCATGCATCGATATAAGAGAATGCAGGCGCGGCGAGCTGATCAGCATTGGCGAAAACGAAATTCGGTATGAAATTTGGTGCCTTGGGCCAATGCGAGGTCGCGACGTTCTCTGACGATGGATGCAATTGCCATTGCTGCGGTTCGGTCGGCGTTGCGGGCCGATCCGGTGTGGCCGGTACCACGTGGACGATGTGATAGCCGCGCGCTTTCAACGTCTCCAGGATTCTCGGCAGCGCGGCGACGGTGCGGGGCTGGATGTCGTGCAGCAGCAAGATGCCCTTGCCCTTGGCTTCGATCCGCTTGATCGCAAGGTCGTAGACTCGCGACGAGGAAATATGGCGCCAGTCGTCGGCGGGGAAATCGGCGCTCCACACCTGGATGCCCTGCGATGCGAGATAGTCCTCGACCGCTTTGGCGCGCGACAGGCCGGGAATGCGAAAGAACGGCGCCAGCGATTTGTCGGCGTCGGCTCCGAGTGCCGCCTTGACCGAGGCGATACCGTCATTGATCTCCGCCTTGGCGCGCTCGATCGGCATCTTGTTCATGGTGAGCGGATGGGTCTGGGTGTGGGTGCCGATGGTATGACCGGCGTCGCGCAGCTTGCGGACGCCT
>JAGXAF010000029.1 GCA_018971675.1 Bradyrhizobium sp.
CGGTCTTCTTGCCGGTGCGCACCGTGGATACCATCAGCCCGGTTGACCACATCTGCTCCCGCAGCGCCCCGATCAGGTCGGCATCTTCGGCAAAACGCTCCACCAATATCGCGCGGGCGCCCTCAAGCGCGGCGGCAACATCGGCCACCTTCTCGCCATCGACAAAGCCGGCCGCGACAATCTGCGGGTCGTTGTGCGGCTGCGTCAGCAATTGCTCGGATAGCGGCTCGAGGCCGTTCTCTTTGGCGATCTCGGCTTTGGTGCGACGCTTTGGCTTGAACGGCAGGTAGATATCTTCCAGACGCCCCTTGGTATCAGCAGCCAGGATCGCTGCCTCCAGTGCGGCGTCGAGCTTGCCTTGTTCGCGTACGGAATCCAGAATGGCGATACGGCGCGCCTCCAGCTCGCGCAGATAATAGAGGCGCTCTTCCAGGGTGCGCAGTTGGGCGTCGTCGAGCCCGCCGGTGATTTCCTTGCGATATCGAGCCACAAATGGCACCGTGGCACCGCCGTCGAGCAATGTGACCGTCGCGTCGACTTGTTGCTCTTGTACGCCAAGTTCTACGGCAATCTGCCGGCTGATATTTACCACGCAACGTCTCCGGAACTCATCGCCACTCTGATCGATCGACCGCAATCACGACGCTATGAACCATCCCCGATCGATTTCATCAACCCGCAGCATTCAAAGAAATAGAATTGTGGATGATCCCGCGGCTATCAGATTGTTGCCGCCTGCAGTACTTTTTGGCCTATGCCCGCCGCGCCGTTAGACTTGCCACATGGAACCGTCTGATTCTCCTGTACCCCTTCTGAGCCGCCGCGCCATCCTGTGCGCCGGCACCGCTGTCGTCGCCCTGCTCGCGCGGCCGATCGCGGCCTTCGCGTTGCCAGCCGGCTTCGAACGATGGCGCGAGGGTTTTCGTGCCCGCGCGTTTGCAAAAGGCATTTCGGAGACGACCTGGAACCGGGCGATGGCTCACATCGCGCCTGACATAACCGTGTTCAAGGAAATGGACGACCAGCCGGAATTCAACGAGCAGATCTGGCAGTACATCAACCGCCGGGTCTCGGATTGGCGGATCATCGCCGGCAAGCAAGCGCTGCGAAAGCACGAGGCGCTGTTCGCGCGGATCGAGCATGATTTCGGCGTCGAGCGCGGCACGTTGCTGGCACTGTGGGGCGTCGAATCCGCCTATGGAGATCCGCAGGTGCAGCGCAACCACATGCGCCCGGTATTTCCCGCACTCGCCGCGCTTGCCTGGAACGCGCCGCGCCGCAGGGCGTATTGGGATTCCGAACTGATCAACGCGCTGAAGATCGTCGATCGCGGCTGGTCGACGCCCGAGGAAATGCGCGGCTCCTGGGCCGGTGCGATGGGACATACCCAGTGGATGCCGGAAGTCTGGCTCCATGTCGGAATCGACTACGACGGCGACGGCAAGGTGTCGCCATTCGGCAAGCCCGACGACGCGCTGGGTTCGACCGCGCGCTTCCTGGTCGATCGCGGTAAATACCATCGCGGCGAACATTGGGGCTATGAAGTGCGCGGAGCGAGTTCTTCGTCGAACCGCAGCCGCAGCTACGCCGAATGGTCGGACGCCGGCGTTACCCGCGCCGACGGCAAGCCGTTTCCGCAACCGCATGCCGGCGCCAAACTGTGGGTGCCGGTGGAAGGCGGGCCGGCATTCCTGCTGGGCCCGAATTTCTACGCGGTGCGCAGCTACAATCCCTCGATGAACTATGCGCTGGCGATCTGTCATCTCGGCGATCGCATCCTGGGCGGACCGCCGTTCATCCAGCCGTTCCCGGGCTCGGAACGGGCGCTGACTCTCGCCGAGGTGCAGGAAATGCAGACCCGCCTGACCAAGGCCGGCTTCGATACCGGCGGCACCGATGGCCGCGTCGGTAACGACACCATGACGGCGGTCCGCGATTACCAGACCAAGGTGGGAATATCGCCCGCCGACGGCTATGGCGGCCTGCAGGTGCTGGCGCGGTTGCGGCAGGGTGGATAGTCCTGTTGCTTGCTGTTCGTTTTGTTCACCTGATCACCGCCGGCCCCTGATCGGGTACGGCGACATCGAGCACGCGCAACTGGACCCGTTCATTGCCCTGATAGCGATCGACCGAAAGCGAACCTGCCACATGCAGGGGCTGACCGCGATGCTCGGTCAGCGCATGGCCGAGCTTCTGGCCGATCGCGCGAAACGCGATACCGTTGACGATCGCGCCGTCTCCGGATTTGAACCGCACGCGCAGATGCGCCTGCCCTACCTCGTCCGCATAGACCAGTTGATGCGACGGTAACGCAATGACCGGTTCGGGATTGCCGCTGCCGAACGGGCCGGCCCGGTTGAGTGTGGCCGCAAGCTCCGTCGTCACCGCGCGCGCGCTGACCGCGCCGTCGATGAACAGCTCATTCTCGTGCCGCGAGGCGGCGACTTCCTGCGCCAGCGCGCCCTCCATGAAAGCGCGAAATTCCGCCAGCCGCTCCTTGCGCAAGGTCACGCCCGCGGCCATCGCGTGACCGCCGCCCTTCATCAGCAATCTTTCCTTCACCGCCTGCCGCACCGCGTTGCCGAGGTCGACGCCGGAGATCGATCGTCCCGAGCCGGTGCCGATGCCGCCCGGCTCGAGCGCAATGGCAAAGGCAGGGCGCGAGAATTTTTCCTTCAGCCGCGACGCCACCAGGCCCACCACGCCGGGGTGCCAGCCCTCGGACGCCGTGACGATGACCGCGCCCTTGTCTTCCGAACCGAGCGAGGCCAGCGCCTCCGCTTCCGCCTGCGCCTCCGCCATCTGCTCGATGACGCGGCGCTCGGTATTCAGGCGGTCGAGCTCGGCCGCGATCCGGGCCGCCTCCGAGACGTCGCCTTCCAGCAACAGCCGCACACCAAGATCGGCCCGGCCGATGCGGCCGCCGGCATTGATGCGCGGCCCCAGCATGAACCCGAGATGCCAGGCTTCCGGCGGGCCGTTCAGCCGCGACACGTCCATCAGCGCGGTATGGCCGACATGATCGCGGCGACGCAGCGCGATCAGGCCCTTGGCGACCAGCGCCCTGTTCAGCCCGGTCAGCGGCGCGACATCGGCCACCGTGCCCAGCGCGACGTGATGCAACATGCCGAGCAGATCCGGCTCCGGCATCTCGCCGGTCCAGAAGCCGCGGCCGCGCAGCTCGCGATTGACCGCGACCAGCGTGATCAGCACAAGGCCGACAGCGGCGAGATGGCCGAGGCCCGAGAGATCGTCCGGCCGGTTCGGATTGACCAGCGCGTCAACCTCGGGCAGTTCGTCGCCGGACTGATGATGGTCGATCACGACGACCGACATGCCAAGACGCTTTGCTTCCTTCAGTGGCTCCAGACTGGTGGTGCCGCAATCCACCGTCACCAGCAGCGTCGCGCCCTTGCCCGCAAGCATCCGCACGGCTTCGACATTGGGGCCATAGCCTTCGAAAATCCTGTCGGGAATGTGAATCAGCGGATCGAGGCCGCAATGGCGCAGATGCCAGGTCAGCAGCGCCGCCGACGTCGCGCCGTCGACATCATAGTCGCCAAAGATCGCGACCTTCTCACGCCGCTGCGCGGCGTCGGCGATACGCCTGGCCGCGGTTTCCATCTCCGTCACGGTGTAGGGATCGGGCATCAGCTTGCGGATGGTCGGATCCAAAAAATCCGCCACCGCATCGATCTCGACATCGCGCCCGGCCAGCACCCGCGCCAGCATTTCCGGCAACTGGTAGCGTTGCGAAATCGCAAGCGCGCGCGCGGCGCCGCGCGCATCGAGCCGGTCGCGCCACACCTTGCCGGTCGCGGATTGCGACACGCCAAGGAACGCGGGCTGTACTTCGACGGGCAAGGCGGATGCGGGACGTGCCATATTGTTCGCAGCAGATAGGCAAGCAAGCCATCAGATCAATGATTCGCGCTGTTTTTGCGCCACTTATGCCCGTCATCCTTGTGGGATAACCGCGTCCAATAGCCAAGGTGGGTTCAGGTATGCTGCCATTTCAGGATCGAGGTCAGGACTTCTCACGATAGAGCGTCTTAGTCGTTGGCGCTTCACTGCTCCTTCTGCCGATGATAGTCCTCACCGCTCGGGTGAGGGCAGGAAATGCACTGTGGCCTGCACCCGGTTCGGATGTGCACCACAAAAGTCTCGCATAATTGTCCTTCGTGTTGAGCGATCGTGAAGTTTGTGGTTCGACATTTTGGAACCGCCGCCCACCTGACGGCAGGCGCGGGCACGCCCAAACAATCCGACCGCTGAATCGAGGTTACCACACAGAAAGCCACGGCCTGTGTCAAAGCCCCTGACATCGAACGCAGGTTTGAAACAGGTGGCGCAAAAGCCATCCGACCATCGCTGCTGCGGCAATCCAAATCGCAATGACCGCTATCGCTGCGGTCTTGCTCACCGGGCGTGACGGAGTTGCCTCCGCCAGCGCGCGATGCTCCGCCATCACATCCGCAGGGATAAGTCGGATTGCCAACCAGACGCCTGCTGGGACCAAGATCACGTCGTCCAAATAGCCCAAGACCGGGATAAAGTCGGGGATGAGATCAATCGGGGACAAAGCATAGCCCGCGACGATCAACGCTAACGCCTTCGCATACCAGGGAACGCGCGGATCCCGGCTAGCGAGATAAAGCGCATGCACATCGCGCTTTAACGCGCGAGCCCAGGCTTTCAATCGGCCGGCTACCGTGTGTTGAATCATCCGCTTGCGTTTCGCGCAATCTCGTTAAAAAAGACAATCGCCGGGCACAGCGAAATCAGCCTGGGCGGGGGCTGTCGACACCGGACGCGAAGGCCTCTCGTGTCCATCTGACGTGCGACAAGGCTCGCCACCTCCGCGAGTTGCCGGAACCCGGTTCCAGCTCGTATCAGTTGCGATAGTCAAGCTTTCGCCTTCATTTGCGTCAGTATCGCCAATCGGACTGTGACGCGCGCCGACGAAGCTGGATCATGGGGCAACTTTCATGAGCGTTTCGAAGTCGAACGGATCAACCACCAGAAAGCCCGCGTTCTGGATGGTGCCTGTACCAACCGGACGGAAAAGTTCTTCCGCCGTTTGCGCCGTGCTGAAATCGGCATCCACCCTTACATTGCGGGCGCGCACCGCCGCCGGTCCGCGCAAAAAGGTTTACGGCGTGAAGACAGCCGCCGTGGAAGCCGTAGAGATCGGGTAAGCCGCGCTGCTCATCCGGCTTTGAGGGAGGTCGGATGACTTTCCCGTTACCGCTTAAAGCGTTTTCGAGCGAAGTGGATACCGGTTCGCGTAAAGCAAACGCGTCAAAACAAGAATCTAGAGCCCCGTTCCGATTCTATCGGAACGGAAAAGGCTCTAGTCGAGGTGGAATTTCTCGAGCTGCCGGTGTTCGGCCTTGATGTAACGCACCGTGCCGGTAACGGAGCGCATCACGACGGTCTCGGTCTCGATAACACCCTTGCGGAACTTGACACCCGAGAGCAGCGAGCCCGTGGTCACGCCGGTCGCCGCGAACAGGCAGTCACCCTTCGCCATATCCTCGATGCCGTAGATCATGCGCGGGTCAGTCACACCCATCTCGCGGGCGCGCTCGCGCTTTTCCTCGGTGTCGAGGATCAGCCGGCATTGCATCTGGCCGCCAATGCACCGCAGCGCCACCGCCGCCAGCACGCCCTCGGGCGCACCACCGGTGCCGAGATACATATCGACGCCGGTATTTTCCGGATCGGCGCAATGGATCACACCGGCGACGTCGCCGTCGGTGATCAGGCGCACCGCCGCGCCCGTCGAGCGCACGCCCTGGATGATCTCGGCATGGCGCGGGCGATCAAGCACCAGCACCGTGATCGCGGAGACATCGACACCCTTGGCCTTGGCCAGCCGGCGCACATTGTCGGCCGGCGTAGCATCGAGTTCGACCACACCCTTGGCATAACCGGGGCCAACCGCGATCTTCTGCATGTAGACATCGGGGGCATGCAGCAGCGTGCCGCCATCAGCCATCGCCATGGTCGCGATCGAGCCTGGCATGTTCTTGGCGCACAACGTCGTGCCCTCGAGCGGATCGACGGCGATATCGACCCGCGGGCCGGCGTTGATGCCGACCTTCTCGCCGATGTACAGCATCGGCGCCTCGTCGCGCTCGCCCTCGCCGATCACGACGGTGCCTTCGATCGGCAGCTTGTTGAGTTCGCGGCGCATCGCATCGACCGCAGCCTGGTCGGCCGCCTTCTCGTCGCCATGACCGCACAACCGCGCCGCCGACACCGCCGCGCGCTCCGTCACCCGCACGATCTCGAGCGTGAGGATGCGCTCGAGCAAAAGCTGCGGCGGTACGGAAATCTGGGTCGACATCGGCTAGCTCTCCCTTGAACCTGATCTTGAACCTTTCGGTCTGTCCTGAATGTTAGTTCTTCTCGATCCGTATCACCTGCGGCCGCCCGCTGATCACCTTGTCCCGCTGCACCGCCTCGAGCGCGTGATGGACCGCGTCCTCGTTGGTCGCATAGGTAACCAGGATAACCGGCACCGGCGAAGCCTTGCCATTCGCGACCAAGGCGTCAACGCCGTCAGGATGACGTTGCACGATCGATTCAATGGAAATCTTCTGTTGCGCAAGCCGGGTCGCGATGGTCGCGGCGGTGCCCGCGAGATCGCGCGCCATCAGGCGGATATAATAGCCGCCTTCGTGCCGCTCCATCGGCGCCTTGCTGGTGGCGCGCAATCGCTCCACCGGCCGCCCGAACGGCTTGGCGCGGATGCCGCGCGCGACATCGACAATGTCGGCGACGACGGCAGACGCGGTCGCGGCTCCTCCCGCGCCGGGTCCGACCAGCGTGATCGGCGGAATGCCCTCGCCATCGATGGTCACGGCGTTGGTGACTCCCATCACCTGCGCGATCGAGGATGATTTCGGAACCATGGTCGGATGCACGCGCTGCTCGATGCCCTTGGCGGTGCGCACCGCAACCCCGAGCAGCTTGACGCGGAAGCCGAGTTCCTCCGCCGCGCGCAGGTCCTCCGGCTTGATCGACGAAATGCCCTCCACATAGACCGCGTTCTGCGCGACCTTGGTGCCGAAGGCGAGGCTGGCCAGGATCGCAAGCTTTTGCGCGGTGTCATGGCCGTCGACATCGAATGACGGATTGGCCTCAGCGTAGCCGAGCCGCTGCGCATCCTTCAGGCATTCGGCGAACGACAAGCCTTCCTGTTCCATCCGGCTCAGAATGTAGTTGCAGGTGCCGTTGAGGATACCGTAAACGCGGTTGATGCCGGTGCCGGCAAGGCCCTCGCGCAAGGTCTTGATGATCGGGATCGCCGCGCCGACCGCGGCCTCGAAGTTGAGCGCAACATCACCTTGCTCGGCCCATTTTGCCAGCCGCAAGCCATGTTTGGCGATCAGCGCCTTGTTGGCGGTGACCACCGATTTGCCGGATTTCAGCGCGGCCTCGATCGCCGACAAAGCGGGATCGCCGGAGCCACCCATCAATTCGACAAAACAGTCGATGGCGGGATCATGCGCAAGTTCCAGCGCATTTTTGGCCCAGGTAACGCCGCGCAGGTCGAGGTCGCGCTTCTTCGCCTTCGAACGCGCGGTCACCGCCACCACCCGCACGCCACGCCCGCTGCGCGCCGACAAGATGCGGGCCTGCTGCTCAATGAGGCGGACGACTTCGGCGCCAACCGTGCCGAGCCCCGCAATACCCACTTTCAGGGGTGCGACCATGACGAGAAAAACCTGCAGGAAAAAATGGACGAGACGATAGGCGCGAGAGCGTAGCCAGGCACGGCCCCTGTCGGGATCGTGCCTACCTCCGGTTGGCGAGCGGAACCACGTTGTGCAACGTTTCAATGCCGCTTTCAAGGAAGCGGCGCACGCCGCGTGCGGCCTGGCGGATACGTTGCTCGTTTTCCACCATGGCGACGCGAACATAGCCCTCGCCATGTTCCCCGAAGGCCACGCCCGGCGAGACCACGACGCCGGATTTCTCGACCATCAGGGTCGCAAACTGCATGCTGCCGAGGTCGCGCAACGCCTTGGGCAGCGGCGCCCATGCGAACATCGAGGCGGCGGGCGGCGGAATGTCCCAGCCCGCCCGGCCAAACGACTCGACCAGCGCGTCGCGGCGCCTGCGGTAGGTGTCGCGCATCTCGCGGATGCAATCGTCGGGACCGTTGAGCGCGGCCGTCGCCGCCACCTGGATCGGCGTAAACGCGCCGTAATCGAGATAGGATTTGACCCGCGCCAGCGCCGCGATGATGCGCTCGTTGCCGACCGCAAATCCCATGCGCCAGCCCGCCATCGAGAACGTCTTGGACATCGAGGTAAATTCCACCGTCACGTCCATCGCGCCCGGAACCTGCAACACCGAGGGCGGCGGATTGGCGTCGTCGAAATATACTTCCGCATAAGCCAGATCCGACAGGATGAAGATCTCGTGCTTCTTCGCGAATGCCACCAGGTCTCTGTAGAAATCGAGGCTCGCGACATAGGCGGTCGGATTGGAGGGATAGCAGACGACAATCGCCAGTGGCTTCGGAATCGAGTGGATGATCGCACGCTCCACCGCTTCAAAGAATTGCGGCGTCGGCTCCGAGGGCACCGAGCGGATCACACCGCCCGCCATCAGGAATCCGAAGGCGTGAATGGGATAACTGGGATTGGGGCACAGCACGACGTCGCCCGGCGCCGTGATCGCCTGTGCGACATTGGCAAAGCCCTCCTTCGAACCGAGCGTCGCCACGACCTGGGTTTCCGGATCGAGTTTCACGCCGAAACGCCGCGCGTAATAGCTGGCTTGCGCCTTGCGCAGGCCGGTGATGCCGCGCGAGGCGGAGTACCGATCGGTCCGCGGCTTGCCCAGCGTTTCCTTGAGCTTTTCGATCACATGCGGCGGCGTCGGTAGATCCGGATTGCCCATGCCGAGGTCGATGATGTCGGCCCCGGCATTGCGCGCGATCGCCTTGGCCCGGTTGATCCGTTCGAACACGTAAGGCGGCAGGCGGCGGATGCGGTAAAAATCGTCCATGGGTCCTGGCTCCGGCAACCAGCGGGCAGAATCGCCAACAGCTTAGCGCCGAAACGGAAAAAGCCCGTCCAGAAATCGCGCTTAATCAGTGATTTAGCGAGAATTCAGGCGCAAAAAGATGTCTTCGACCTGATTTGCGGTTGAATAGGCTTCTTTTAGCACGGACGCCCGGTTGCGCCAGCTTTGATCGAGGTTCGAGGCTGAGCCCGACGACCGGACCCGAAGGCGAACTCTGGCGGTCACTTCGTCGTCTGATTTGTCGTATCCTTGGCAGCGGTGGCGGCCTGGCGGTCTCGCGCGGCGAGCAATTCGGCCTTGATCTTGGCCTGGTCCGCCGGCGGAATCGCCGCGTCATCGCGGTCCGGGGGCAAATCTTCCACCGGAAGGTAGCTGCCTGGTTCCTTTGGGCGACTTGGTGCGCCCGCTGGTGTGCCGATCACGGGCAGATCCGCAATCGACGTCGCGCAGCCGCCGAGCGCAAGCGCCGAAAGCAACAGCACGCCCCGGACCAGCGCCCTCTTCTCCCGATCGACCGACATGCGTTCCCGCGATCCCACGACCAAGGCTTGTATCCTACGTGTGAACCCAGCGGCTACCTGACGCTTTTGTCATCAGCCGCTTGCACCGTTCAACCCCTGTCGCTGGAAACGATTAAGGCATGAACAATAGATCAAACCGGTGGGGCTCCAATATGTCCAAACCAAGATGCCTTGTCGCAGTGCAGCACGAGACCTATCGAAATTACCTTCGCGCCGACGTCAGATGATGCGCGGTGACGAACCCTGAATGACCCTGTAATGTTGCGGGCATGAGCGACGTCACGACCGAAATCCCGTCGAACAAGAAGTTCGACCCAGAGGCCTTCGCGATGAACCTCGCCAAGGCGATGGAGAGCAGCGGTCAGGCGTTGGCGGCCTATCTCAAGCCGCGGGAACATGGCGAGCCCAAAGACAAGCCGCCGAACGAGCTTGGCGAGGTGATCCGGACCTTCACCACGGTGGCGGAGTACTGGCTGACGGACAAGGAGCGGGCGACTGAACTGCAGCTGAAGATGGGCAAGGCCTATCTCGATCTGTGGGGTTCCGCGATGCGGCGGATGGCCGGTGAACAGGCCCCGCCGGCGATCGAACCCTCGCCGCGCGACAAACGCTTCCGCGACCCGGAGTGGAAGTCAAATCAGTTCTTCGATTTCGTGATGCAGCTCTACCTCCTGACCACGCAATGGGCGCAGGATCTGGTGCGTAACGCCGATCGCCTCGATCCGCATACCCGCCAGAAGGCCGAGTTCTACGTCCAGCAGATCACCAACGCGATCGCGCCGTCGAATTTCGTTCTGACCAATCCGGAGGTGTTGCGCGAGACGCTGGCCTCCAGCGGCGACAACCTCGCACGCGGCATGAAGATGCTGGCCGAGGACATCGAGGCCGGGCACGGCACGCTGCGCATCCGCCAGTCCGACCCCGCCAATCTCGTGGTCGGCGTCAACATGGCGACGACGCCGGGCAAGGTGATCTTCCAGAACGAACTGATGCAGTTGATCCAGTACAGTCCGACCACGAAAAACGTGCTGCGCACGCCACTGTTGATCGTGCCGCCCTGGATCAACAAGTTCTACATTCTCGATCTCAGGCCGGAAAAATCCTACATCAAATGGTGCGTCGATCAGGGCATCACGGTGTTCGTGATTTCCTGGGTCAACCCGGACCGGGAGCTCGGCCACAAGACCTTCGAAGACTACATGAAGCAGGGTCCGGTGGCGGCGATGGATGTCATCGAGAAGGCGACCGGCGAGATGAAGGTCCACACCGCAGGCTATTGCGTCGGTGGCACGCTGCTCGCTTCAACACTGGCATGGCTCGCGAAAAAGCGTCGGCCACGGGTGACGTCAGCGACCTTGTTCGCGGCGCAGGTCGACTTCACCCATGCCGGCGACCTCTTGGTGTTCGTCGACGAGGGCCAGATCTCGGCACTGGAGCGCGACATGCAGGCCGCTGGCGTGCTCGAAGGCAGCAAGATGGCGATGGCCTTCAACATGCTGCGCTCCAATGATTTGATCTGGTCCTACGTGGTCAGCAACTATCTGAAGGGGCAGCCCCCCTCCTCGTTCGATCTGTTGCATTGGAATTCGGATGCGACGCGGATGCCGGCGGCCAACCATTCCTATTATTTGCGCAACTGCTATCTGGAAAACCGGCTGTCGACCGGCAGCATGGTGCTGGACAACACCCTGCTCGACCTGTCGAAGGTCAAGATCCCCGTCTACAATCTGGCGACCCGCGAGGATCACATCGCGCCAGCGGATTCGGTGCTGTACGGCTCGCAATTCTTCGGCGGCCCGGTGCGCTACGTGCTGTCCGGCTCGGGCCATATCGCTGGCGTGATCAATCCGCCGGCGGCGGGCAAATACCAGTTCTGGACCAATGACACCATCAAGGACGTGTCGCTCGCGGACTGGATCAAGGGAGCGCAGGAGCACAAGGGATCGTGGTGGCCGGACTGGCGCGAATGGCTCGGCAATATCAATGCCGACGAAGTGCCGGCACGCACGGTCGGCTCGGAATCGATGCCGCCGATCGAGGATGCGCCAGGCAGCTATGTCAGGGTGCGCGCCTAAAGCGTTTTTGAGCGAAGCATGCCCTCGGACTTGATCCGTGGGTGGATACCGGTCCGCGTAGAGAAAACGCGTCAAAACAAAGAATCCAGAGCCCCGTTCCGATTCCATCGGAACAGAAAAGGCTCTAGCGTCTTCCCGTCTGTTTGATGAAGATAGGGTCGTCCCGCCGGACGGCCGGACTGGAGCCGAAGGGAATCACTATGACGCGCGAATTGTTCTGGCTGACGCTGACGGTAATTTTGACCGGACTGTTGTGGGTGCCCTACATTCTCAATCGTTGCATGGTTCGCGGCCTCGGCGGCGCCATGGCCAATCCCTCGCGCAACGACAAGCCGCATTCGCCATGGGCTAACAGGCTGATGTTCGCCCACGACAACGCGGTCGAGAACCTTGCCGTGTTCGCGCCGCTGGTGCTGATCCTCAACGCGATCGACTATTCAAGCAAATGGACGGTACTCGCCTGTGCGGTCTATTTCTGGGCTCGCCTCGCGCATCTGATCGTCTACACCATGGGCCTGCCGGTGTTCCGCACACTGGCGTTCGCGGTCGGCTTTGCCGCGCAGGCCGTGCTGGCGCTGGCGATTTTCCGGGTGTTTTGAGCGACGGCTGCCGCGCGGGCACGGTTTCCCGGACCGGGTTCGAGCCGCGCCACGCGCGGGCGGTCGTCCATCGGATGTCCGCTCTCACGTATCGGCGAGGCCCAGCATCAGCCGCATGTTCTGTACCGCCGCGCCGGACGCGCCCTTGCCCAGATTGTCGAGCCGCGCGACCAGAACCGCCTGGCCGCGCTTCTCGCTGGCAAACACGTAGAGCTCGAGCTTGTTGGTCTCGTTGAGCGCTTCCGGCTCGATCCGTCCGGCTTTTGCCGCGGGATTGTCTGATGGCATCACCGCGACGTATTTGCTCCCCGAATATCGCTTCGCCAGCGCGGCGTGCAAGGTGGCGCCGTCAGGCTTGCCCGGCAGCGTATCGAGATGCAACGGGACCGATACCAGCATGCCCTGGCGAAAATCGCCGACCGAGGGAACGAAGATCGGCCGCCGCGTGAGATGCGAATAAAGCTGCGTCTCCGGCACATGCTTGTGCTCGAAACCGAGTCCGTAGAGTTCGAAGGCCGGCGCGCTGCCGTCCTCGAAACTCGCAATCATGGACTTGCCGCCGCCGGAATAGCCGCTCACCGCATTGATGGTGACCGGATAGTCCATCGGCATCAGACCCGCATCGACCAGCGGCCGTAACAGCGCGATCGAGCCCGTTGGATAGCAGCCTGGGTTGGAGACTTTCCGCTCCGCCCGTATCTTGTCGGCCTGGCCGGGCTCCAGCTCCGGAAAACCGTAGACCCAGTCCGGCGCGACGCGAAAGGCGGTCGATGCGTCCAGCACCTTGGGCGCCGAAGCGCCCATGCTGTCAATCAGGGCGACGGTCTCCTTCGCGGCGTCATCCGGCAGGCACAGGATCACGAGATCCACTTCCTCCATCAACGCGCGCTTGGCACCGGCATCCTTGCGCTTGTCCTCGGCAATGCCCTTCACCACCACGTCGTTCTGCTTGCTGAGACGCTCGGCAATGCCGAGTCCGGTCGTTCCGGCCGCGCCGTCGACGAATATCGCGGGCCGCGCGGGAACGCCCTTGGCCGGCGCGTGGCCTTTTGGCTGCCTGGTGTCGGAATGATTCATGGCCCGTTCCTTACTCCTGCTTGATGTAGGAGCCGCCGGATCAATCCGCGTTATTTCCGAGAAGAAAAAGCCGCGGGCGGGATCCGGCGGCAGGGGCGAAAATTCTAGACGCAGAAATCCGCCCGTACCGCACTGGTACGGCGGCGACGAATGATCGAAATGGTGGCCGCGTCTGTCATGGGCGCCGCTATAGGACCGCGCCTGGTTTTCGTCAAGGTGAATACGCGTTTGAGCGGGTGTCACACCGTCCGCCACAGCCATTCGACGATCTGACCGATGATGTCGCCGAACAACAGAAGCCCTGCCGACCACACCAGCGCGGAGACGAAATTGGCGACCTGAAAGCTCCAATACGGCATCTCGAATATGCCGGCTACAAGCGGCACCGATGCGCGCAGCGGTCCGAAAAACCGACCGATGAAAATGCCGGGTATGCCCCACTTTTTCACGAACGCCTCGCCGCGCGGCACGATTTCCGGATAGCGCGACAGTGGCCACATCCGCGCGACGTGTCTTTTGTATTTGAAGCCGAACCAATAAGAGAGCCAATCGCCGAGCGCCGCGCCAATTCCACCGCCAATCCAGACCGGCCAGAAGCTGATGCCGCTGGCGCCGATCAAGGCGCCGATCGCCACTAGCGCGCCCCAGGCCGGGATCAATAGCGAGATGAAGGCGAGCGATTCACCGAATGCCAGCAGCAACACGATCGGGGCGGCCCAGGCCGAATGGTCGCGCACGAAATCGGCGAGCGCGCGCGCATATTCTTCCATCAACCCTCGCCCTTCCGCGATCCCGCCCCGGCCCTGAACCCTCGTCGTGAACCTTTAACGGGGTCGGATGCCGAACAACAGGTAAGCCGGCCCCTTGCGTGACTTCAAGTCACAAAGGCGGCTATAGTCCGTGAGCGCCTGTCGGCAACCCCGAGTTTCGGCGCCAATTCACCTCCTCAAGGAAACTCCAACAAAGATCCAAAGGAAAATCCGATGATCGGTTCGTTGATGATGCGCGTGAGCGTGGTTGTTCTATTGGTCGGGATGCTGGCCGGCATCGCGATGGGCATTCGTCAGGATTTCACGCTGCGCCCGGTCCACGCGCATCTCAATCTGGTCGGCGGCGTCCTGCTGTTCCTGTTCGGACTGTACTACCGCCTCGTTCCCGCCGCAGGGGCCGACAGGCTGGCCAAGCTCCAGGGTTGGCTGCATATCGTCGGCAGCATCCTGTTTCCGGCCGGCATCGCCGCGATCGTGCTTGGAGGTCCGGCCTTCATGGCGCTGCCGGTCGTGGGATCACTGGTGGTGGTCGCGGCAACCGCGCTGTTCGCGCTGATCGTGTTCCGGACCTCGCGGGTGTGAGCAGGGTTCCCTGCCTCGCGAGCGCTGCGGATGAGTAACATCCCCACTCCCCGCTCGTCACTTTTTAAGCCCATCCGTGGCATAGTCAAAAAAGCCGATTCGCCGTGCATTCCTTGCCTGCAACACATGAAGAAATATGCCTAAATCATTGAAATCAGCAGAGAGAAACAAGTCATCGAACGACCTGTTCGCGGAACCGAAGGGACGTGCCTCTTCGAAGGCCGCGACGCGCGGCTCCGGTGTCGAAGCCGGTTACACCGCGGCCGATATCGAAGTGCTCGAAGGCCTGGAGCCGGTGCGCCGCCGGCCCGGCATGTATATCGGCGGTACCGACGAAAAGGCGCTGCATCATTTGTTCGCCGAGGTCATCGACAATTCCATGGACGAGGCGCTGGCCGGCCACGCCTCCTTCATCGAAGTCGAATTGAGCGCCGACGGCTTCCTGACCGTGACCGATAACGGCCGCGGCATTCCGGTCGACCCGCATCCGAAATTTCCGAAAAAGTCCGCGCTCGAAGTCATCATGTGCACGCTGCATTCCGGCGGCAAATTCGACTCAAAGGTCTACGAGACCTCGGGCGGATTGCACGGCGTCGGCGTGTCCGTGGTCAACGCGCTGTCGTCCCGGCTCGAAGTCGAGGTCGCCCGCAGTCAGAAGCTCTATCGCCTCGCCTTCGAACGCGGCCATCCCAAGGGCAAGCTCGAAGACCTCGGCAAGATCAACAACCGTCGCGGCACCAAAATTCGTTTCAAGCCTGACGGCGAGATTTTCGGCGCCAAGGCCTCGTTCAAGCCGCAACGGCTGTTCAAGATGGCCCGCTCCAAAGCCTATCTGTTCGGCGGCGTTGAAATCCGCTGGCGCTGCGCGCCCGAACTATTGAAGGGCATCGAGGACGTTCCCGCCGAAGATACGTTCCACTTCGCCGGCGGATTGAAGGATTATCTTGCCGCCGCCGTTCATGCCGACACGCTGGTTCATCCCGACATCTTCTCCGGAAAATCGGGCCGCAACGGCGCCCATGGCGCCTGCGAATGGGCCGTCGCATGGACCGCCGACGCCGACGGCTTTCTCTCGTCCTATTGCAACACGGTGCCGACGCCCGATGGCGGTACCCATGAATCGGGGATGCGCAGCGCATTGTTGCGGGGCCTGAAGGACCATGCCGAGCGCGTCGGACAGGGCAAGCGCGCCGCCAGTGTCACCTCGGAAGACGCCATGGCAGGGGCTGCCGTGATGCTCTCGGTGTTCGTGCGCGAGCCGGAGTTTCAGGGCCAGACGAAGGACCGTCTCGCCACCGCCGAGGCCCAGCGCATCGTCGAGCAGTCGATCAAGGACCCGTTCGACCACTGGCTGTCCGGCAACCCGCTGCAAGCCAGCAGGCTATTGGATTTCGTCATCGAACGCGCCGAGGAACGGCTGCGCCGCCGCGCCGAAAAGGAAACCTCGCGCAAGACCGCAGCAAAGAAAACGCGGCTGCCCGGCAAGCTCGCCGATTGCACCAACAGCGCAACCGAAGGCTCGGAATTGTTCATCGTCGAGGGCGACAGCGCCGGTGGCAGCGCGAAGCAGGCGCGCGACCGCCAGACCCAGGCGATCCTGCCGTTGCGCGGCAAGATCCTCAACGTCGCCTCCGCGACCAGGGACAAGCTCACCGCCAACGCGCAGCTCGCCGATCTGATGCAGGCGATCGGCTGCGGCACCGGTCCTCATTACCGTGAAGAGGATCTGCGTTACTCGCGCATCATCATCATGACCGACGCCGACGTCGACGGCGCCCATATCGCCTCGCTGCTGATCACGTTCTTCTACCGGCAGACGCCGCGGCTGATCGACGAGGGGCATCTCTATCTGGCGGTGCCGCCGCTCTACAAACTTACCCACGGCAGCAAGACGGTCTATGCCCGCGACGACGCCCACAAGGACGCGCTGATCAAGAGCGAGTTCAACGCCAACGCCAACGTCGAAGTTAACCGCTTCAAGGGCCTTGGCGAGATGATGGCGCAGCAGCTGAAGGAAACCACCATGGACCCGGCCAAACGGACCCTGCTCAAGGTGGTGCTGCTGGCCGACGACCGCGAAGGCACCGCCGATTCGGTCGAGCGGCTGATGGGTACGAAGGCCGAAGCGCGCTTCGCCTTCATTGCCGACAAGGCGGAATTCGCCCGTGACGATTTATTGGACGTATGAGGCATTTTTTACAATTTCATAAGTAAAAACAATTGCTTATATTGATATTGGTGCAGCAAGTTTTGAGGGCTCTCGCGGATCGTTTTCCGGCCAGTGTGGTGCCGGCGCAACAACATTCCCGGCGGAATCGCCTATAACAGGATCACGATATTCGAGATTCTCCAGGCGGTCGAAATCGAACGCTGGAATGGCTGAGGGGTTCAAAATGAAAAAGGTATTGCTCACTCTGACCGCGGCGGTGGCTTTCAGCGGATCCGCGTTCGCGGCTGATATGGCGCCCCGCACCTACACCAAGGCGCCCGCCCCAATGGTCGTGGCGCCAAGCTGGACCGGTTTCTACCTCTTCGGCGGCGGCGGCGGTGGCGTGTGGGATGCCGATACCGGCGTCCAGTCGACCACCACGGGCGCCCCCCTTCTCGGCTTCAACCAGAGGCAGGGCGGCAATGGCTGGTTCGGCACCGTCGGTGGTGGTTACGACTGGCAGTTCGGCGGCAACTGGGTGGCCGGTATTTTCGGTGACGCTCAGTTCGGCAGCCTCAAGGGTACTGTTCAAGATCAAGACCCGTTCTTTGCCGGCAACATCAAGAACGACGAGTCTTGGGCAGCTGGTGCTCGTTTGGGTTATCTGGTTGCTCCGAATGTCCTATCTTACGTGAATGGTGGTTATTCCGGTTCGCACTGGAAGGGCGCTGAGCTGTTCGACACCAGATTTAGCACCCCATCAGGATTTCACGTCGATGGTTTCGACCGCAGCGGCTGGTTCATTGGCGGCGGCGTCGAGAACAACCTGAACATCTTCGGCATCACCGCGCCGGGCTGGTTCATGAAGACCGAATATCGCGCGGCCTACTACGAGAACAAGAATCTCGGCGAATTCCTTACTGGAACCAATACGCTTGGCGCTAACACCATTGGCTTCAAGCCCTTGGTGCAGTCCGTGAGCACCTCGCTGGTCTACCGCTTCAACTGGAGCGGCCCGGTGGTCGCGAAGTACTGAGCTGATCAGGGCTTCCAATCTGAAAAAGCCCCGGCTTTGTCCGGGGCTTTTTTGTGCCTCCTTTTGCGATTCCCGGAGCGCCCGGAAACGGAAAGCACCATCGGCACTTGCCTTGATCATGTCCGAACGTCACTCTGCAACCTTCTCAAATCGGCGCGCGGGCGCCGTGAGGACCTGACCATGCGCAGATTGCTGCTGATCGTTGGTGTTCTGGCGCTGGTCGCCGGCCTGCTCTGGATCGGCCAGGGCACCGGCGTGATCAGTTGGCCCTCGGAGAGCTTCATGATCAACCAGATCCAGTGGGCCGGCTATGGTGCAGCGCTCGCCGGGCTTGGCCTGATCCTGATCTGGCAAAGCAAACGCTAAACTCCGATCAGTTTTGATTCTCGTCAGAACGTCGCCCGGCATCACCTGCCCGAAGCCGCCGGTGAGTGCACATGCTCGGGCCGGACGCCGATCGCGATCAAGCGCGCGGTAATGCCTTGCAGCCATGGCACCGCGTTGATCACGCGCCCCAACAGCGGCGCCTTGAACGGGTGATCGTCCAGCTTCAGCGCGACGCTGATGATCCTGTTTTGGATCACCGTCTGTATCGCCTGCGTCATCCGCACCGGAAACTCCCGGCGCCGGCGCACCGCGTCCAGTTCATCCTCCGACGGACAGCCCCTGGCGAGCCTTGCGGCGAGAAGATTCGCGGCCGCAACCGCATCCTGAACCGCGAGGTTGACGCCAACGCCGCCCACCGGCGACATCGCATGCGCCGCGTCGCCGATGCAAAGCAGCCCGGGCCGGACCCAGCGGACCAGCCGGTTGATCGCCACCGTCAACAGCTTCACGTCGTCCCATGTCTTCACGTCCGCCATGCCTTGTTTGAGGATCGGCGCCATCGACGTGATATCCGCGCGAAACGCATCGAGGCCGCGCGCTTTCACCGCGTCGTATTGTCCCTTGGCGATCACATAGGCGCATTGCCAATAGTCGCCGCGATCGAACGTCACCATCATCTTGCCCGGCTCCAGCCGCGCGAACAGGCTCTCGCTCTCATTCGCGCGGCGCCCGGCGCGGAACCAGAGCACGTCCATCGGCGCGCCGATTTCTTCCACCTCGAGATTGGCGCGCTCGCGCACGATCGAGTGCCGGCCGTCGCATCCGACGGTCAGTTCCGCGCCTATCCTGACCGGTCCTTCCGGCGTATCGGCAATCACCCCCGTGACGCTATCGCCGGACCAGATCAGGTCGGTGGCATCCGCCTTCATCATCACCTTGAGCTGCGGAAATTTCTGGCCCCGGGCGCGCAGAAAATTGAGGAAGTCCCACTGCGGCATGAAAGCGATGAAAGGATAGTTCGCCTTGACGCGGCTCAGATCCGCCACCCGGATCCTGGCGTCACCGAACATGCCGTCCATTTTCTGCAGCTGCTGATGCGGCAGTTTCAGGAAGTCGTCGATCAGGCCGAGTTCATCCATGACCTGCATCGTCGAGGGATGCACGGTATCGCCACGAAAATCCCGAAAGAAATCGGCGTGCTTTTCCAGCACAACGGTTTCAATCCCGGCACGGCCGAGCAGATAGCCCAGCATCATGCCGGCCGGGCCGCCACCCACAATGCAGCAACGGGTTGTTATCGCGCGCGAAGTTTTCTTGCGCTCCGAGGGAGTGCCCGCGTCCATGATCCGGCTTCCAGGTTCGATTGCGGCAAACTCAGCGCCGGGACCGCTTATCTCAGACACGCCGCTGTCGCGATACGTCAATTCGACGGACACCGATTTGGTTGCAGCTAATCCGCAGCCGCTGCGCGCTTGCTCCATTTCCGGATGACCGGCGCGGCAAAATTCAGCGCCAGCGTCCACAAGGCTCTCTTGGATGCACCAAATTCAGTGCAATCGCCAGCAAGGACGACACGATCCGCAGCATCGACGAAAATTGCCGGCGTCCAACGTGATCGCCAGACCTCCAGATGCGGCGTGATCGCGACCATTCGAAGGCCGACCGCGCGGCCTGGCGTTGGCGTGCGAAACCCAACCAACCATTTGCCGGACGGGCATGAAAAGTGCCGTTGCGAAGGACTCGTCCAAGCTCCGGGCCTGACAGGGCAACAGAGGCTGCGGAACCCGGTGCGCGAGATGAACCCGGTCGCATTTATGCAAAAACATTAAGCTTTTTCGGCGCTTCCCGCGGCTGCTCCATTGACTTTGGCCATTTCGACCCTATGTTCCGGTTCAACGCGGCCTTGGGTCGAAACGCGATTCCTTGGTTTGCCGCTCGTCAGCGTATGACACAGTCCCCAGCTTTCTGGAGCACGCCGTTTCGGGGCTAAACGCGACAGCCTTTTTACCTTCGATTCCGAACGGCGGTGTCGACTAGAGGCTCAATGTCTTTTTCCCATCTTGGCCTTTCCGACAAGGTCCTCGCCGCCGTGGCGGCCACCGGTTACACCACCCCCACCCCCATTCAGGATCAGGCAATTCCCCATGTTCTGGCCCGCCGGGATGTTCTCGGCATCGCCCAGACCGGCACTGGCAAGACCGCGGCCTTTGTCCTTCCGATGCTCACCATGCTGGAAAAGGGCCGCGCCCGCGCCCGCATGCCACGCACCCTCATTCTCGAACCGACCCGCGAACTCGCCGCCCAGGTGAAGGAAAGTTTCGACAAATACGGCGCCGGCCAGAAACTCAACGTCGCGCTTTTGATCGGCGGCGTCTCGTTTGGCGACCAGGACAGCAAGCTGACGCGCGGCGTCGACGTGTTGATTGCGACACCCGGCCGCCTGCTCGACCATACCGAACGCGGCGGCTTGCTATTGACCGGCGTCGAACTTCTGGTGATCGACGAAGCCGACCGCATGCTGGACATGGGCTTCATTCCGGATATCGAGCGCATCTGCAAGATGATCCCGTTCACCCGGCAGACCCTGTTCTTCACGGCGACGATGCCGCCGGAAATCCGCAGAGTCACCGAAGCCTTCCTGCACAATCCCGAAAGGGTCGAGGTTTCCAAGCCCGCCACCACTGCCGTCGGCGTATCCCAGTTCCAGGTCACAGTCGGCCGCGAGCCGCACGAAAAGCGCGAGACGTTGCGGCGGCTGTTGCGCGACGCCAAGGATCTGCAGAACGCCATCATCTTCTGCAACCGCAAGCGCGAGGTGGCGGTGCTTCACAAATCACTTCAGAAGCACGGTTTCAGCGTCGGCGCGTTGCACGGCGACATGGATCAATCGGCCCGCACCCAGGCGCTGGATCAGTTCCGCAAAGGTGAAATTCCGCTGCTGGTGGCCTCTGACGTCGCGGCCCGCGGCCTCGATATTCCCGCCGTCAGCCACGTCTTCAATTTTGATGTCCCCCATCACGCCGACGACTACGTCCACCGCATCGGCCGCACCGGACGCGCCGGACGCGCCGGCACCGCAATCTCCATTGTCACTCCTCTCGATCAGAAATCGATGGCGGCGGTCGAAAAGCTGACCGGACAGACCATTCCCCATGCCGAAGGCAGCGCAGGGCCCGCCGAGGCCCCGACGGAACCCTCCAGCGGCCGTCCCGAGCAGCCGCGCGAGCAGCGCAGCCGCGAAGGTTCACGCGGCGGCCGCAAGCCGCGGCGCGAACGCGAGCGGCGCCCGCATGGCGGCCGTGGTCCCGCGCCGCAAAGCCAGCCGACCGCAGCATTCGACCAGCCGGGCAACCAGCCGCCCTCGCGCGCGTCTTCGGTCGGCCGTGCCGAAAGGGCGCCCGCGAAGCGCGACACAGCTTCGGAACCCGCCGATCATTCGCATCTTCCCGCATTCCTGCTGCGACCGGTTCGCGCCAGAGTCTAGCACTACTTTGGCAGATTTATTCACGCCGTTGCTTTTCGCCGATTTGTCTTCTGCAGTACGGGCATCGCTGAGGTCGTGGTCGAACGATGAGTTCGACGATGGCTTGGCGCACGGCCGGCAGGCTCGGTTGAGGCGGAGGACCGCTGATTCTTTTTTTTCCGCCCCGCTTGTGCGAGACGGCGATACTGGAGGAATGCGTAAGCGATCATGGTCATAAGAGCATGGCGATGGAGGCCTTGCCAGGACCGTCCCTCGAAGTGATCGAGCCCCAGTTCCTCTTTCAACTGCTGATGGGCCTGTTCGCAAATCCATCGGGCTTTGATCGTGGCAGCTAACGTGCGCAGGTCCGTTTTGGTCGGCAGATTGGCGAGATAATACTTCTTCTCTCCTGACGCCCTGTGTTCACCGATGAGCCAGGCTTCGTCCCCCGGAAGATGCTGCTGGCCCATGTCCTTGATCCGCTGCGGAGGTCCATCAGCGGTCCGCACGCGAACCGCGGCGAAGCGAGCTTCCAGCCGGCCCTTGGTCCCGTTTCGCCAACTCACATTTTGCCACTTGGCATTGGCCAGCATGTCTTCGGCCGCCGTCGACAATACATCGGGAATGTGCCGCTTGCGGGGACGACCTCGACCGGCGACCGGCCAGATCAGTTTAACCCCGACCGGATAAACCTTCTGGTGACGAGGGATACCGACGGCCCAGGCCAGGCCGCGTGTCGTGAGCCCCTGACGGAACGGCGCGCTGAGACCGTATCCAGCATCTGCTAGCACACAGCCGAAACGCACGCCGGCTGCGATCACGCGGTCGATCTCCGCCAGCGCGATCTCTGGCTTGGTCCGCGCGGCGCGGTGCTCGGCTGGCACGCCCGCACGCTTCAAACGCGCTGGGTTGCTCGTCCAACTCTCGGGAACAAAGAGACGTAACGCCACCATTACCGGCACTTCACCCCGCGCAAGCGTCAGCGACACCAACGTTTGGCAATTGGCCGTCTTGCCGAGAGATGAGGCATATTGAGGAGCGACACCAACCGAACGATCGCCCTTCTTCGGCATCGCGGTGTCGTCGATGACCAGCACCGCATCACTGCCGCCGACGAGACGATCGGCCTGAACCAGCAACTCCGACTCCAATGGCGCCGCATCCCAGACACCATCAGCGATGAAATGATGCAACTGGTCATAGTCGCCCGGTGCCAGCCGCGCCGCCATCGGCTGGACGCTCTTGCGATCGCCCGGTCCAATCAGTCCCGAAACATACAGCGGACACATCCGCCGCCGCGCCTTGTGGCCTAAACGATCCAGAAATGGCTCAAGCCAGCGTCCAAGTTCGTCTTCCCACTTCGACGTCGTGTCCACCATGGTCGGCCCTCCAAAAGCCGACCACCCATGAATCATTGAAAATCTGATTCGGGAATCCAGTTTCGCCGATCAATCGCAATAATCTGCCAAAGTAGTGCTAGGGTCAGTACCTATTAAATTTGTTTGAGTTGTGATTCAAAGTCTTTTCGATTCGGGGGACTTTGATGGGTGACTTGTTTTTGCTGAGCGTGCGCCAGATGGCGCGGATTTCGCCGCATTTTCCTCTGGCTCACGGTGTGCCGCGCGTCGACGACCG
>JAGXAF010000249.1 GCA_018971675.1 Bradyrhizobium sp.
AAAAAGGCCGCCCTGGGGCGGCGGCATTACGATGTGACGTGGTGGAGCACATCTGCGCCGTTGACGTTCGACTCGATCGTCACGCTGCCTTCTGAAACCTGATCCCCGGGCGCAGCCCGGCGCGCTGCGCAAGCCGGACCAGCATGCTCAGGCTGAACCGGTTGATCTTTCCGTTCTTGATCTCCGATACCCGAGCCTGAGTAACGCCGAGTTGTTCCGCCGCCTCGGTCTGCGTCAGTCCGGACTTGTTCAGCCATTTGTTGATGTCCGAAAGCAACTTGGCACGCATTTCAAGCTCCGCGGCTTCCTCTTCGGAGAAGAGGTCGTGGAATACTGATCTTGCCATTATCGTCACCTAATCTGTCTGAGCCGTGCTTTGGCGAGGTCGATGTCCCGTTTGGCCGTTGCCTGTGTTTTTTTCTGGAACGCATGCAGCACGTGAACAACATCGCCGATCGTGGTCAGGTAGATGATCCGATAGGCGCCGGGCGCCTGACGTATCCTGATCTCGCGAACGCCAGGGCCGACCGACGGCATGGGTTTCCAGTCGGAAGGATTTTCGCCGATCTGAACCTGAAACAATTGATCTCCAGCTTCGCGTCGTGCGTCGTTCGGAAAGGCTTCAACATCGGACCGGCTGCTGCCGTGCCATCTGACTTCCTTCATGGTCTCAACTATGCCAACTCTGGCATAATCAGTCAACGTGTCCTGGTGCCCGGCCCTGACCTTGAGAGCAGGGAGAAGGAGAGCGGCCGGGGGACCGCGGTATGTCGAAGGAGAGTGTCGCACGCCTCGTCCCACGATCGGTGGATACGTGTGGGTCCTCTTGCACCTTTGGGTCTGATATGCACCTTGATGGGGCACTCGGATAAGGCCTTAAAATCGCAAAATGCGGCCGCCCTCCGAGCGCACCATATCCACGCCTGGCGTTGAAATCTCAGGATTATTTCCACCGGTTACTCTCGAAAGCACTATTCTGTTCCTGGTCGGTCGGATCGCGCGACCGGCGATGTTCTCAATTTGATCATAGGCCTCGATCTTCTCCATCCCGCTTATCGCAAGCTTGTCCCGGGTTCGCTGTGGCGATGCAGAGCGCCGGCATCTTGTGATCGCGCCAGCCGAACATCACTATTATCTGCGCTTCCGTGCACCCCGAATAAAACCGCGATTTCGGCGCGCACTTTGCGCAGGCCATGGCAGTTCTGCAGTTCTTAGATTCGTTGACGACGGGCGGACGCGCGAAAGGTCGTCAGACATCGGGTTAATCGGTTGAGGCGCGCTCCAATACATGCCGGCGGCGGATCCTTCGTACGGTCAGCCAGATTGCCAGTGCAGCCAGCGGGATGAAAGCTGCGGTAATGTAACCAGGGTCGAACTTGAGCATTCCGCTTTCATGCGCAGCTTTTGCAAAGTAGCTGAACAAGCCGGTCATGTAGTAGGTAATCGCCGCCACCGACAGCCCTTCGACCGTCGTCTGCAAGCGCAGTTGCAGACGCGTCCGTTCGTTCATGGATTTTAACAGTTTCTGGTTCTGTTTCTCGAGTTCGACATCGACCCGGGTACGCAACAGGTTGTCTGCCCTGGTCAGGCGAAGCGACAGATTTTCCTGGCGAGCCTGGGTGGCAACACAGGTGCGCAACGCCGGTGCCATCCGTCGGGCGAGAAACGAAGTCCAGGTTGGAAAACCAGGAATCTTGCGTTCACCGATTGTCTGGAGATGCTGCGTTACGATCTGTTCGTAGGCTCTGCTGGCACCAAACCTGAACAGGCTGGCGGCTGCGCCGGCTTCTACGTCCGCAGCCAGTGCAGTCAGCTCGTTTAGCATCTGATTATTGTCATCGAGATCGTCGGAGCGGCGCATTCGCTGGGTCACTTCACCCAGACGCTTTTCAGCAAGACTAATCGACGGAGCCAATCGGTGCGCTTCAGGCAGCCCGAGGAGGGCCAGCGTACGGTACGTTTCGATGTCAAGGAGATGCTGGACCATGGACCCGGTCCGGTTCGGACTCATGCCGCGGTCGATCAGAAGAATTCGGATGAATCCCTCTGGAGTAACCTTGAAGTCCGTAGCGTAGAGCGCCGCTCCATCTCCGCTCTCCGCCACGGCGAGGCTTGTCTGGTCAAACAGGTTGACGAAGCCGCTTTCGTTCTGGGATTGCTGAACGACGTGGAGATCGACCGCGACCAAGACCGGCCCGGGTTGCCGCACCAAGCGCATAGGGATGGCAAGGGAGGAGGCAGAAGGATGGAACGCGCTTGCTTTATCCTCGACCGGCACCTCCCAGGTATAGGTGGTAAACTCGGAATGCTGCTCCCATCGGAGTTGAGTGCCGCCGAGCGTCACGCGGAAATGCCTATCCTGCGGCAACGGGGGCACCAATCCTCGCGTCTGGCAGAACGCGATCAGTTGCTCGCGATCGGCCGCGGATCGGTCTCCTTGGGTATCAAAGGCAAAATGCAGGATTCTCGCCGGAGCGGGAACGGCACAGAAAGGCCGGGCATGCACTTCGCCGAGTATCGTCGCTCGCAAAGGATGAGGTGCCAAGGCAGAGTCGTCGCCTCCCCCGACCATGACCACATTGCTCATACCTTACCGCCGTCCGACACGTTTGCGACCAGGCAGCATCAACCACATCAGCCGTGTCAAGTCGATACGCAAAGCTACTACTTTATTCGTTCCTGTTCTCGCGCGACTGCCAAATAAAATTGCCAGGCGAATTGCGTTATCGATCGAACGCGATGATCTTGTCCATTGCCAGGGTCTCGTACTCGCTGCGCGTGATATCCTCGTTGGCGGATTCGAACAGGGTTGACCTCGCCGGGTCCCCTCCGGTTCGCAACACTTTGGAAGACCTACAGCACGAGACTCGAACGGCACCCTCTCGCGTCGTTCGACCGAGCATGACATCGCACGCGCTGAGCGCGGCGCCTGCGGGGTTTGCCGGGAAGTCCGAAACCGCTAAAATGGTACACTCGAAACGTTACGGAGCAAGTGGTGAAAGACCCCTACGAGGTGCTCGGCGTTGCTTCATCGGCTTCCGCGGCCGACATCCAGAAGGCCTATCGGAAGCTGGCGAAGAAGCTTCATCCTGACCTCAACCCGGGCGACAAGCGAGCCGAGGAGAAGTTCAAGGAAGTTGCAGCTGCCTACGATTTGCTCAGCGATACCGAGAAGCGCAAAAGGTTCGACAGCGGCGAAATCGATGCGACTGGCGCCGAACGCCCGCAACATCAATTCTATCGCGATTTCGCTGGCGCGGACGACGGCCGTCCCTATACCAACAGCGCTGGCTTCAGCGATTTCATCAACGAAGACGATGCTTTCGCCGAGCTTCTGCGGCGGAGCCAAGAGGCCCGCGCCAACCGTCGCGGAGAGGATCTGCGCTACCAACTCGCGATTGATTTCGTCGATTCGATCGCCGGGACGACCAAGCGTATAACCCTGCCTGATGGCGGAACGCTCGACGTCAAGATCCCGCCCGGTCTCGTCGACGGGAACGTCATTCGACTGAAGGGAAAGGGCGAGCCGGGCGCTGGCAAAGGCGGCCCCGGTGACGCGCTCATTGAAGTGGAGGTCCTGCCCGACCGCCGCTTCACGCGCGACGGCGACGACATCTCGCTGGAATTGCCGGTCTCCCTATCCGAAGCCGTGCTAGGTGGCCGGATTCGTGTTCCGACGCC
Organism: Bradyrhizobium sp.; assembly: GCA_018971675.1. Taxonomy (GTDB): domain Bacteria; phylum Pseudomonadota; class Alphaproteobacteria; order Rhizobiales; family Xanthobacteraceae; genus Bradyrhizobium. Next base: position 3,682 of record JAGXAF010000249.1, read on the forward strand.
GACCGGTGACGTGACCATGGCGATCCCGAAGGGATCGAACACAGGAACAACTCTGCGCCTGAGAGGGAAGGGCGCGCCACGACGGGGCGGCGGAAGCGGCGACGAACTCGTAAAGCTGAAGATTGTCTTGCCGAAATCGCCCGATCCCGAGCTTGAGGCGTTCGTGTCGAACTGGGATATCGGCAAGAACTTCAATCCGCGGGAGGGTAGCGCGTCATGATCATGACCAGGCAGGAATTCCTGACATCTTCAGGCGTCGAGGCGCAGACACTGGAGTTCTGGCTTGAGCAGGAATGGCTCATCCCCGAGCGGAATGCCGGCGGGATGAGATTTTCCGAGCATGATGTCGCTCGCGCCCGCCTTATTCGGGATCTCAAGGCCGATTTGGGGATCAACGACGAAGGCATCGACGTGGTGCTTCATCTGGTCGATCAGCTTCATGGAGTACGCCGCGCGCTTGCACAGTTGCGCGCGGAGCTTCGCCGAGAACCGACCTGAGCGTGCGGCTTCGCGGTCGCTGCGAGCGTCGGGCGGATCAAACGGGTAAGGAGGGAAATAATGATCGAGCGATTGGCGTCCCCGGGCCATGGGGAGATAGATAGCTTGATCCTGCAGGCCCTGGTCCGCAAACTCGTTGCAAAGAACGCGCTCTCGTCCGACGACGTCCGCGATCTCCTGTTCGACGCGACCATGCGCCTCGATCTCGTCGGCGGCGAACAGACGCCGCAGGCGGCCCGCATCATGGTTGAAGAGGATCTGGTGCCCGTTTTCCTTGGCGACAATCCCGGCGGGCAAGGCGGCGCGTCCGATCGGTAGGCGGTGCGACAGATCGAGAAGACGGGAGGCAAGACGCAGCAAGACTACTGGGCGCATCAAACGCCGGTGAGAAGCGTGTCTCTCAATGAGGAGGCCTCGATGCCTGTCGTATCCCTGACCCAACTCACCAACGACGTCCAGTCATGCGCCGGCCGCCTGATCGAGCAGGTCGGGTTCATCCCGCAAGCCACCGACCGACCCGCGAACGCAGCGGATCTGCTATTCTACATCAGCAACACATCGATGCCCGTGGCCGCCTTCCTGCGACAGAATGGTCT
>JAGXAF010000250.1 GCA_018971675.1 Bradyrhizobium sp.
TATTTGAGCTCGGCGATCAGGTCGAGTTCCTTGCGCAAGGTGGCGCTAACCTGCGGCTCGATTTCGCCAGCGAAATATTTGCTGGCGCCGGCCCAGGTGAGATCTTCCAGATGCTGCTGCGCGGTCTTGCCCGGCGGCACCGGCTCGTCAGGATATTGATAGCGGAGCTGGTCGAGCGAAAAATCGATATGGCTGGCAAACCGCATGGTTTCCGCGATCGCATCCGGTATGTCGTGAAACAGCCGTGCCATTTCATCCGCCGGTTTGAGATAACGCTCGGCGTTGGCCTCGAGTCGCTTTCCGGCGGCCTCAATCGTGGTCTTTTCGCGGATGCAGGTCAGCACATCCTGCAACGGACGCCGCGCGGGATCGTGATACAGCACCTCGTTGGTCGCGAGCAATTTGACGTGGGCAGCAGATGCGACGTGATGCAGCCGCATCAGGCGGCGGCGGTCGTCGCCGCGATAAAGCAGGCTCGCCGCCAGCCATATTCCAGCGGCGCGGCTCTCCTTCAACCGGTCGAGGATTTTTAACGCGCGCGCGCCGTCGAAGCGGTGCGGCAAGGTCAGGATCAGCAGCTGGCCTTCAGCAAAATCCAGGAGATCGTCGAGTATCAGGCGGCAATCGCCCTTGACGGTCTTGTCGAGATCGCTGCCACGCTTGCCATGGGTGAGCAACTGGCACAGCCGGCCATAGGCTTTCCGGTCGCGCGGATAGACCAAAATGTCCGGCGTGCCGTCGATGAAGACGATCCGCGAGCCGATCAAAAGTTTCGGGACGTGCTTGAGCTCGGGATTGCCGAGTTCCTTGTGGGCGCGCACCACGCCGGCCAGCGAGTTGTGGTCGGCAATCCCGATCGCGGGAAGACGCAAGTGGCTGGCCTGACGCACATAGGCGCGCGGATCCGATCCGCCACGCAGGAAGGAAAAATTCGTGGTGATGCCGATCTCGGCATAGGCTGGAATAGAGGGATTCATGCAAACAGCCCGTGCACGAACCAGTTGGCGGCTACCTGATTGCCCTTCGCATCCGCGAGTTCGCTGCCGTAAAGGCCGTCGCGGTAAATCCAGAACCGCAAGCCCGCTTCATCCTCGACGCGGAAATAATCGCGGGTCAGCGTTGCGCCATCCTGCTTCCACCATTCCATCGCGACGCGCTCGGGGCCCTCGACCCGCACCACCACATGGGTCGCCCGCCGCCAGGTGAAATGATGCGGCGGACCATCGGGCACGGTTGCGAACGGCACCTTGATCGGCTCGGGTTTTTCGAACAGCCGCAGCGGCCGCAACGGCGGCTCGCTCGCCGCGCGTTCCGGCCACTTCGCCTGCGTTGCCGCGTTGAGGTGATGCTGCGCCGAGACGGCCAGCACCGCGCGTTCGGGAATGTGGGTGTCCTGCGGCAGGTGCACGGCAACGCGCCTGCCGCCGATCCGCGCCGCGATGCGGTCGATTAACGCGGCGAGTTCGTCATTGTCATGCACATGGGCGTCGAGATCGCGCTGCTGCTGCACCACGATTTCGGTGCGGCTCGCCGACAGGCGAATGAGATCGAAGCCGAAACCCGGATCGAGCGGATCGCGCAGCGCATCGAGCCGCTCGCGAAACAACCGGTCGATGATCGCTGCCTTGGTGACCGGTAAGCCGGTATCGACGGAAATCGCGCGCACCACACCGTCGGTGCGGAAGAAGCTTGCTTCCAGACTTCGCGCGCCCTTGCCCTGCCTGTCCATCGCTGCGACCAGCATCTTCGCCAGCGCCGACAGCGTCGCCGAGATCACGTCTTCCGTCGCGACCGGTTCGGGAAAACGTTTTTCCACGATGTAATCCGGCAGCGGCTTGCGCGGACTGATCGGCGCATCGCCCTGCCCCAGCGCCTGTTCCAGCAGGGTCGTGAAGCGGGCGCCGAACCGCGCGGTGATTTCATGGCGTTCGCGCGAGGCGACATCACCGATGGTCTTGAGCCCGGCACGGCGCAGGCCGCGGATGATGGCGTCATCTGCGCCGAGCGCAAACAACGGCAGCGACTGCACCGCCTCGGCTTCCTCGCCGGCAGCGACGATGCGGCCATGGGCATGGTTGCGGATCGTGCGCGCGCAGACCGAAGTGCCGGCGATGCCGGCGCTGACGACAAAACCCTGCCGCGTCAGCGCCGCGCATATCGTCTGCATTAACGCCGCCTCGCCGCCGAACAGATGCGTGCAGCCGGTGATGTCGAGAAACAGGCCATGCCGGGCATCGAGCGCCACCAGCGGCGTGAAGCGGTCGCACCAGTCGGCAATGTCGTTCAATGCCCTGAGGTCGGCGGCCGGATCGGCGTCGAACACCTTTATATGCGGACAGATCGCCCGTGCATTGGCGAGCGGCTGGCCGATCTCGAGCCCGAGGCGCGCGGCGGCATCGTCCAGCGCGTAAACCTGCAATGCGTTGTTCTGTTTGGCGACGACGATAGAGGGATCGTCGCTCGCATTGACGTCAGCCGGCGCGGCTTCGTTTGAAAGCGTCGCGCGGAGCTTTCGCTTGATGCGATCGATGGGCAGGCGCGGCAGCCACAGGCTGAGGATACGGCGCGGGTTCGCTGAAAAGACGCTCATCACATTTCCATTCCATGATCCATTGCCCGACCGGGCCATGACGGTTGCGAACCAGTTGCGCGTCGAATACCGGCGCGCCCCATGCGCACCACGACATTTCAGGTCCTAAAGATCGCGCCGGCGGCGAACGCGCCGCCTGCACGACCCATCTTGTTTCCGCGGTGGAAGGCTGCGGCTGCGCCGCGACCCGCAGCACGAGACAGGAAACGCCCGAGGCCTGCGCGGCCAATGTCAGCTTGCGGCTGGCGACCAGATCGAGCTGGCGCGCCTCGCCCCAGACTTCCAGCACCACCGCGCCGACCGCATCGCAGGCCAGCGCGTCGGCCGCGCTGCGCAACGCGGTGTCGACGTCGGCTGCGCGCACGCTGACCACAAGGCGCGGATCGAGGCCCAACTCAGAAAGCCCGCTCATCGACAGCGCGCCCGATTCAATCTCGCAAAAATCCTGGCGCACCCAGACCAACGGACGGCGCGGGCTCAGCCGCCCCGCGAAGCCAGCAACAAGCCCTGTGGCCGCGCCGCCCTGGCGGCCTGCGGAAAACACCTCGTGCATGGTGCCGGTGACGAGCCCGCCGCGAAGCGTCGCATCCGCAGCCGCATGACCGAGCGTGACCCGGTTGAGCGCATGCGCGTCGGAAGGCGCCTCGAGCCGTTCGATGCGGCCGCGCAAGGACGCAAGCGTGTTCATGCGTGCGCGCATGCCTCGCTTCCTCAAGAAGATGATGGCCATTCGGGTTCGGGGAGAGAACCAGAAGCTGGCCCGTTTGTTCATGATATGTTCTATATAAAACTAACAGCGCCCATGAAGTCAACCGAATTGGCGATACGGATGATTTCTCAGTAGAATCAACAGGATTCAAGAATAGGTTCGCCGGCGCGATGGCGACGAACGGCTCGGGACTGCAATGGTCGACCATCCGCAACATCGCGCTCGCTCGAAAGCGCTCGCGAGAAGGCGCGCGAGTGGCGCGCCTTGATCCGCAAGGGCCGCGATCCTCAGTTAGATACCAAAGCACTCCGATCATTTTCGCCCCCTACCAGCTCAATGGCGCCACCCGTCTTTGTCGACATCGGGTTTGAAGCCTTCGGGCGTGCGTGGCTCCTGCCCATCTTCAGGAACACCGGTTATCGCATCGGTGCCCAACAAAAACCTGTCCGGAGATCGGACAGGTTGATTGTAGCGCCGACGATGATGGGTCACGAGGATTTGTAATCAAATATCCGACCACACTTAACGCACGTTATTCAATCCGTGCACTCGCGCGTGCAACAAAATGCGAGCAAAGCGGGAGAAAATGATGATTGCTTACGTGTTCACCCATAAGGCTCAGATTGCGGTGACTGGCCGCCTAGACGGTTCGAACCTGCCGGCGCTCGGCAAAGGGGTTGGCGTCGAATGGCAGGCGCTGCGCCGGGTCGATGACGTGAACGAGTGCGGCGTGGTGGGGTTCGATCGCGCCGTGTTTGACCGGCAGGGATATCAGGTCTTGCCTCGGGTTGCGTCCTTGGTCCCGGGGCTCTCGGACCCATGGTTTGTAGATTAAGGGGTTCATGACAGATGCCCTCAATGTGCAAGTCAGGCGAACAGCTCCGCACCGGCCTGGCGTAAATTTCACATAGGTGCCGCTTTCGTGCAGTCACAGCCAGCCGCGCGCGACCGCCTTGGCATGCCCTTCTCCTGAAAAAACGGGCCAGTTGATCTTCTCGATATGGATGCGGCCGTCCTGCACGGCTTCGACGCTGTTCGCGATCTCAAGCAGTTTGCGCACCGCGATCTCAGGGTCCGAAAATGGCCTATCTGATTTGAACTTCATGCCGCCACCGGGCCACGATGGGCGTCACGAACGTGTTGTTCCGTGCTGCGGATATCGATCTCTGCGCCATAAAAGCAACGCGACCTTGCGTCAGGACGTTGCGTCGGCATTTTCATGCCAGCATCCCACATGGCGTATTTCCACGCCGTCCAGTCACGCCGATCGCGCCAGGTCTGGAAGTCGGCTTCTGTCCGCGTCGGCAGGAAGGTGCGCCAAGCCGCTTCAAAGCCAGCGCGCGCGGCTTCGAACGTCGCGTCGCTGCCGCTGCCGCCTTCACCCGGATCGGGGCCCGGGTAGAAGCCGCAACTCCATCCCCATTGATCAACACCGTTCGGAACGCCGGACCTTCGGGCGATGGTGCCGACACAGAC
>JAGXAF010000030.1 GCA_018971675.1 Bradyrhizobium sp.
AATCGCCTTTGCTGTCCCCTATGCTACCGAAGCGATCGGGGGTTTTGCCAAAAGCATCGCTCTGCGGTCATGAATCAGGTTTTCCAGGCGGTGGGCTACGACGTTCAGTGTCGCAGCATCGACGGCATTTTCATCGCCGGCCTCGGCCTTGAGGCGTTCGGTCTTCAAAATATTGTCGATCTCTTCATCGATGACTGAAAGTTCGCTGTCGGAGCTGACTCCACGAATTCGGCGCGCAAGGCCATAAAGGGTGTCGAGGGGCCCCTCCCGGAATTGGGGCTGCCCGATCCCCAAAAACTTCCAGGCGGCGGCGAGGACGGACGCAATTCCTCCAAGGATCATCGGGCCCAGGTAAATGTAGTTGCCGTATTCATCCATGAAGCTCTGTGTTGTGCCGTTGTAGACAGCCAAAGCTCCAGGATGGACGGGAAGGTAGGCGTCCGCCTCAATGCTGGGAGCTGTGATTTGGGCGAACAGAGGATTCTCCCGCGCCAGTTCCCTGCGTACTTTCAGGATGCTCTGGGTAAGACTTGTTGCAACGTCGGCGCTGAGGCCCTTTCGTGCGACGAGATAGAGCGAAGTCCTCAAGGTCGTCAGGTCGTCTTCGGGGACCGGAGGTGATCCGCGCAAGGTGCCCTTTGGCACGTCGAAGCTCTCAAAAGCGCGATTGGCATCCACGATCGCGGCGGCTGAGTCGATCGGGATCAGGACTGGATTTGCCTTTGTGCCTTGCGGGAAAAAGCCCTTCACCTGCGTCAGATATTTCTGCGTCAGAGGGATCGTCACAAGTAGGGCACTGACTTGCTTTGATTGAACGGCTTGCCGGGCGTCCTGCAAGCCGAGGTTCTTGAAAACCGTCTTGTTGCGGGCAAGATCGTGGGTGTTATTCAGCGCATCGACGACTTCGGCGTTTGCCTCGCCTCCGAGCACGCCAACAGTCCGACCCTTGAGCTTGTCGATGCCGTCGATCGATGAACCCGGAGGAGCGATGAGAAGTACCGTCATATGCGATAGCACGACGATGGCCTGGGCCTGAGACAAGTCGCCGACATCGCCGCGGACGACAGCGAGATCGACATGTCTTGCAGCGAATTGTTTGGCTGATTCAATGGCGTTCCCGGTGTCGATGACCTTCAGCCGGACCGAGGCTCCGTCGGAGACAAGTTGATTGGCGATCGTCGACATTGCGCTGGCCGCTTCTCCGTCGACCGAGCCGACCGCCAGCGTCAGCGTTACCGGACGATTGTACCAACGGTATCCGTATAGCCCCGCGGCTGTGCAGAGCAGAATCACGCCAAGCAGCGAAACGAGGCGAAGCCAGAACGGCACTCTGATCGAAGTCATAAGGACTGCCCCAATGCCGGAACAACTATGCGATTTCAAAAAAATCTATACAGCGGCGGATACCCCTGATTGATGCAGGTCAAGGGAGGCTGGCAGGTGGGTATTCCGTGTCATTTCCTCCGCCGCGGTTCAAAAAACAGACGCACCAGTGTTTCATCTCCGATTACTTCTCCAAGTGCGCGAAAAGCGAACCAGGGGATCAATATGAGAAGCATGATGACGCCGGTCGTGATCACTTGCCACAGTGTGCCTCCACCGAAGTCGGCGAGTGAACCGGTCGCCGATTCACCGCGAAGATGACCCATGATGATTTCCTCGATGACAGTCAGAAAAATCAGCACGACCAGGAAAGCGAACGCGCGGAAAAGCGTCGAGATGATGAGCGGGTATGTCCTGGTGAGTCCGTCGCCGAGGCCAAACATGCGTCCGATCAGCAAGAATTTCGCGCATAACATGGCTTTGACAGCCGCAAATACCCATGGAGCGAAACTTACGCCGTAAGCCCTGAGGATGGCTGCCTTGAACGCCGCAAGCGCGGTGAAGCAGACGAACAGATAGGCTGCCAGGACGGCGAATTCGCGCAATTCGGCTTGCAACCGCTCGCGAAACATCGCTGGCTTCCTTCGGCTGGTCACGGCCATCGGCTTTTCCAGGATCCGACGCGAACCACGATGGAGGCGGCCAGGACCCTACCATTCTCAGCCTGAACTTGGCAAAGGAAGTGTGACGATTGGCGATTTTCAGTCCACAAGCCGCGCTTGCTTGTCAATTGCGGTGGTGATCTGACAGGGCTAGTTTCGCTCCTGTTTTGCGCGTCGGAAACTCTTTTCCGGGAGAAGACGTGAAGCTTGCTGCAAAAGCTCGGACCCGGATATGGGGCGTTGTTTCGGTTGGTCTGAAGGTGGCGCTCGCCGGTGCCCTTTGCATCCATTTCACCGAACTTGCTCTTGCCCAGGACGATGACGATGGGTCATCGAACGGGGCATCCAGGACACCCAACATCTACCTCGATATGAGAACAGCCTACGCCAATGTATCTGCGGGATCGTTGCCGATCGGATTTGGCAATTCGGCCCTGATTACGGCATTGCCATCACTCGCGCCGTCCGGGGGACAGAGCCTCTCGACAACTCCGGGCAGCTTGACGCTACCTGCGGCTCAGGCGGTCGTTGTCGATCTTCCGATGACCGTCGACGTGACCGACAGTGTGTCACTCTATGCCGGTGTTTCAGCCAGTTCGACCAGTACCTCAGAGACCGGCTGGTCGCCGGTCGCGATCACGAGCTGGAACATCGGATTCCAGGCCGATTTATACCAGCAAAACGGCGGCTCGATCCCAACCGTGACCTGGCAATCGACCATCACACAGACAATCCCGAATGGACCGCTTGCCACGACGACGTTCAACAACACCTTCGAATTCGGCTACGCCTTGAACAAGGACGAAACCCGCGGATTGCTCGCCGGCGTACAAGATGTGCATGTTGAAGTGGGAAGCTCGTTGGCAGCGATCCACCCGAGCATCATCGGCTATGTCGGTGGTTACTACCAATGGCCGAACAACTGGAAATTCACGGGCCGCGTTGGCGTGCAGACGTTCGGCGGCGCTCAGATTCTGAACCTCGCGCACGTTCAGTCTTTCACTGAGCCGGTCGTGCGTTTCGATCTCGACCGGATGGATGACAACGACAACCGTCTGTTTGGCCTGACGGCAGAGATCATGTGGGTGCCGAAACCTGCTTTCGAACTGACGCTCAGGACGCCGCTCTATTTCGTGCGCAACTGAGTTGCGCGGCGGCGAGCGCGCCGAGAAATCCTTATACGATGTGGTTAGGACGCCCCAAGCTGTGCAAGGGCGTTGCGCAGGGGCGCGCTGGAAATCCGCATCAGCCCGACAAACGGCTGGCTCAACTCCAGGATCAGGAAAATCGCCGCGGAAGCGGAAGTCGCAAACACAAACGTTGCAGCGATGTTTATCGGAGTGAGTCGCGAGAACAGGCTGAAGCTCATGAAGATGACAGCAAGCCAGAAGACCAGCACTGCCAGGAAAGGCATGGGGATCGAGTTGTCAGCATGCTCGAACAGGAGCAGGCGCGTTTGGGCCGTGTCGATCATGACCTGGGTTGCTCGATCCCTGAGCGCGCGCTGTGCCTCGGTTTTTGGCGACAGCTCCTGGATCTTTGCAAAAGCATCCTCGGCGGCCGCGGTGGCCCGGAAGGGCGTTCCTTTGCGGGAATCCAAGCTGTCCTCTCGCCAGATCCTCTCAACCAGGGGCCCGATCGCAGCTCGAAGATGGTCGCGCGCCTCGCGTGACTCCGGCCCGTATTGGTCCAGAAGTTTGTCAAGCAGCACGACGTTTGCGGTCAGGCGCCGCACTTGACTGCTCTCGGTATCGTACGAGCTATTCGCCGAAGCAATCAGCAGGCCAAGCACGAGCGCGGAGATTGTTGCGATAAGCCCGGTGCCAAGCCGCACGTAATCCTTGGTATCGTCCGCCAGATGGTGATCCGGCAAAGTGTTGCGCAGCCACGCGCCAAAGAGCGCGCCAGCCAGGATAACCGCCAGTGCGATCAAGGACAGTAAGATCGGGCTCATTGCTCTCAGCTCCTGGTGAAGTCGCCGCCTTGGCCCGCAACGCTTCGAATTTGCGCAGACCGGGCGGCGACATGGGTGATGAGTGGGCTACTCCCGGTCAGCCCAGAGTCTCGTTAGCTTAATCGTCAGAGGCTTAAATCCTGCGTATTCGATATCTCGATAATTGGAAATAGAATGAACACCGATCCTTGAATCCGCTCCAAAATGCCGTTTTGCTGCGGCAAAAAGATATCGGCGCAAACAGAATAGCATAGGCAGTGAGTTTTTTCGATGTACGAGACTTGCAATCACGAGGCCTTCCTCCAAGTCTCCGCCATCGCTATGACGCGGTGGCCCGCGACGCGTTCCCAACGGCAAATCTGCGACGGTTTACGATCCTGTGCTATGCTTCGCGAGGGTAACTTATTGGCGTGCCAGACCGATGCGGAGAGCCGACAATGAAGCTGTATTACGCGCGAGGTTCCTCATCCCTGTTGCCCCACATTGTACTCCACGAGGCCGGAACGCCATTCAGCGCCATCGAGATAGACGAACACACCAAGGTCATTGAAGGGGGTGGCGACTACCGGAAGGTAAATCCTTTGGGTTACGTGCCAGCTTTGGTTCTCGATAATGGGACGCTCCTAACCGAAGGGCCCGCGATAGTCCAATACATCGCCGATCAAGTGCCGACCAAGAAACTTGCGCCACCAAACGGCACGATCGAACGAACGAAGCTGCAGTCCTGGCTGAATTTCTTCTCAAGCGAGATGCACAAAGGCGGTTTCTCGCCGCTGTTCTACAAAGGTGTGCCGGAGGAAGGGAAAAGCGTCTTCCGTGCTCGTCTCGTCGCGCGATTTGCTTACCTCGATGAGCATCTGAGAAGCAACGAATACCTCATGGGGCATGACTATTCGGTGGCCGATGCGCACCTCTTCGTTATTTCGAATTGGGCAAGCTGGGTGAACTTCGATCTATCGTCCTACGCAAATATTGGCTCACACCGGGAGCGGGTTCGCGCCCGTAAAGCGGTACGTTCCGCGATGGAGGCGGAACGTCTCACTCCCTGGCCAAGCTCGCCTCCTTGAGGGCGCCCGCTGAAGAAGGCGCATTGCCTGCGGCAAAGCGCAAGGTTGTCGCGACGGGAGCAGGAGCGGGATCCGTGTCAAGCGGCCTGCGTGACCTCTCCGCGATCTATGGTGTACACCACATCCAGCATGTCGCGCGAATGCGACAAGTCCGACTCCGACAGAATGACCGACACGCCTTCCTGCTTGAGCTGGCTGATGACCTCGGCCAGGCGCTGGCATAGCACCGGCGCGACCCCTTCGAACGGCTCGTCGAGCAGGAGCAGGCGCGTGCCGCACATCAGGGCCCTGGCGAGTGCCGCGAGCTTTTGCTGGCCACCGGAAAGCTGGAGGCCCTTGCGCGGCGCGAACGCTTCCGCCTCGGGGATGATCCGATAGATTTTCGCCAATCGCTCGGCCGTTGTCTTCGCAGCGGTCGCCCATGCAGGCAGCAGCACGTTCTCCTCGACGGTCAGGCTCGGGATCAGCCGGCGATCTTCCGGCATGTAACCGATGCCCAGTCTTGCGCGTCCGTGCGGGGGAATCTGGTTCAGCGACTGGCCGTCGAACGTCACTGCGCCGCGCCGGTAGGGCAGGGCACCCATGATGCTGCGCATCAGCGTGGTCTTTCCGGCTCCGTTCCGCCCGATCAGTCCGGCAAATTATCCGTTCGGCACGGCGAGGTTCACGTTGCGCAGCACGCTGACCGATCCGATCGAGACGTCCAGTCCGTCAATTTGCAACATGAGCCGCACCCTGGACCGGTTGGTCGCCCACAACATATTTGCGAACGCTGTTGTCGTTGAGCACCGCCTCGGGCCTGCCGTCAGCGATGATGCGGCCCTCGTAGAAGGCCAGGATACGATGGGTGTAGCGGCTGACGATATCCATGTCGTGCTCGACAAACAGGATCGTGACGCTCTGCGCTCGCAACGCCTCCATCACCATATCCATGATCACGAACTTCTGGTCCGCGCTCACCCCGCTGGTCGGCTCATCGAGAAACACGATTCTCGGTTTCACCACCATCGCCATCGCAATATCGAGAAGCTTGCGCACGCCTTCCGGCAGGACGCCGACCCGCGTGTTGCGATATTTGGTCAGATTGAAACGGGCGAGTGTCTCATCTGCGACGGCCTCGATGTTCTCCGTGCGCAAGCTGGCGGACGACGCAAAATTCTTCGCTTCCAGGACCACGATGCCAAGCGCAACCAGCAGGTTCTCACGGCTTGTCAGGCTGTCGAACAATTGCGGGATCTGGAACGATCGGCAGATTCCGAGCTGCGTGATCTGGCGCGGGCCCAGCCGTGTGATGTCACGCCCGCAATATCGGATGGTTCCGGAACTCGGCTTCAGATAGCCCGTCACCATGTTGATGAACGTCGTCTTCCCGGCGCCGTTGCCGCCGATCAGCCCGACAATGCTGCCGTCTTCGATACTGACATCGATATCCGAGGCTGCGATCACGGCGCCGAACCGCTTGTTGAGCCCCTGCGCATGAAGGATGGCGGTCATTGTCAGGCTTCCCTGGCGCGCCGCTGGAATATGGACCACAGGCCAGCCGGCAGGAACATGATCACCAGCAGCAACGTGATGCCCAACACCATCTGCCAGGTGTAGGGGGCATATTGATAGGCTGCGCTCTTGATCCACTCAAACAAGAGCGATGCCAGGACAGGAGCGGCGACATTGCCGGTCCCGCCCAGCACCGCGACAAAAACGAATTCGCCAGACGTCGTCCAATACGCCAGGTCAGGATCGATATGGCCGATCGACAGCGCGACCAGCCCGCCGCCCACGCCGGCCAGCACGGCGGCGATGATGTAGTTCACATGCACCACGTAACGTACCGACGAGCCCATGTACTCGACCCTCAGTTCATTGTCGCGGACCGCCGGGGCCAATCGGCCGAGATGCGAACGCAGGTACCGGTGCAGACAGGCCGTCGCAATAAACACCAGGAGGGTGGACAGCGCGTAGAGCGCGTAGAGTTTCATGCCGTCCGGAAGCTTGATGCCCGCAAGTGTCCTGTAATCTATGTTGAATCCGTCGCTGCTGCCCAACACCGACATCTTGATGAGCAGGCCATATAGAATCATCGAAAAGGCGAGGCTGAGCATCGCGAAGAAAATCGCCCGGTACCTGGCAAGCAGGAATCCCAGTACCAGGCCAAGGACGCCGGCAACGACACCGCCAAACAAGGGCATCGCGAGCGCGTCCGACATCAGGTCAGGAAATGCCAGGATTTTACTCGCCGAGACCGCGGCATAGGCGCCCAGGCAGTAGTAGAGACCCTGGCCGAACGACACCAGGCCGGTGCGGATCAGCAGCAACAAGCCCAGCACCACGAGGCCCTTGCCGAAAGCCAGAATGAGGAGGCTCTGCGCCCAATCCGGCAGAAACCACCCGCCGATCAGAAAGACCTGCAAGGCGAGGCTGAGAGCCGGCAGTGTGCGGTCGGCGGCCGTCATATCTTGCGCGCCTCCGCCGCGCTGAACAACCCTTTGGGGCGAAAGATCAGCACCAGCGCCATGACAAGGTAGATGCTGAACAGCTCCACCTGCGGCAGGTAATGCACGGCAGCGGAGCCCACCAGGCCCACGATCAAGGCACCCAATGCGGCTCCCGGCAGGCTGCCCAGACCGCCGATGACAACAACCGCAAAGGCCAGCACGATCACCTCGACGCCCATCGCCGGCACGACCGATACCTTGGGCGCGATCAGCGCGCCGGCGAGCGCCGCGAGGATGGTGCCGATGGTAAAGGTGACGAGATAGACGCGCTGAACGTTGATGCCCATCGCCGCGCTGACTTCCCTGTCATGGATCACAGCGAGCAGCAGCTTGCCCTGCCGGGTCCGCGCCAGCCCCCAGGTCAGCGCAACCCCGACCGAAACGGCGACACCCACCAGGATCGCGTCGTATTTGGTGTAGGGCAGGCCGGCCACCTCGAAGGTGCCAAGCAGGCCGTACGGTTGATACGCCGAATAGGATTCGACGCCCCACACCAGCTTGATCAGGTCCTCAAGAATCAGGAGCAGGGCGTAGGTGACCAGGATCAGGACGATTTCGTCGTTGCCGTACATGAAGCGCAGCAATCCGCGCTCGATGATGGGGCCCGCCACCAGCCCGACCAATATGGCGGCAAGCAGCGGCAGGGCGAAGCTGCCGTAGGGATTGAGGCCGTGGCTGAACCATGCGCCGACGAGGGTCGCGGTGACATAGGCGCCCAGCGCGTACAGGCTGCCATGCGCCATATTCAGAATCTTCATCACGCCGTAGATCAGCGTCAGTCCGACTGCGATGATGAACAGATAAGAGGCGTAAATGATGCCATCGATCAAAACAGGGACGAGATCGGTCATCGCGCGGATTCTCTCATCCTGCCGGAGCCCCACTGCTCCGGCAGAGGTTGCGGCGCTTATTTGCCCGCTTTAAAGCCTGACTTGATCCATTCATCGCTTTTCACCCCATCGGGCGGCGTGACCTTCGTCGCCGGATAGGTTTTCACGTTCACCATGGTGATTTTCCCCCCGGCATTTTTGGCAATTCCGTAGGCCGTCCCCTGCATCGCCTGATGGCCCTTGCCGAGCGCCATTTCAACCTTGCCACCGGGGCCTTCGAAGCTCAGGTGCTCGAAGGCGGCGATGACCTGATCCTCGCTGGGACGCTTGCCGTCATTGGCGGCTTGCGCCTTTTCCCAGGCGGACTTCACGCCCAGGATCGCCTGCGCCATCTTGTAGGCGGGATAGCTGGGCACCACGCCGTAGCGGTCCTCATATGCCTTGCGGAACCAGCGGTTCAATTCGGTATCCGGCGCGAATACGTCGAAAGGTCCACGCGCGCCGATGACGGTGCCATCGGGAACTTGTGATCCCAGCCGAACCAATGTCGGCTCGCCCGCGGTCATCACCACGGTACTTTTCTGAAACAGGCCGCGCGGTGCGCCTTGCAGGATCAGCGCCTCGGCATCCCCGCCCCAGAAACTGGTGTGCACCACGTCTGCGTGGCTCGTGAGCAGTGTGGAGATTTCCGCGCCGTACTGTCCGGCGAGCAGCTTCGGCATCTGGGAGGTTGCCGCTTCAACGCCGGGCTTCAGCACCTTCATGGCAGCCTCGAAGTCATTCCAGGAATCCTGACCCCAGGAGTAGTTCTGATTGATGCCGGCGTATTTTTTTAAGCTCGGTTTCAGCTCGGTCACGTAGAGCGCGGCGGCCACGCTGTCCATGGTGGCCGTGGCTCCGGTGCGAAACAGATATTTGTAGCTTGCGTCCTCGAAGATGCGCGGGGTACCGCAATCGAAGAACACGGTCAGCTTCTTCAATTCATCGGCGAGCGGCGCCACCGCAAGGCAGTCGCCGCTGGAGATGTATCCGATGACCATGTCGACGTTGTCGCGCTGGACCAGGTTGCGATACTCGTTCACCTGCTTGGTGGTCCCGCCCGCCTCATCGGTGAACGCGAGTTGTACCGGCGCGCCGCCGAGGCCCTTGGCCGTATAGGGGGCGGGCAATTGCCCGGCGTTCATGGCTTCGACGATGATTTCCGCCCCGTTACGTGCCGGCACACCGAAAGGGCCGGCCGCCGCGCCGGAAAGGAAAGTGACGGCGCCGATCTTGACCGGATTTTCCTGGGCTGCGGCAGAGACCGCGCCGAAGGCCGAGGCCAGAACCAGGATTGTCGCCGACCAGAAGCCGAGTTGACGCGGTAGCTTGGTGTTCATGCTTTTGCTCCTCCGATCCGAGTTTTGGCAGCGCGCCCGGCTGTTCGGTTCACCTATCGACATGGCGGCGATTCCCGGCACAGCCCCACCCGATGTGGCCGCATTCGATCATCAGTGGCCGCAGCTCTTCATATGCACGCTTCAGCATACGTCGGATCGCCGCCTTGTTCAATCAGATGAATATCGTTCAGTATCCTGAACACGCGATCCTGCTCGTTACCGCGGGCTGGTGTTCAGCAGGCTGAACGTGGTATCGTCGGCTTCATGGACGCAGGCAGATTACGCAAACGCGCGCTCCCCAAAACCGCATCGACGACGCGAAACCGGCTCGATAGCGTCAAAGGAGCCGTGCCTGCCGTGACACGGGCCACGCGCCTGCTCGATGCCTTGGCGCATGCCAGGGAGCCGATGCCGTTGTCGGAACTGACGCGCCAGTTGAACCTGCCAAAAAGCACGGTGCACGGATTGTGCACGACGCTGGTCCAGGCAGGGTTGGTGACGCGATTTGAGAACGGGACCTACCATCTCGGCTTGCACATCATGGATCTGGCACACGCGTTCCTGGCGCGTACCGACCTGACCGTGCAATTCGCCAAGCTCTGGGACTCGCTTGCGCTCCTGCCCGAGGAGACCATCATCCTTTCGGTGCTGGATGGCGCCGATGTCGTCTACATTGCGTGCCGCAACGGCTCGCGGCCACTTGGCGTGGGTTTCCGCATCGGCATGCGATTGCCGGCCAACTGCACTGCGAGCGGGAAGGCCCTGCTTTCGAGCCTGTCTCCGGAGCGGGTGGGAGAGTTGATGGGTGCCGCCGGATTGCGTCCGCTAACGCGGAAAAGTGTCGCCGAACTGGCGACGCTGCAAAGGCAACTCGCGCTGGTCCGCAAACGCGGCTACTCCGTCGATGACGAGGAAACACGCGATGGCATGATTTGTTTCGGCGCGCCGGTCTTCGACTCCAGCCGCGACGAAGCCGTCGCGGGTGTCGGCGTCAGCCTGCTGAAGGCAACCGTCGACCAGTCCCAGAGAGTGCTTGCGGCGCAGGCGGTGAAACAGATGGCCGAAGCCCTCTCGAAGAGCATGGGCGCGCCGGGCGCTCAAACGTGAACAGGCGCATGCATGAACAGGCGCATGTTCCGCGTCCACCTGTTTGACCCTGGAGCCACCCAGAGTCATAACACGCCAATGACCCACCGCATCACGCTCAGCCGCATTGCGGCGACAGGTCTCCTGCTGATGCTGGTGATCCCTGGAATGAGCGAACCAGCCCGTACCGCCGGGGTTGGTCAAGGCGAGCGACAACAAACCGAACCCGATTCCGTTTCGGAACAGAACGCGAAGGAACCGAGATCTCAATCTCCGGGAAGTATCGAGACCAAGGCTGCCGACCCGTCGCCCGCCGGCGATTGTGGAATGCTTGAAACGGCAGCCGGCAAATACGGGCTTCCCGCTGGTTTCTTCACACGGCTGATTCGGCAGGAGAGCGATTTTGATCCGAAAGCCATCAGCCGTGCCGGTGCGATGGGTATCGCCCAGTTCATGCCTGGCACCGCCCGCTGGCGTGGCGTCGCCAACCCGTTCGAGCCGAAGCAGGCCTTGGAGCAATCCGCTCGTTGGCTGACTGAACTTCGCGCGGCATTCGGCAATATTGGACTGGCTGCCGCCGCGTACAATGCCGGTCCGCAACGCGTCAAGGACTGGATGGCGGGGCGCGCCAAGCTTCCCCGCGAGACACGTGCTTATGTCCGGATCGTCACTGGCCGTCCGGCCGATGATTGGCTTCATGGTGGCGCGAAAGAGCCCGACGACCTCGACGGGCCGGTCGGTCCATGCGCTGCCCACCTGAAGCGGCCGCCGATGACGATGGAGGCCAATCGCGACGTCGAAAGCGCCCAGCCAGCCGTCTGGGGCCTGCAACTGACGGGAGACGGGTCGGAGACCAGGGCCCGTGCCGAATACGCGCTTCTTCAGCGCCGATTTCCTTCCGTGCTTGGTGGTCGCACGCCGACCATTATCAAAAAGCCCATCGGCGGCAGGACGCCCTCTGCCTGGTACTTCGTCAAGATCGGTGCGCCCTCGCGCGAAAGGGCCATGCAGCTTTGCTCGAAATTAAGATCAGCGGGGGGAACTTGTCTCGTCACGCCCAATCGCGGTGCCGCGACAGATCGCGAACCTGCGTCGGGATGAGAGCCTCTTCCAGCCGAATCGCAAGCAAGCCCGGATGGATTTCGCCACCCCCGGTCAGCTCGGGTTTCGCGTCGACGGGGGAAACGTCGCAGGGTGCTTGCGACCGTTTTCGCCGTTGACGCGACGTCCGGCGGGAACCACCTGCCGACCATCAAGACCGGCAAGGCGAGGCTGAGAACCGGCAGTGTGCGGTCGGCGGATAACCACACGAGCAGGTGATGTGTGTCGGCGTCAGACACTTGCTAAACACACCGGACAAGTTCATCTTTTCCAGTATGTTCGTATTCCGGTAACGCAACTTGCTGGCGGCGGGCCCTTCGATGCGATTGACCAATTTTTTCGACTACACGCTTCGCTTGCTGATGTATGCGGCCGCCCACAGTGATCGGCTGATCACTGTAGACGAGACTGCGGGCGTCTATGGCATCTCGCGCACTCATCTCATGAAAGTCGCAAATCAGCTCACGCGCGAGGGCTATCTCAAAGCCGTGCGTGGCAGGTCGGGCGGGCTTACGCTTGCCAAGCGGCCCAACCGGATCAAGCTCGGCGATGTTTTGTGCGCGACCGAGCCGGATTTCGCGCTTGTGGAATGCTTCTCAAACAACAACCATTGTCCGATCTCGTCGCGCTGTCGCCTGCGAGGACCGTTGAGGGAAGCGCTGGCCGCGTTCACGGGGACCCTTGATCGTTATACGCTCGCCGATCTTATCCTCAGTCCGAAAGACTTCAGGGTGCCGCCGGCCGCATGAGCAGCCCGCGCGATCCGGCATTGCTGCAAGATGTATCGACAACGGCAATCGCATGACGGCCGGCTCAACGCTTGATTGAGGCGGCGTAGAGAGCGCTGTTTTCAGGTTTGAAACCAGGTCGGACGCCGCACGGCTCGCCGCGCATCGTTTCTTTCTTCGCATCGTTTCCTTCTGATGCGGCTGCGCAGGGCGCTTCAGGCCCTGTTGTCGGCACGTCACTCTTGCACATGAATTTCGCTTTTCGACGGTTTTTGGTCTGTACAAATATGCATTTGAAGTGCATGTTTAACCCGCGTTGCACAAGAGTTCGGAAAAACCTGATCCATTCGCTGCGTTGGGCATGAGGGAAGCACTTATCGATCAAAAGCCTCGTTCCAGAGGCAGCCTGAAGCCGTACATCGCTTCCTCCACCGCCGGCATTGCGGTCGGCATAGCCGCCGCGATTTGGTGGATGCATTTGTCGCCGCTCACCACGCACCATGTAACAGTGCCGCTGAATAGCGCGGCTACCAGGCTGCCGGTGCCGCTCGAAGGTATGTCCGATTTGCCGAAGCTCATGGCTGCGGAGAATGCGAGCCAACGTTGGGCGATCGTGGGTGGGGCATTGCTGCAGGCAGGCCTGACCCGTCTCAGTATTCCCGTGCTCGAGCGCGCGATTGAGAGCGACCCGAACAACAGCGTGTTGCATGTCGCGTTTGGAGAAGCGCTCACGCTGACGGATGGCGGTCTGATTTCAGATCGAGCCAAGGCGGAATTCGAGTTTGCGCTCCGGACTGATCCCAACGATCTGGTCGCGCGATTTTATATGGGGCATTGGCTGCTGCAGAACGGCAAGCCCAAGCCGGCACTGGTCAAATGGGTGGGTCTGATGCGGACGGTGGGAAACGATCCGACCTGGTATGACCGGTTGTGGACAGTGATGCCGATCGCGGCGCAGGAGGTCGGCGTCAGCCAACTTGCGCTGCAGGCTCTCTGCGTCGCGGGGATGTAACCATGCTGCATGATGATCAGCTTCGTCATCCTTTCCAGCGCGAGAAAAAGATGCATTTTAAATGTTGCTTTATTCCTCCGAACGTGACACGAAGCAATTGTCGTCAGTTTTGCGGATTGGGATGGGGCTTCATGATCACTAGGACCGTTCAATGCCATCGGCATTCGGTACGCAACTGGACGCCTGACGGATAAGTCCCTTCGCGTCGCGCACGACAGCGATTTACCCAAAAACATCAATCTGAAATGCATGTTATGTCCATGATCCTGGAATGCTGTGCGCTGCGCGCACGTCTCGTAAAATTCGTCTTTGCCGCAAGTGCCGCAATATGCGTCCTGAGTCCGTCCATGGCACCGGCGGAGACCCGTCATTTCTCAATGACTGTCGAGGATACGGTCCTCAAGCTGGTCGACAAACAGACCTTTCACACCTTTTCCTTCAACGGTCAGACTCCCGGTCCACTGATCCATGTGCAGGAGGGCGATGACGTCGAGATCGAGATCGAAAACCAGACGACGTTGCCGCACACGATTCATTGGCACGGTATGTTTCAACGCGGCACCTGGAAGAACGACGGCGTTCCCGACACGACTCAACCGGCAATTCCGCCCGGCGAGACCTTCACCTATCGCTTCAAGGCCGAGCCGTCCGGCACCATGTGGTACCACTGTCATGTCAACGTCAACGAGCACGTTGCGATGCGTGGCATGTGGGGTCCTTTGATCGTCGATCCCAAGGATCCGCCGCCGGTCGAAAAGGAAGTCACAAAAGACTACATCATGATGTTCTCCAGCTGGGCTTCCGCCTGGGCAAAGAAGCCCGGCTATGGCGGCATCCCCGGTGACGTGCAGGATTTCTTCACCATCAACGGCAAGGCCTATCCCGACACCCAGCCGTTGCGGATCAAGAAAGGCGATGTCGTCCGCATTCGCCTGATCGGCGCCGGCGACGAAATGCATTCCATCCACATCCACGGCCATGATTTCGAGGTCTACGCCAAGGATGGCCGACCTCTCGCCAATCCTTACCTCGCCGACACAATCCTGTTCGGGCCTGGCGAGCGCTACGACCTGATTCTGCGCGCCGACAATCCCGGCATCTGGATGGTCCACGATCACATCGACAGGCACACGGTGAATGGCACTTCGACCATGGGCGGCATGATGACCACCATCGAGTACGAGGAAATCCCGGTGAAGGACCAGGCTTTCTACAAATGGAAAAACAAGGAGTTCGTGCCGGATTTTTATTACGAGGAGTCGATGAAAAAGCCATTCGGCATGTACGAGAGCCCCGCCTTCAAGGGCACTCCCGCGCCCTAATCCCATCGAAAGGAGAGTAGATATGAAAGGGCTTTTGCTCGCCGTCGCGGGTTTGACCGCGGCATTCCTGAGCAGCGCAAGCGCCGCCGACAAATTGGATCCGAGTTGTTCCAGTTGTCACGCGCTGGCCAAGCCGACCGACACTTCGCTGGACAGGCTGCTGGCGCGCAAAGGTCCCGACCTTTGGTATGCCGGCAGCAAGTTCAACAAGGATTGGCTGGTTTCCTGGTTGCAGGATCCCAAACACATACGTCCTGCCGGTTATCCGTATTTCAAGAATATCAAGAAGGGCGACAAGCATGATGAGCCGGATCCGTCCAAGATCCTGGCGCACCCGAAGCTGAACAAGGCGGATGCCGAAGCTGCCGCGGACGCGTTGATGGTCTTGAAAGCTCCCGATGATCTCGTTCCGGCAGGTGCCTTCAAGGGCGATATGAAGGGTGCACGCATGGGCGCGCTCGCGTTCATCAAGTTTCGCGGCTGCGTCGGCTGTCATCAGGGTGAAAATGGCGAGGGTGGTCTTTCCGGACCGGAATTGACCGATGCCGGAACGCGACTGCAGCCTGACTTCATCGCCGCTTACATCTCCGATCCGCAGCGTTTCGATCCGCATATCTGGATGCCGACGGCGAATTTGAAAGATCTGGATATCCAGCGACTGACCGCGTTTCTGGCGCAACTGGGTCAAGGAGGCAAGTGATGAAAACGCAAATGGCGGCAGCTTTCGCTGGTCTGGTCCTGCTGCTCACGGCACCGACAAGCCACGCTGAGCAGTCGATCGAGCAGATCTACGGAATCTATTGCGTGCAGTGTCACGGCCTCAACCGCAACGGTACGGGCATCAACGTGCCCAGCCTTTCAGTGAAGCCGCGGGACCACACCGATGCCAAGAGCATGGGCGATTCTTCCGATGAAGAACTGACCAAGGCCATCACAGAAGGTGGCTTGGCCGTCAACAAGTCGGTGCTGATGCCGACCTGGGGGCACGTCCTGTCGGAAGATCAGATCAAGGACATGGTCAAGTATCTAAGAAAGGTCTGCAAATGCGGGACCTGAATACAGCAACAAAGTCATACCAAACCACAGAGCGAGGTCGATTGTGAAGCGGAGATCAATTTCAATGACTACTGCACGCTTGAAAAACAGCGCCATAGTGGGGGGCGTTGCTTCGGCCCTGATTCTGGCCGGTGCCGCGATCACGGCGGCCCAAGCCAAGACCGTCAAGGTCGAATTAACGGCCAAAGAGGTCACCGCACCGTCCGATAACGAGGGCCACACCTTCCTCGCCTGGACCTACAACGGTCAGATTCCCGGCCCGCTCATCCGGGCGACCGAGGGCGACACCATCGAATTCACTTTGAAGAACGATGCCGCCAACAAGAAATCGCATTCTATCGACATGCATTCCATGCGAACGGACGTCCTGACGAATTTTGCGTCGATCAAACCCGGCGAGACCAAGACCTTCTCGTATGTCCCGGACCATGCCGGCGTGTTCTTCTATCATTGTGGTTCTGATCCGATGATCCAGCACATTTCCCGTGGCATGATCGGGGCGGTCATCGTCGATCCGAAGGATCCCGATGCCATGCCCAAGGCGGACCGCGAATATGTGCTGATCGAGCATCAGATGTTCGACAATCCCGAAGACGTCGATGGCATGATGGCGAACAAGTGGAAGCACGATGCCTTCAACGCCGTTCCGTTCCAGTACGACCCGGTGCATGATGAGCACGCGACACAGACCCTTGAGGCGAAACCCGGTGAGCGTGTCCGCATCTATCTGGTCAATGCCGGTCCTAACGAGTTTTCCGGATTTCATCCGATCGCCGGCATTTGGGACAGGGTTTATCCCTCCGGCAACCCGAAGAATGTGCTGGTGGGAATGCAGAACTACACCCTGGCGCCGGGTGACGCCGCGACGTTCGACCTGATCTCGCCGACGGAAGGCGCCAATGCGTTGGTGAACCATTCCATGCGCGCCGCGCTTTCAGGCGCGATCGCGATCGTCATGTTTAGCAACAAGGCCGATCCCTCGATGGGGCATGGAGACAAGATTCTGGTACGCTGACGCCAGAGCGTTTCGAGCGAAGCATGCCCTCGGACTTGATGGGTGGATACTGGTTTGCGTCAAAACAAGAACCCAGAGATCCGTTCCGATTCCATCGGAACGGAAAAGTCCAAACCTAGACGTGGAGCGTCGTCGGCGCTCCACGTCCAGGTCGATTTGTTACGAAAGGCATCATTCGCTGATGCCGGCGCTGGCCGGGGAATTTGCCCGGGACACGTCGCGGGTCGCTTGTGGCGATTTCCTCAGGCGACGTCGCGTGCTTGCAACCCGGACGAGGCTGCCCGACGTTGCGATATAACGAGCCGGGCAGTCGCCGCGATGTCAGGATCAGAGCGACGTCACGAATCGAACTGCGGCGCCTCAGGCTGGATTACATTGCCGCGCTCATCGAGCCAGCCGCCCTTCATTCCCGCCGTGAAGATGCTGATTGCGAGGTAACGGGCCGCGACCGGATTCAGCATGAATGCGATGTCGCTGCCATCCTGTGCGCGCAGGCGACAAGCCATGCCGGCGTTAAGGGGGGTCGGGGCGAATGCCTCGATCTGGGGAAGATCGGGCCACTCGGCTGCGGTGACGGCCTTGGGTCGATCGTCCAGGGCGCAGTCCCAAGCGGCGATGTCTCCAGTGTCGAAAACCATATTGGCCATTACTGAATCTCCATCGGCATCATTTGCGGATCAAACGCTATCGCCAATCTGCGCGCAAGGGAGTGACTAATGGTCGCCCATGGCTCGTGAGGTCTTGACCTCAAGGTCATAGGTTCAATCCCGCCGCAGCAACAAGCTTTTTGGAGTCAAGTCGTTTGATTGGGCGGTACTCCCGAGATGATTGCTTTCCGTCTGGCCTTTCAATCCATTCCGTCTGAAGCCATCCTTCTGAAGCCAGGTGTTCTCAACAGCTTCTGAACATCCCGGACGGCATCCCGATCAAGCTTGGACCCCACAGTAGAAAAAACGCACAATTTTTACTTGCGGGCGGGAGCTGGCAGCCATTCTGTGGGCCGGACCGCCGCTTGCCCTTCGAAAACCGGTTTTTACCTCCAAAAACAGCTTGTCGCCATGAATGATTCGCCGAATGATTCGACCAGTTGGAATTGTCTAAGGTTTCAAATGGGCGGCGATAGGCGATCGTGACGCGGCGCGCTTGTCGCGCTGCCCGGTCTGTCGCGCGATCCGGCTCCATCGCCACACCAACTGCCATGCCGCAAATGACATCAGCCAGCTCTTGACCGCCGAATATTTGCCGTAGGCCCAGATAGAAAACACGAAACGCCGCGAAGTTCGGTTCCCCAAGGTAAATTCAAAAATTCCTGGTCCGGAGAGGAACCATTCGGCTTCAGTGGTGATCCAGATGATGCAAGATGCCGGCTTGTCTGGATGCGGCCGAACTTTGATAGTGTTTCTGACGGTTTGCCGACAGAAACCGCTCAACCCGGAGCTTCCTGCCGATGTCGTTGTGGACTTGCGAGCAATGCGGCGCCCAGTTTCCCGATAGCCCTGCGCCGCCGCCATCGTGCCCGATCTGCGAGGACGAGCGGCAATATGTCAACTGGAACGGGCAAACATGGCTCACCTCCGGGCAGTTGGCGCAGCGCTGCCGATTGATGTGGCGCGACGATCTCGGCGTTCCCGGCATCGGCGTCGAGCCTTCATTCGCGATTGGCCAACGCGCGCTGTTGCTGCGCGAGGCGGATGGCTGCGTGATGTGGGATTGCGTTCCGCTCGCGACGCCCGAGGCGATCGACTACGTCAGGTCGCTGGGCGGCCTGAAGGCCATCGCGATTTCGCATCCGCATTATTACGGCGCGGTGGCCGACTGGAGCGAGGCGTTCGGCGGCGCCCGGGTTTACCTGCATGGCGAGGATCGTGCCTGGGTGACGCGGCCGCATCCATCGATCGTGCCGTGGTCTGGCGAAAGCTGCCGGCTTTCGGACGATATCCTGATCCTGCGCACCGGCGGCCATTTTGCCGGCGGCACGGTGCTGCATTGGCGCGCGGCGGCCGAAGGGCGCGGCGCATTGTTCACCGGCGATGTCGCGATGGTGGCGATGGATCGGCGCTCGCTGAGCTTCATGTATTCGTATCCGAATTACATCCCGCTCAACGCACCGGCCGTTCGCCGGATCGCCGATGTCGTCGGTCCCCTGGCGTTCGACCGCATCTACGGCGCCTGGTGGGGTCGTAACATCGCCAGCGGCGCCAAGGCGGCTTTCGAAAGGTCGGTCCGGCGCTACCTCGGGGCGATTTCCTAGGCGATTCCAGCAATAAAACGTCGCGTCGCGTTCGCGTGGTGGGGTAGACTCTGGGTTGTCGACACGGATAAGCTGTATAGTATGGTCCAGCCAGGAGGGGTCATGCTCCCGTTTAACGAGGAACAGCAGTCGTTTAACAAGGGCCCGCTCGATGAAGAAACGCTCCTGAGCGGGCAGTTCTGGGCCGAACTTCGCGTCTTTCTTGCCGTGGCCAAGACCAAATCGTTCAACCGGGCTGCGGAGATGACCAATACCAGCCAGCCGACGGTCAGCCGGCAGGTCAAGCGCCTGCAGGACGCGGTGGGTTCGCAGCTTTTCATCTCGACCCCGCGCGGGGTCAAGCTCACCCAAAAGGGAGAAGCGCTCGCCCAGGCCGTATCGCGACTAGATTACACGCTTCATTCCATCACCAGCGATTTGAAGGCCGAGAGTCGCGGGGCGGAAGGCACCGTGCGTGTCAGCATCACGGACGGATTGAATGCGCTTTTTGCGGCGCCGGCATTGGAGCGCTTCTCCGCGCAGTATCCGAGAATCCAGTTGCATCTGAAAAGCCCGCTCAACCTGATAAACCTGCGGGAAAATCAGACAGATATGATGATCGGATTTGGTCCGAGCATCACTTCGGACGTCCAGTTCAGAAAACTGGGCCAGCTTCATTTCATTCCGGTCGTCGCAAAAGACTATATCCGCAATCGCGGGCTACCGACTGTCAACAATCTGGAACAGCACCTTTTCATCCAGTCTGAATATTATCTGGCGAGAACCGGGCTGTGGGATAGCTGGCAGCAGGCCGCATCGCGCGGGCGTATCGCACACTACTGCGACGACTCCTTTGCATATGGCATGCTTGTGAAGGCAGGGCACGGCATTGGGTTGCTTGGCAGCTATACGCTCGTTGAGCCCTGTTTTGTGCCATTGGAAATCGGCTTGCGAATTTCGGTTCCGCTTTTTCTTCTGGCGCTCACCGAGCGTCTGAACGCCAGGCCTGTCCGCCTGGTTTTCGACTGGCTTGCCGGCATCTTTGGCAGCGACAATCCGTGGTTCAGCGACGATTTCAAACTGAACAATCCACCGAGCGAGTACGACGCCGGATTCCGCAAGATGTTCAATCTTGAACCGACTCGCGGGAATGACAACGGTCGCTGATCCGCTCGGCGATTTTCAGATATGTCCGGCCGGCATCCTCGAACAATTCGGCGAGATCCGAACTCACGTCCGAATTCTCTTCGAACAGCAGCTTTTCGAACATGACGCGGTGGATGCTGACCACTTGCATCAGATGGGATCGGAAAAAGTCCACGGGAATATCCGCTTCGAATGTCTGGGCCGATGCCGTTGAAAAACCACCGCGTCACGCCGCGGCGGTTTCGTATGCGGACGGGGCGTCCCAGGAGCCCTCGACCCTGAACAAAATGGCCGGGTCTGTACTGACCGATATTGCGTTGGGCGGTGGGGTGAGTTCCTTCACGAGTTCGGTATACGGCTCCTCGTGTCCCTCGAAATAGAGCGGCTTCTTGCCCTCGGCGTTCTTGAAGCCGAGGATGATCCTCCACAGCCGCGCGTATTTCGGCTGGGCGTGGGTGATGACCTTGTCATAGCCCTTGCGTGCGACGTGATCGAACACGAAGAATGCGAACGTCTTGAGGACGCGGGTGTTGCGGTATGGCTCACGAAAGGCAGTGCGTTCGAGCTTGGCAAAATCCTTGAACCACCGGATGCGCAGGGTGCCAACCGGCTCATCGCCGGCATAGACGATCATATGGGTGGCCTGGTAGTCGTTGCCATCGAAGGTTTGCTGCGCTTTGACGCCGTGCTCTTCCATGAAGCAAATGCCGCGAATGGCGTAGGCGTGCAGCATTTGCTCGTACGTCGTGACGACCTCGCAGTGGATTTGGTTGTGGTCCGGGGTGATGGCACTCATTTTGTGTGGCACGGCTTGCCTCCTCTACGCCAATCTACGCCAAGTAGTGACGCGGAGTACAACAATTCGGCCCGGCATCGGGAAGCCACCAATATGTACCTCAGTTCAACGCCAGCGTTGAACTGAGGTAGCATCAGTTTTCCGGGAATCTGCGGACAAATCGGCTAAAAGTGAGAGTTGTGCCGGAGAATAGCCGACAACCTCAGCGAGGGGCGCCAATTGCGCGCGAAATGGCTCGTTGTTCTGTGTCTACAAAACAGCAGAACAGTTCAGGACGAAATATATTTAAAATCGTACGGGATGAACAAGCTCCTTACAGGTAGAGTATTTCCCAATGAAGCAGCAAACAGAAGTGCTCGGAAGACCGCGAAGTTACAACACGAAGAAGAGGCGTCCGAATTCCGCGGACACCCAGGTCGGTGAATCCATTCGCGCGCATCGGCTGATTGCGGGCATGTCGCAGAGTGACCTTGCAACCCAACTCGGCGTCTCGTTCCAGCAGGTGCAAAAATATGAAAAGGGCGCGAACCGGGTCGGCGCCGGGCGGCTTCCGCAGATCGCCGAGATATTCGGTGTTCCGATCGGCACGCTCTTCAAAGGTCTTACCGCAACGGAAACCTCTGTTCCGGCCAAGCTGGTTACAGACCCGACCGTCGTCAAATTGCTGACCGCCTATGCGGAGATCAAGGATCAAGCGACCCGCCGCCATCTCAGCGAGTTGGTCGATCGGATCGCCAAATCCACCGGGAAAAAAACCCGAAGATAGTCTCTCGCGCCGTTTGGATCACGGGTGAGTAGCGCACGGCGCTGCGAATGCGGCTACGCGGCAACATGCGCCATCCGGACTGATACCCGAGAGATTGTGTGGCGGCGCTATCACCGCGAGGCGGGCGCTCCAAACTTGCGGGTCACCTTGCCGGCGGCTTCGCTGATATCGAGCAGCGAGCGACGGCCTTCCTCCATGAAGACGGCCGAGCGCTTGTTGAAGCTTTCGGCGAGGTCATGGATCGACTTGACCTTCTGATAAAGTTCGCCGTCCTTGCCCTTGCCGAGATCCGGCAGCAGATTGTCGATCTTGACAATGGTCTTGTCGAAACCGGCGAATGCGGCGTCGGCCTTGTCCAGCACGCGGTCGATCTCGTCGCCCTTGCCCGCCAGCGTCGCGGTGTAGGTTTCGAAACCGAGCAGCGTGTCGTTTATGGCTTCGCGGTTATCGACCAGCATGAGGTCGACATTGTGCAGCGTGTCGCGGATCGACTGGGCATCGCTCAGATCCGCGGTCAGCGTCGGGACGCCATCCTCGTCGAGCGGCACCGGCGGTGCCGCATCCGAACCGCCGACCAACGAGATAGCCATCACGCCGGTCAGCCCCTGTTGCTCGAGGCCCACGACCGTGTCCTGGCGGATCGGCGCGCTGTTTTCCAGCGTGACCAGAGCCACGATCTTGCGCGGACCGTCGAGCTTGATCGACGTCACCTCGCCAACCCGGACGCCGTCGAAATTGACGTTGCCGCCTCTCGCCAGTCCGGTGGCGGAGCCTTCGAACACGATGCGAAGCGGGCTGCGCTGCCGCAGCGCATGGATTTCCCGGAAACCGAGAAGGCCCGCGAATCCAGCCGCGATCGCCGTCAGGGTCACAGTGCCGATCATGAGATTGGTTGCTCGCGCCATCAGTTTCGAGCCTGCCCGTGAAGTGCTGGATTGAGGAGGCGGCTGCAAATCGCCATCGCCGGATTGTACCGGCAAAGGCCATCGGACGAAAGGCCGCGTGCTCTATCGTGGCACCGGAAAGACGGCGTCGCTCCGCTCGCCTGTGTCCCGGCCATCCACGTCTTCCTTGCTGAGATGCCGTCAAGACGTGGATGCCCGGGACAAGCCCGGGCATGACGGTGAGAACTTCGGCGCCTCACACGATCGTCCACTCTTCCGCGCTGGCGCCGGCGAGCGAGCGGACGCGGCTTTCGTCGGCGGCGAGTTCTGCCGC
>JAGXAF010000251.1 GCA_018971675.1 Bradyrhizobium sp.
CGATTCTTTGTATGACATATCGCCCAATTCCCTTATTACGTCTGGAAGAATGCAGCATCAGTAGGCCAATATGCCAAATATGATTTTCAGGAAAATTTTGCGCGATTCCCACTATGCCGATAAAATCGCCATTTTCTTCTATGCCCAATTTCAGCATATCGTTTGAGGTTTTACCTGGCGCTATATCGGTAAAGAAATTCGCTACATCTTTTTGCGCAGGAGGTTCGCCATTCACAATCATCGCATAATCTTGCCCATCCATAATTACATTATAGACGGCTTGAAAATCTTCCATTTGGTCAAGTTGGCGTAATTTTAATGTCATAGAAGTCTCTTTTTGGCAAATGCTCTGCCGGAATGAGATTTCAAATATCTCTCAAATTCAAGCGCCTTCATTTTATCTGGAAAAGCGCAATACCAAACCAGTTCCCATGGAGCAAATTTGGCAGTGTGGGTTGATTTGCCGGAATTATGGTCTTTTAAGCGCTGTTTTAAATCTTCACTTGCGCCGGTGTATTCCTGATCTGGAAAATTGATGCTTCGGATAATGTAAACATACCACATAATTTCCTCCAGCCCGTCTTCGCCAAGAGGCTACGCCGGGCACTGCCTCGCCTAAGGTCGTCTTCACGTGGCTGCGCCACGCGTAGCCGAAGGCGAAGCGTGGTGGAGCCAGGCGGGATCGAACCGCCGACCTCTTGCATGCCATGCAAGCGCTCTCCCAGCTGAGCTATGGCCCCTTAGTTCTCCGCGCGCCTTGGGCGACGCGCGGGATAAACCCTGAACACAGTTCAGGACCGATCTCAAGTCTCCTCGTCGCCGCCGACATCGCCGATGATATCGGTGACGTCCTCGTCACCCTCTTCCTCGTCGGCGATGAACGTGGAATCGTCATCGTCGTCGTCTTCGATCGTCTCGTCGATCTCGATGTCGTCTTCCGACTCGGGAACGACGGCCTTGACCTTGCCGGTATTCTCTTCGGCGTCGGCTTCCTGCAGTGACACCAACTCTTCGGCTTCGGCGGGCTCCGGCATGGCTTGGGCGGAGGCCGCCGCCGAAGCGGCCGCGGCGCGCGCAGCGGCATCGGCGCGGGTTCGCGGCGCCGGCACCGGTGCAATCGGCACGACCTCTCCGGTGTAGGGCGAAACCACCGGATTTTTGTTGAGGTCGTAAAACTTCTTGCCCGTGGTCGGGCAAATGCGTTTGGTTCCGAGATCGGATTTGGCCACGTGTGGAATCCTGGGAATTTTTCGAAAACGGTGTTTCACTTGGCTAGTTGCCGCGCCGCTGTCAATAGCCGCTTTGCGGATACGGACGCTGGCGTGACGCGGTGCGACCCATGTGTTACCCGCCACTGTTACCTGCCACGCGCGGAGAGGACACAATCTTGACCCATTCAGACCATGCCGCTGATCTCGCGACCCTGCTGCAGGCCCGGTCCAGCGGTCCCTTGTCCGGGAAAGCCAGGGTGCCAGGCGACAAGTCGATCTCGCACCGCGCCCTGATTCTCGGTGCGCTGGCGGTCGGAGAAACCAGGATTTCGGGCCTGCTGGAGGGCGAGGACGTCCTCAACACCGCCAAGGCGATGCGGGCGCTTGGCGCCAGGGTCGAGCGGTCCGGCGATTTCGCCTGGTCGGTGCGCGGGGTCGGGGTCGCGGGCTTCGCCCAGCCGCAGGTTCCGCTCGATTTCGGCAATTCCGGCACCGGCTGCCGGCTGGTCATGGGGGCGGTGGCGGGCTGCCCGATCACGGCGATATTCGATGGCGACGCATCGCTGCGTCGCCGGCCGATGCGGCGGATCCTCGATCCGCTGGAATTGATGGGGGCAAAGGCCAGCGCCAGCGGCGAGGGTGGGCGGCTGCCACTGACGCTGAATGGCGCGCGCGATCCGCTGCCGATCCTCTACCGCACACCGGTGGCGTCCGCGCAGATCAAATCCGCGGTGCTGCTGGCGGGCTTGGCTGCGCCGGGGGTCACCACCGTGATCGAGGCCGAGGCCAGCCGCGACCATACCGAACTGATGCTGAGGCATTTCGGCGCGCGGATCGTCTCGAAAATGGAGGGCACAAACGGCCGCAACATTGCGCTCACCGGCCAGCCCGAACTGCATGGCGCCGAGGTCGTGGTGCCGGCCGATCCGTCGTCGGCGGCGTTTCCGGTCGTGGCCGCGCTGATCGTCGAGGGCTCCGACGTGACCCTTTCCGACGTCATGACCAATCCACTGCGCACCGGGCTGCTGACGACGCTGCGCGAAATGGGCGCCTCGATCGAGGAAAGCCACGTTCGCGGCGATGCCGGCGAGCCGATGGCCCAGCTTCGCGTCCGGGCCTCGAAATTGCGTGGCGTCGAGGTGCCCGCCGCGCGCGCGCCGTCGATGATCGATGAATATCCGGTGCTGGCGGTCGCGGCCGGCTTTGCCGAAGGCACCACCATCATGCGGGGCTTGCAGGAACTCCGCGTCAAGGAATCCGACCGGCTGGAGGCCACGGCCGCGATGCTGCGGGTCAATGGCGTCAGGGCCGAGATCTCCAGCAACGATTTGATCGTCGAAGGCAGGGGTCATGTCGAAGGGGGCGGTCTGGTCGCCACCCATATGGATCACCGGATCGCGATGTCGGCGCTGGTGATGGGATTGGCATCGGATAAGCCGGTCGGGGTCGACGACACCGCCTTCATTGCCACCAGCTTCCCGGATTTCATTCCTATGATGCGCTCGCTTGGGGCGGAGTTCGCATGATCATCGCCATCGATGGACCGGCCGCTTCCGGAAAGGGCACGCTGGGCAAGCGCCTGGCCCACCATTACGGTTATCGTCATCTCGATACCGGCGTGATCTACCGCGCCGTCGCCAAGGCGTTGCTGGATATCGGCGCGGATCTGACCGATGAGGCCCGCGCGGTCGCCGTGGCCATGGAACTCGACCCGGAAAAATTCGGCGATCCCGTGCTGAAGACGCAAAGAGTCGGCGAGGCCGCCTCGGTGGTGTCGGCAATCCCGACGGTGCGCGCGGCGCTGGTCAATTTCCAGCGGCAGTTCGCGGAAGGTCCGCCCGGGGCGGTGCTCGATGGCCGCGACATCGGTACCGTGATCTGCCCGAACGCCGATGTGAAGATTTTCGTCGTTGCTGATCCCAAGGTTCGCGCCCGCCGGCGCACTTTGGAAGCGAGGGCCCGCGGCGAGAATGCCGACGAGGCGCTGGTGCTGGCCGATATCCTCAAACGCGACGAGCGGGACCAAAATCGCGCCACCGCGCCTCTGAAGGCGGCTGCGGATGCTTACTTGCTTGATAATTCATATTTGGATATAGAAGGCGGCGTCCGGGCCGCCATCGACATTATCGAGGCCGTCCGAGCGGGCCGGCAGCGGGTTTGAACGCTTCAGAACAAGGCGATTCAGGCAAAACCGTTGCCGATATCGGAGGAATGCCCGCTCCAGGTTTCTTGAAGTCGACAAGCTCGGTTCAGGCTCCGGATCATCAAACGTATCGAACGTGCAGGCATGCTGCCGGCCCGCCTTTGCGCCTTCCGCAAAAGGCGGTCGTTGGGTTTTGCGGACCCCCGACACTTCACGTGCGATATGCCCTCTCACCCGAACGGCCGGCGATACCCGCATGGAGAACAAATGGCTTCGACTGCTTCTTCCTATAATCCTACCCGCGATGATTTTGCCGCGATGCTCGACGAGTCCTTCGCCGGCGGCAACCTCCAGGAAAGCTCGGTTATCAAAGGCAAGGTGGTTGCGATTGAAAAGGACATGGCCGTCATCGACGTCGGTCTGAAAACAGAAGGCCGTGTGGCGCTGCGCGAATTCTCCGGGCCCGGCCGCGAAAACCAGCTCAAGGTCGGCGACGAGGTCGAGGTGTTCCTCGATCGCATCGAGAACGCGCTCGGAGAAGCCGTGCTGTCGCGCGACAAGGCGCGCCGCGAGGAAAGCTGGGGCAAGCTCGAGAAGGCCTTCAACAACAACGAGAAGGTTCACGGCGTCATCTTCAACCAGGTCAAGGGCGGCTTTACCGTCGACCTCGACGGTGCGGTGGCCTTCCTGCCGCGCTCGCAGGTTGATATCCGCCCGATCCGCGACGTCGCGCCACTCATGAACAACTCGCAGCCGTTCCAGATCCTCAAGATGGATCGCCGTCGCGGCAACATCGTGGTGTCGCGCCGCACGGTTCTTGAGGAGACCCGCGCCGAGCAGCGCCAGGAACTGGTGCAGAACCTCGAAGAGGGACAGGTGATCGACGGCGTCGTCAAGAACATCACCGATTACGGTGCGTTCGTCGACCTCGGCGGCATCGACGGACTGCTCCACGTCACCGATATCGCATGGCGCCGGGTCAATCACCCGACCGAGGTCCTGACCATCGGTCAGACCGTGAAAGTCAAGATCATCAAGATCAATCACGAGACCCACCGCATCTCGCTCGGCATGAAGCAGTTGCTCGACGATCCGTGGCAGGGCATCGAGGCGAAGTACCCGCTGAATGCGCGCTTCACCGGCCGCGTCACCAACATCACCGACTACGGCGCGTTCGTCGAACTGGAGCCGGGTATCGAAGGCCTGATCCACGTCTCGGAAATGTCGTGGACCAAGAAGAACATGCACCCCGGAAAGATCGTTTCGACCTCGCAGGAAGTCGAAGTGCAGGTGCTGGAAGTGGATTCCGTCAAGCGCCGGATTTCGCTCGGTCTCAAGCAGACCATGCGCAATCCCTGGGAAGTGTTCATCGAGAAGTTCCCGGTCGGATCGACGGTCGA
>JAGXAF010000252.1 GCA_018971675.1 Bradyrhizobium sp.
CTGATCCCGGGCTCCGGCAGCACGTTGCGCATCAATGGCAGCGCTTATATTTCGACCGATCCGGCGTTGCTGGAATCGTTCAGGATGGAAGGCAAACCGCCGCGCACCGTCATCGTCATGACGGTGGACGAGCTATATTTCCAATGCGCACGCGCCATCATCCGTTCCGATCTGTGGAATCCCGACAAGCGCGTCGACCCCAAGAGCTTGCCGACTCCGGGACAGATCCTGGCCTCGTTGAGCGAGAACACCGTCGGCGGTGAGAGCTACGACCGCGAATGGCCGGAGCGTGCGCGAAAAAGCATGTGGTGATGCGGCTCCCGCGTGCCGGCGGACATATCACGCGGCGACATCCCGCCGCCGGCAATTGACTAAGGTCATGGCGCGCGCCAAGAAGGCCGGCACTTCCAGCTTTCGGGCCTCCATGGCTGATGTTCATGGCTGATTTTCATGGCTGATTTTCACGGCGTCTTCCCTTATCTGGTCTCGCCGCTTGACGCCGAGGGCCGGATCCGCGCCGATGTGCTGGGCCGGCTCTGCGACGATCTGGTCAATTCCGGCGTCCACGGTTTGACGCCGCTCGGCTCGACCGGCGAGTTCGCCTATCTGAACCAGGCGCAGCGTGTGTCCGTGGTGCGGACCGCGATCGAGGCGGCCAAAGGCCGCGTGCCGGTGGTCGCCGGCGTGGCGTCGACATCGACGGCGGACGCGATCGCCCAGGCGAAGACGTATCAAAAACTCGGCGTCGACGGAATCCTGGCGATCCTGGAAACCTACTTTCCGCTGCAGGACGCGCAGGTCGAATCCTATTTCCGGGCGATCGCGGATGCCGTCGATATTCCCGTCGTGATCTACACCAACCCGCAATTCCAGCGTTCCGATCTTACGCTCGATGTGATTGCGAAGCTCGCGGTCCATCCGCGCATCGGCTACATCAAGGACGCCTCCACCAACACCGGACGGTTGCTGTCGATTATCAACCGCTGCGGCGATGGCATCAAGGTGTTCTCGGCGTCCGCGCATATTCCCGCGGCGGTGATGTTGATCGGCGGCGTCGGCTGGATGGCGGGGCCGGCATGCCTCATTCCACGCCAGAGCGTTGCGCTCTACGATCTCTGTAAGCAGGCGCGCTGGGGCGAGGCGATGGCGTTGCAGCGACGGCTATGGCGTCTCAACGAGGCCTTCGCGCGCTACAACCTCGCGGCCTGCATCAAGGCCGGCCTTGCGGTTCAGGGTTACGAGGTCGGCGATCCCGTCGCGCCGCAGCCGCCGCTCACGGCCGTACAGCGCCAGGCCGTCGAAGCGGCGCTGCGCGATATCGTGCAATGAATGACGAGTTGAAGATTCTTCAGCCGACATTAAACCGTTCTGATAACCTGCCAGCACCATGATCGGGAGGATTCGATGCGAAAATTGCTGACCGTGCTCGCGACGCTGGCGATGTTGAGCCTGACCAATTGCGGCTACAACGCCATCCAGAACAATGACGAGCAGGTCAAATCAGCCTGGTCCGAGGTGCTGAACCAGTATCAGCGTCGCGCTGATCTGGTGCCCAATCTGGTCAATTCGGTGAAGGGGTTTGCGCAGCAGGAAAAGGACGTGCTGCTTGGCGTCACCAACGCCCGCGCCAAGGTCGGCAGCATCCAGGCCACGCCTGAACTCGTCAACGATCCCGGCGCATTCGCCAAGTTCCAGGCCGCGCAGGGTGAGCTGACCAGCGCGCTGTCGAAATTGCTTGTCGTCACCGAGAACTATCCGCAGCTCAAGTCCGATGCGCTGTTTCACGATTTGATGACGCAACTCGAAGGCACTGAAAATCGCATCACGGTGGCGCGCAACCGCTACATCAAGGCGGTGCAGGACTACAATGTCGGCATCCGCACCTTCCCGACCAACCTGACGGCGATGGCGTTCGGATATAAGGAGAAGGCGAATTTCACGGTCGACAATGAAAAGGAAATTTCGAGCGCGCCCAAGGTCGACTTCAATCCAGCGCCGGCGCCAGCGCCCGCCAAATAACACCGGCCGGATCACGCGCGATGAACGCCGCCCGAGCCTCCCTGGTTGCGCTATTGTTATGCTGGGCGTTCGCGTTCGGGCAAATGGCGTTCGCGCAAGTTCCGGTGCCGCCCTTGAGCGGACCGGTGGTCGATCAGACCGATACGCTTTCGAGTGACGAGATCGCTTCGCTTGCCGGGAAGATCAGGGATTTCGAGGCGCGCAAGGGCAGCCAGATCGCGGTGCTGATCGTGCCGACCACGCAGCCGGAGGAAATCGAGCAATATTCCATCCGGGTGGCGGAGGCCTGGAAGATCGGGCGCAAGAAGATCGACGATGGCGCGATCCTCCTGGTCGCCAAGAACGACCGCAAGCTGCGCATCGAGGTCGGCTACGGCCTCGAAGGGGCGCTGACGGATTTGACCAGCAAGCGCATCATTGACGAGATCATCACGCCGAGGTTCAGGAACGGCGACTTCGCCGGCGGCATTTCCGCAGGGCTCGACCGCATCATCGGCGTCATCGACGGCGAGCCGCTGCCGCCGCCGCCACAGCGCTCGCAGCCGACCAGCTCCGTCTCGCCGGAATTTTTCAACCCGACCAACCCGTTCGTCATCATCGCGGTGCTGGTCCTCGGCAATCTGATGCGGAGCCTGCTCGGCCGCCTGGCCGGCTCGGCGGTCGCCGGTGGCGTGGTGGCGCTGCTGGTATGGTATTTTCTTGGCTCGCTGCTGTTTGCGGCCATCGCCTTCGTCGCCGTAGGGCTGTTCACGATGATCAGCGACGGCTTCCTCTCCTCCACGCCGTATGTCGGCGGCAGCGGCGGCTGGTCCAGCGGCGGACGCTCAAGCGGTGGTGGCGGCTGGAGTTCGGGCGGCTCCTTCAGCGGCGGCGGCGGCGGTTTCGGCGGCGGCGGCGCGTCGGGTAGCTGGTAAAGAGAGCTGATACCATGGGCATCGGGCGCATCGGCAAACATCTTATCGAGCACCGCTGGCGGGTGCGACGGCTGTTTCCGCCGCGGGTGCTCGATGCGATCGAGCAGGCGATCAAGGCGGGCGAGACCACCCATGCCGGCCAGGTGCGCTTCGCGGTGGAAGGCGCGCTCGACGGCACGCTGCTGTTTCGCGGGCAATCGGCACGGCAGCGCGCGCTCGATGTGTTCTCGCATCTGCGGATCTGGGACACCGCGCACAACAACGGTGTCCTGATTTATCTCTTGCTGGCCGACCGCCAGGTCGAGATCGTCGCCGACCGGGGCATCGATGCCAAGGTCGGCGCCGCCGGCTGGGCCAGGATTTGCGCCGGCATGCAGGCCGAGTTCAAGGCGGGCCAGTTCGGCAGCGGCGCGATCCATGGCATTGAGGCCGTGTCGCGGGAGCTGGCGAAATATTTTCCCGCGCACGGCAAGGGGCCGAACGAACTGCCCGATGCGCCTGTGGTGCTGTGACTCACCCTCCCCTGGAGGGGGAGGGTCGACGCGAATGAAATGAGCGGCGGGGTGGGGTGGCGATGTTACGTTGTGTGGTTTCACCCCACCCCGTCTCGCATTTCGCTGCGCTCAATACGAGCCGACCCTCCCCCTCCAGGGGAGGGTGAGACACCCTAAGCCTTGACCGATGGCCGTTCGCCGACCCGCGCCATCCACGAGACGATGTTCGCGTTCGCCGTATCCAGCGGCTGGCCGACCTGGTTGCCGAAATCGAGCCAGCAATAGAGCAGGATGTCGGCGAGCGTGAAGCGCTTGCCGCAGAGATAGTCCTTGCCCGCGATCTGGCCGTTGAGCCATTGCAGCCGGTTGGCCGCGATCTTCTTGAGGCCGGGCGAGGCCTCGGGCGCGCAGGGTATCCGCTTCTCGAAGAACTTCAGCGCCTCGCCGAAACGATAGCCGTTGGCGAGCGGCTCGGCGATGTTGAGGTCGACGCGCCGGGTCCACATCCGGCATTCAGCGCGTTCTTCCGGCGTCGTGCCGATCATCGGCGGCTTCGGGTTCTTCTCTTCCAGATATTCGCAGATCGCGATGATTTCAGACAAATAGCTGCCGTCGTCGAGTTGCAGCGTCGGCATCTGGCCGTGCGGGTTGCGCTTGAGATGCTCGGCCTCGCGGTTTTCGCCCTTGCGCAGGTCGACGGTCTGTCGGGGCATGTCGATGCCCTTCTCCGCCATGAACATGCGGACGATGCGCGGATTTGGCCCGATCGAGTCATACAGTTTCATGCGTCGCTCTCCAGCTGCTCTGGCGAGCGAATGTAGTCGCAGATGCGGCCCGACACGATTCCTAAAATTTCGGCAACATCCTCTCCGGTAACGATTTCGCAAGCAATGAAAGTTACCAAATGGTCAATCTTTCATGGAGAATGCGCCGTGAGCGAACAAGCCGAGCCAACCAGTGGTGAATCCGGTTCCACCGGCGCCGGGCCGATCGTTCCCAATTCGTCCATTTCCAGACCTTCTGATTCCGTTTCTTGCGATTCCAGTTCTGCCGCTGGGGCTGCCGCCGCCCCGACGCTGGCGGGCGGGGAAGCCCCGCGCCTGATGGCTGACCGGAACGCTGCGGGCGAGGCGCCCAAGGTGGAAGCTGCGAAGGCTGAAGTTCACAAGGCTGAAGTTCCCAAGACGGAAGCTCCCAAAATGGAGGCGTTCGAGGCGACGGCAAAATCGGACGCGGCGCGGTCGCCGGGCAAGCTCTTGATCGTGTCATCCGCCGACCATCGCTGGGATCGCCCGGGTTCCGGCTCCGAAACGCAATC
>JAGXAF010000253.1 GCA_018971675.1 Bradyrhizobium sp.
TATCGCGCGGTGCTGCTGGTCGGCGATCCCCCTTACTATCAGCGTTTTGGTTTCTCGGCCGAACATACCGGCGCGTTGCGCATGCCCGGCTCCTATGAACGCGAGCGGCTGCTGGCCTGCGAGTTCACGCCAGGAGTGCTGAACGGGGCGCGCGGCATGATATCGGCGGATCGCCGGCGGCCGTCGCGGTTCGCCGGGATGATCGACAGCGTCGTCAATGGCAGAATTCCGATCACGCAGCCGGCGTAATCCTTTTTCGAAATACTCAAGGTGTCGTCGACGGCGCCGATGCCCTGCGCGCGGCGACGAAAACCCCCGTCAGCACCAGCGCGAAGCCTATGAAGTGGAACGGTTGCGGACGCTCGCCGAGAAAGACCATCGCCATCACGGAGCCGAACAGCGGCACGACGTGAAAGAACGGCGCAGCGCGGTTGGCGCCGATCAGCTGCACGCCGCGATTGTAGCACAGATAGGCTACTGTCGAGGGAAACACCGCGACATAAAACAACGACATTAGGTTGGGCGTGTTGATCGCCATGACCGGTCGCGTCGCCAGCTCCCAGACCAGCAATGGAACGAGGCACAACGCACCGGCGCCGAAGGTGAAGGCGGCAAACGACAGCCCGTGGATCGCTGGACGCTTCAGCGTCATGACCGAATAAAATCCGAAGATCACCAGCGCCACGATAAAGATCAGGTCGCCCTTGTTGAACTCGATGCTCGAAAGCGCGCTCAAATCGCCGTGCAGCAGGATCACCAGCACGCCGGTCAGCGACAGCACGACGCCCGCAGCCTGTGCCCATGTCAGCCGCACGTCGAGCAGGATCAGCGACCACACCGCGACCACCAGCGGGCCGGCCGACTGCAGCAGCAGCACGTTCAATGCCTGGGTATATTCGAGCGCCCAGTATTGCAGGGTGTTGAAGGCGCCGATCCCGACGACGGAAATAATCACCATGACGCCGAGGCTGCCGCGAATCGCGGCCCAGTCGCGAATCAGATGTTGCCAGGCGAAGGGCAGCAAGACGAGGAACGCGAGGAACCAGCGCAGGAATGAAAGCGTAATGGGAGGAATGTGCCCAGCGGCGAGGCGGCCGACGATAGCGTTACCGGCCCAGCACAACGCGGTGATGGAAAGCAGCAGATAGGGCTGGTTGGTGATCCAGCCGCCGGAAGCGGAAGTCTGGCCGGTGGCTGACATGAGGCGTCGTTCTCACGTAATCCTGCTGGGAAAGAAAGGTTTGCCCGGTTCGATGAGGCCACCGCCCGCCCGGTATCAATGCCGGACTGCAACGTTGATCCGGCCCCGTTCACAGACACGGATTTTCACCTGACATCAATGGGCTGGATGCATCGCGACCATGCGCAAGTAAGCCCGCGGACCGCGGCCATGATGCCGGTTTTGCGCGCGGTGACGTGATCGGACGCCGCCGCAGACCAGCCATAATTCGGACGCCACGGCCTGAAAAGTTGGACCGATCGGATGGATCGCTTGGCGGGCGATCAGGGAAGGCCCGGTCGCCAGGCTGCTCCGTCGCAGCCGCCGGTTGATGCTACGCCGCGTCGCAGTTATCTTTTCCAAGGGAATATCAAGGGGTTGAGCCTTTTCCGGCTCGATCCGGAAGCGCCGTTCCTGCTTGCGTCCATAGTCGGCATCCGTTATCCGGTGGGCTGCCTCGCAAGCGAGCGGCCCCGGCCGTGATTTGGGCTGGGCGCATGATCCGGAAACGATGGGACCAGGCTTTTCCCAAGGTCGTGCTCGTACAGGATGGTTGCAGAGGGAACACCCGCGAAATGGCTAACGTCGTCGTCGTCGGCGCCCAATGGGGCGACGAGGGGAAGGGCAAGATCGTCGACTGGTTGTCGGAGCAGGCCGACATCGTCGTGCGCTTCCAGGGCGGCCATAACGCCGGTCACACCCTGGTCATCAATGGCGAAACCTACAAGCTGGCGCTGTTGCCGTCCGGCGTGTTACGGCCCTCGAAACTGTCGGTGATCGGCAATGGCGTGGTGGTGGACCCGCAGGCCTTTCTCGACGAGGTCGCGAAGCTAAGGGGGCAGGGCGTTGCTGTCGGCCCCGAAAACCTGCGAATCGCCGAAAACGTCACGCTGATCCTGCCGTTGCATCGCGAACTCGATGCGTTGCGCGAATCCTCCAATGCGATCACCGCGATCGGGACCACGCGGCGCGGCATCGGGCCGGCCTATGAGGACAAGGTCGGCCGCCGCGCGATCCGGCTGATGGACCTTGCCGATCTCGATACGTTGCCGCAAAAAATCGAACGGCTGCTGGCGCACCACAATGCGCTGCGCCGCGGCCTCAATCTGGAGCCGATCGAGGGCGGCGGAATCCTGAAAGAGCTGACGGCAATGGCACCGAAGCTTTTGCCCTATGCCGAAACGGTGTGGCATTTGCTCGACCTGCGGCGCCGCGAGGGCAAGCGTATCCTGTTCGAGGGCGCGCAAGGCGCGCTGCTCGATGTCGACCACGGCACCTATCCCTATGTCACATCGTCCAATACGGTGGCGGCGCAGGCGGCGACCGGCGCCGGCATGGGGCCGAGCGCGGTCGGTTATGTGCTCGGTATCTGCAAGGCATATACGACCCGGGTCGGCCAGGGGCCGTTTCCCACCGAGCTGACCGACGAGACCGGCGAGGAGATCGGCCGCCGCGGCAAGGAATTCGGCGTCAACACCGGACGCAAGCGGCGCTGTGGCTGGTTCGATGCGGTGCTGGTGCGCCAGACGGTGCGGACGTGCGGCATCCATGGCCTGGCGCTGACCAAGCTGGATATCCTCGATGGTTTCGACAGCATCGAGGTCTGCGTCGGCTACAGGCTGGACGGCAGGGAGATCGATCATTTGCCGGCGGGTGAGGGCGCGCAATCGCGGGTGACGCCGATCTACGAGACCATCGAGGGCTGGAAGAAGCCGACCGCCAACGCGCGCTCCTGGGCTGACTTGCCGGCGCAGGCCATCAAATATGTTCGCAGGGTCGAGGAATTGGTGGGCTGTCCGATCGCGCTGCTTTCCACCAGCCCGGAACGCGAAGATACTATTCTGGTCCAGAACCCGTTTGAGGCGTAACGAGATATTACCGGAACGCCTGCAGTGTTGAGCAGAGATGGCTGACTACTACCCGCTGATCGCCCGCGCCATTGCCGGACTGGACCCCAGTGCTCCCGGCGAGAGCCGCCGTGCGGTGTACGAACGGGCTCGCTCCGCGCTGATCGCGCAGTTGCGCAGCGTGGAACCGCCGTTGAGCGAATCCGAGATCACCCGCGAGCGGTTGTCGCTGGAGGAGGCCGTTCGCAAGGTCGAATCCGAGGCAGCCCAGCGCGCCCGGGATGCCACCCGCGCCGGTGGCGGGGATGCGCCGCGCAGCGGCGCGCGTGCCGGCGATGCATTCCGCGCCAACATCCGATCCGGCACCCGGCCGGGCGGAGCCGCCGCTCCATCGGCCCCACGCAATCTTCGCCCCGATCAATCTTCGTCGCGGCTGCCTCCCGTTCCAATATCGGATACGCCGCCAAGTCGGGAACGCGGGGCGGGCGCCCGCCGCGGCGCTGATGACAACGCACCCACGCCGGGCATGCGCGGGTTCCGCGATATCGCGGCCGATGCTGACGATCTTGGGCGCGCCGCGGCGCAAGCCAATCGCGCGGCGCGGAAAACCTATGCCAACGTGCCGTCCCCGTCGCCGGAGTTTGACCGGCTCGAGCCAAGCATGGAGAATCGCGGCGGCGATCCGGAGGCGCCTTATTCCTACGATGAATCCGTCCAGGAGGCCGAACGCTACACGCCGTCGGGTTCCCCTTCGCGGTCGCGCGACCGCGAATCGAAAAAGCGCCCGCGTACCGCCGCGTTTCCATTCAAGAGCGCGATCGCGATCGGCGTCATCCTGATCGTGGTGGGCGCCGCGATCCTGATGGGCAAGCAGGCCTTGAACACCGTGAGCGGTCTGTTCAGGTCGTCGACCGAAGTGGTGGAAGCGCCAAAGGACAATACGGCGCCGCTGGAGAAACCGAAGATTCCCGATCGGGTCGGCCAGCCGTCATCGACCGACCAGGTCGCGCCGGTGGCGCAGCGAGTGGTGCTGTATGACGAGGATCCATCCGATCCCAAGGGCAAGCAATATGTCGGCACGGTGGTGTGGCGCACCGAGCCGGTCAAGGCGGGCGCCGGCCAGCCCACCGATATCGCGGTGCGCGCCGACATCGACATTCCCGACCGCCAGTTCAAGATGACGATGTCGTTCCGCCGCAACACCGACACGTCGCTGCCGGCCAGCCATACTGCCGAGCTGACCTTTATCCTGCCGCCGGATTTCTCCGGCGGCGGCGTCAGCAACGTGCCGGGCATCCTGATGAAATCCAACGAGCAGGCCCGCGGCACGCCGCTCGCCGGCCTTGCGGTCAAGGTCACCGACGGGTTCTTCCTGGTCGGTTTGTCGAACGTGGAGTCCGACCGCGCGCGCAATATCCAGCTTCTGAAGGAGCGTTCGTGGTTCGACGTGCCGCTGGTCTATGTCAACCAGCGCCGCGCCATTATCGCGATCGAAAAGGGGGCGCCCGGCGAGCGTGCGTTCAATGAGGCATTCACGGCATGGGGCGAGTAGGGCTTTACGCGCCTTGCTCCGGAGCGGCTTGCGTTCGATCCGTGGATCCTCGGAAGACCTGTGACCGTGTGATGTCAGGCTGAAGCCGTCGGCGGCTGCTGCTTTGGACGTAGTC
>JAGXAF010000254.1 GCA_018971675.1 Bradyrhizobium sp.
CCGGCGTGGCTTGCGCGGGCTGGTTTTCACCATCGAGAATCGCGCGTTGCGCCCCGGCGCCAACCTCTACCTCGTGACCACGCCGACGGGACAGGCGGTCGCCGGCAATGTCGGCTCGCTCGCAGCCGGCGTGTGTTCCAGGCGAAATAGCCGAGCAGCGAGGCCGCAAACAACGCAAACAAAAACAGATAGACCAGCGTCAGGCGAAACGCTGTGGTGCGGATGAGCTTACCGAATGCCGTCACGGATCATGTATCCGGCACCGCGGATCGTATGCAGCAAGGGGCGCTCGAAGCCCTTGTCGATCTTGGATCGCAGCCGCGAAATATGCACGTCGATGACGTTGGTCTGGGGATCGAAATGATAATCCCAGACATTCTCCAGCAGCATCGTTCGCGTCACGACCTGCCCTGCATGCTTCATCAGATATTCCAGCAGCCTGAACTCGCGCGGTTGCAGCGTCAGTTCGTCCTTGCCGCGCGCCACCCGATGCGACAGCCGGTCGAGTTCGAGATCGCCGACGCGGTAGGTGGTTTCCTCAGCCGGACCGCCATGGCGGCGCGACAGCACTTCGACCCGCGCCAGCAGCTCGGCGAATGAATAGGGTTTTGGCAGGTAGTCGTCGCCGCCGGCGCGCAAACCCTTGATGCGGTCATCGACCTGCCCGAGCGCCGAGAGGATCAGCGCTGGCGTGCGATTGCCCTTCTCGCGCAGGCTGCCGATCACCGACAGGCCGTCGCGCTTCGGCAGCATCCGGTCGATCACCAGCACGTCATAGTCGCCGGTATCGGCGAGCGTCAACCCTTCCTCGCCATCGCTGGCGAGATCGGCGACGTAACCGACTTCGCGAAACGCCTTTACCAGATAGTCGGCGGATTCGCGGTCATCTTCTACGATCAGGAGGCGCATGTTTGGATCGGTGGCGGTCACCTGGGCGAGCCTCCTGTCACCATGGCGTGGTCGGCATCATCATGCAATGACCCCGGCAACTCTCGATGAAGCGAAGCAAGCGGGCGGTGAAGCTTGGGGGGAACCTCACCGCCCTTTGACCTTCCGACGGAGGGGGGCGTATTCCACCGGAAGGACCTCAAGGGAGCGAGCTTTGGACCCGCCCCCCTGGAAAGGCCGCCGGCGGGGGCGACGATGCCGGCGACACCTTCCATCTCGCC
Source organism: Bradyrhizobium sp. (assembly GCA_018971675.1). Lineage (GTDB taxonomy): Bacteria > Pseudomonadota > Alphaproteobacteria > Rhizobiales > Xanthobacteraceae > Bradyrhizobium. The sequence goes on from JAGXAF010000254.1 coordinate 1,170, forward strand.
AGAGCCGTTTCCGTTCCGATGGAATCGGAACGGGGCTCTAGATTGTTGTTTTAACGCGTTTTCTTCACGCGAACCGGTATCCACTTCGCTCGAAAACGCTCTAAACACCCGTTGCGTCAGCCCTTCGCCAACGGCACCGCAACGAAACGCGATTGCCCGCCGCTCTTGACACGCATCAGGACGCTGTTCTTGTTGTCGGAACGCGCTGCCTTGATCGCTTCGCGCACATCCGTGGCATTGGCTACGGTCTTGCCCGCGACCTCGAGGATCACATCGCCTTCCTTGAAGCCGCGCTCCGCGGCCGCGCTCTTCGGATCCACTTCTGTCACGACGACGCCATCCTTGCCGGCACCGGCAACGTTGTTGGCCGGGGCTACCGTCATGCCGAGCTTCGGCACGTCGGTGCCGTGAGCCGAACCGCCCCTGTCGTCCCTGTCGGTATCAGCCTTGGCTTCGATCGTATTCGGCAATTGACCAAGCGTCAGGTTGATGACCTTGTCCTGGCCCTTGTGCAGGACATTGAGCTTTACGGCGTTGCCGGGCGCGAGCCCGCCGATGGTACGGGCGAGTTCGCGGGCATCCTTGACGGTTTCGCCATTCACGGCCGTGATCACGTCGCCGGATTCGATACCGGCCTTGGCGGCCGGCCCGTTGGCCTGCGGCTCCGCGACCAGCGCGCCTTCGGCTTTCTTCAATCCAAGACTGTCGGCAATATCGGGCGTCACCGGCTGAATCTGTACGCCAATCCAGCCGCGGCTGACCGAGCCCTTGTCCTTGAGCTGGGCAATCACGCTCTTGACGGTGGCGGCCGGAATCGAGAACGCGATGCCGACGCTGCCGCCCGACGGCGAATAGATCGCGGTGTTGACGCCGATCACCTCGCCTTCGGTATTAAAGGCCGGGCCGCCGGAATTACCCTTGTTCACCGGCGCGTCGATCTGGATGAAATCGTCGTAGGGACCGTTGCCGATGTCTCGACCGCTGGCCGAGACGATGCCGGCCGTGACGGTGCCGCCGAGGCCGAACGGATTGCCGACCGCGAGCACCCAATCACCGATCCGGGGCTTGGCTTCGGAAAGCTTCGTGAACGGGAAATTCGAACCACCCTCGACCTTGATCAGCGCCAGGTCGGTACGGGCGTCGGTGCCGATGACCTTGGCTTTGTAGGTCTTGCCGTCATCGGTCGTCACTTCGACCTTGTCGGCACCGTCGACCACGTGATTGTTGGTGACCGCGTAGCCGTCGGCGGAAATGAAAAAGCCGGAACCCTGCCCGGTCACCACGCCGTGTCCGCGGCCGCCGCGCAAGCCCGGAGGAAAGCCGTCCGGCCCGCCGAAGCGACGGAAGAAGCGCTCCATGGGCGAACCCGGCTGGAACGGAGAATCGTCGCTATCGTCCTTGGACACCTTCTCGTTGATGTTGACCTTGACCGAGATCACCGATGGCTTCACATGCTCGACAATATCGGCGAACCCGACCGGCTGCGCGGCCTTGCTGACCTCGTTGCTGACCTGCGCATGCGCGGCGCTGGTGAAAATATCGACCGGCGCCTGCGACGGGCCGAAGCCGTAAGCGGCGATCCCCAGACCGGCAGCGACCGAGGCCATCAAGGCAAATTTTCGCGCTGAAAATCGCGAACGCCGTGGCGCCTGACAAGACGGAAGCGAGGAAAGATCGGTGGGACGGTCAGTCATATAGAAAGTCTCCAGAGCCCTGAAACGACGGTGCCGCGAGGCAAGCACCCCTGTCGCCTGAAGATGGGGTTTGCCGCGTTACACCGCGCTGGCGAGGGAATTAAACTTTTGTAATGAAGCCGCAATCCGATGCGGCAGTTTATCGCAGGGAATGGAAAAATGGCTTCGCCCGCGGCGAAAAACCGTCGGAGCGCTATGCCGGACGATCCGGCAATGATGGTTCGGCGATCAATTTCTTCAACCGCGCCTCTTCTTCCGCCGTCAGTTTGACCGTCGAATTGTCCTGCCCGCCGCCGGATCCGGGGCGTCGCCGACTTTGAGCCCACAGCACGAGTCCGCCGCCGGCCAGCACCAGGGGCGACAACAGCCATAGCAACAAGGTGCGGGGCTCCAGACGCGGCTTCAGCAGCACGAATTCGCCATAACGCGCGACCAGGAAATCCAGCACCTGTGCGTCGCTGTCGCCGGCCGCGATCCGCTCCCGCACCAACAGCCGCAAATCACGCGCCAGCGGCGCCTGGGAATCGTCGATCGACTCGTTCTGGCAAACCATGCAGCGCAGTTCGCGGGACAAATTTCGCGCCCGCAACTCCTTGGCCGGATCCGACATGATCTCGTCGGGTTCCACCGCGTAGGCGGCCGACGAGCCGATCATCACCGACAAGACAAATACGCAGGCAAGAATCCGTTTCAATGGATCACTCCGCCGGCTGCAAGCCGCGCGGTACCCGTGCAGGCTTTGGCGCTCCGACCCGGAGCCGCCGATCCGACAGCGACAGCATGCCACCGAACGCCATCAGCACCGGACCAAACCAGATCAGGAGCACCATCGGCTTGTGGTAGATGCGCACGGCGATGGTTCCGTCGGCCGCGATATCGCCAAGCGAGACATAAAGCTGGCTCGCGCCACGGGTCAGCAGCGCCGTCTCGGTGGTGGTCGATCCACGCGTGGTGAAATTGCGTTTCGACGGCGTCATCGTGCTCAGCCATTTGCCGTCGAGGCTGACCTCGAACTTCGCGACCGCTTCCCGGAAATTCGGTCCCTGTCGCTGGGTCACTCCGTCAAACTTCAGGGCATAGCCGGCGACGTGGGCGACGTCATTGGCCTTCATCGATCCGATATATTCGCTGTTCCAGGTGGTCTCGCAGACGATGCCTATCAGGGCGATGCCGACGCCGGCATGCGCGAACACCGTTCCCCAGCTCGAACGCGGCAATCCGCGCGCACGCCGGACCGATGTGCCGAACGGTACGCGGAACAGGGCGGTGCGCTCGGCGAGGTCGCTCAGCGCGCCCGCGACCACAAACACCGCAAGTCCGATGGCCAGCGGTGCGAGCGTGCTTCCGCCCCGCGTCCACGCCCACAACACCGCAATCGCTACCAGCGCCGCGGCGCCGGCGGCAAACAGCCGCTGCGCGGCTCCCAGCAGGTCACCGCGTTTCCACGCCAGGAGCGGCCCGAACGGAACCGCAATCATCAGCGGCACGAACAGGGGGGCGAAGGTCAGGTTGAAAAACGGGGCGCCAACCGAAATCTTCTGGCCGGTGGTCACTTCCAGCGCCAGCGGATACAGCGTCCCGACAAACACCGTGGCGCAGGCGGTGGTGAGGAACAGATTGTTGAGCACCAGCGCGCCCTCACGCGAGATCGGCGCGAACAGGCCGCCCTGCTTCAGCGTCGAGGCCCGCCATGCGTAGAGCGTGAGGCTGCCGCCAATGAAGATGCAGAGAATCAACAGGATGAACACGCCGCGCTTGGGGTCGGACGCGAACGCATGCACCGAGGTCAAAACGCCCGAGCGCACCAGGAAGGTGCCAAGCAGCGACAGCGAGAAGGTCAGGATCGACAACAGGATCGTCCAGACCT
>JAGXAF010000031.1 GCA_018971675.1 Bradyrhizobium sp.
AAACCTCGAGAGCCGCTCGCGGCGTAACCTGGCTCGCCGGCCTCGGAAAAATTTAGCCGCGCTTGTTTCAGGACGCTTGTTTCAGGACGCTTGGCTGTTCGGCGCGACTCCATCGACGTTGAGGGCCACCTGAGAAAGAATAAAAAAAGACAACAAGGAGGTTACGCAGAAGCGTGAGAGATTTTCTCACTTATGATCAGCTTGCCCAGGATCTGACCGGTTTGTTCTAAAAGCGTGCAGAAGTTTTCATCGGGTTTTTGCCCACGGGTGGCGAAGTATTCAATGACCATGAGCACTTCGCGTTTTCTTGAGAGCAATGGAATTGCTAATCCGGAAACGAGATCGAGTTCTTTGGCTGCTTGGGCGCGAGGAAAATTGGTATCGATCGTAACATCGGATATCCACTCCAGTTCTTTGCTCTGATAGACACGTCCCGGTAGACCCGTACCCGGTGCAAATTCGACCGACTCGGACATCTGAACAAACTTGGTGTTACGTTTATTAGGTGGAATGTGCCAAATGTTGGCCGATCTGATTTTCCCGGAAGCATCGGGAATCAAGACATGCGCGATCTGCCAGCTAAAATGGTCGCATATCAGAACAACCAGTTCCTGAAGAACCTTCTTGATATCGTGCGTCTGATTTATCTTCTTACCCAGCCAGTCGAGGATCGTGCAAGGCGCCTTGCTGGAATCGGTCTCGACATTCTGCGCTACCGTGACTGCCCGAACAGCGTCCAGGCTCTGTCTCGAACAGGTGCCCAATTCATCTTTGATTGCGGAAAGCTCCGCAACAATATCGGCATTCTGGGTTGACGTCGAAACAAAGCCACCCAATGTGACGTTTACCTTCTGCATTGCGTCGCTTTGCTCTTTGATGCCAATGGCAATCTGGGAGATAGCATCGGCGATACTGATCGTTTCAGCGTCGGCTATTTTAATGGATTGCAGGGCTTTATCGGATATCCGGCCGGTTTCCTCGACCTGCTGCTTCAACACCTTGAAAATGGAATCAAGGGTACTCTGGCCACGCTCAATGTTTTTTCGAATTTCCTCGGCAGCTACTCTTGTAGACTCAGAGAGATTTTTTACCTCCGAAGCCACCACGGCAAACCCCTTGCCTTGCTCCCCGGCCCTGGCGGCTTCGATCGTTGCGTTGAGCGCCAGCAATTTGGTTTGATCAACGATTTTGTTGATCAACTTAACTGTTTTGGTGATATCCCCCATCATCTCCTGGACAGCGCCAAATTGGTTTTTTGATTCATTGAGGCCTTTCACGACCTCGACGAGACGCGCGACCTCGGCACTGGTCGTCGTCGTTTCCTGGGCAACATTATCGGCGCGGCGCTTAATATCATCCGATGTTACAGAAATCTCTTCCGCGCTTGATGCTATGGTTCCAAGAGTTGTTCCTAACATCCGGATGTTGATGTTCTGAGTCTTCATCACTCCTTCGAGCAATTGCACAATGCAATCAGCTTCGATGCCCGTCTTAAACAGGTTTTGCAACGCATGCACCAAGTGCAGCAATTGTGTCTCGGGACGCGCTGCAGCGACCCTTTTGACCTGATCAATATGCATGATGGCGCACCCAATACTTGCCACGCAGCGACTTCGACTGCGCGTTTCATGTCTTCATGAGCAGAAACGGACTCACACCAATTTCTGCGCTTGCAGAAAGAATACGCAAGACTGTCAGGCACTCTACTGGCGCATAGTAATAGCCGCGCCGACAAAAAATGCTACCGCGGCCGAGTCGTAAAAAAGTACTGTTGACGTCAGCATCAGCCAGAGCCTTTTCCGTTCCGATAGAATCGGAACGGGGCTCCAGATTCTTGTTTTGACGCGTTTTCTTTACGCGAACCGGATCCACCCACGGATCAAGTCCGAGGGCATGCTTCGCTCGAAAACGCCCTCGTGAAGCCAGCCGCTCGAACGCGATAGGCGTCAAATATCCGAATCGAAGATGGCGGCTGGCGTCATCCCTCGTTCGGTACATTCTGCGCGCAGTCCGCTCGATCTTCAACGACGAACAGAAACTCTCCACCGCCGCGTTGTCCCAGATCCTGCCTGACCGGCACGATCGGCCATCAGCCGCCGGTCAGTCCCCGTCAGCCTCCCTGCTTCCATGATGGTCACCGTGAGGGTTCCGGGCGGTTAGGCATCGATGTGCCTGCATCGACGTGATCGAGAACCACTCTAATCGCTTGTCACGTGCCGAAATCGGCATTGACCACAACATCGGTGGGGCATATCTGCTCTGCTACGCGCAGGAGTCATGGCACTAGGAACAGCCGTCGCATCTCCAAGGCGGTCAGGTTGGCTGGATTGCCCCACATCGGCCTTGAAGCGCGGTTTCACCGGCTATTGGCAGCGGCATGCCCAGGCGTGACGGTCTCCTCCATCTGTGAGTACCCCATGGCAAGCGAATTCAGCGGATTGTCGATAGAGCCGAGAGGCAATGAATACGTTTTGAAGGTTTCCAGTCGAGATGGCGCTACGTCCGAGATGGTTCTTTCGGAAGAAAACGCTATTTTTCTGGGGCGGTTGGCGCCAACCGTTGCCCGTCAAATTGTGGCAAGCAAGGCGCTGGCCGAGGGGGACATCTCGGCGTCTGTGGCGGCAGCCGCGAAGGATTTTGAATTAAATTCCGATATCCATGATCAATTGGTCTTGTTGCGTATCCGCGATGAATTTGACGCCGAGTTTGATTTTTCGTTCCTGCCTTCCGGCGCAAAATACCTCGGAGAAAGGCTGATCGCCTGGAGTGAAAAACTGGAAGCTGCCCCTGTGAGGACCAAGCAGTAATCACCGCAATCGCACAGCCTCGCGTCGCTGGTGGCTTTCGGGGGTGTCACCCTTCGGCGTGAGCCGTCATGGTCTCACGGCATCCTTCATCTGGAATATCTAGCCACCCCTCTCATTTGTGCGAGCCATCGGATATGATGGGTTACGAGCCAACAACAATCTATCAGATATGATAGCCACCAAGATGGAGGTTTCATGAACGTCAAGTCCGAAGAGGAATGGTGCGAACGAGCCGCTGCCTTCCTGAACCACAAGGTGAACGATGCCGGGATCACCCATATCGAGCTAGCCAGGCGGCTCAGGAAGCATGGAATCATGGAAACGGAAGCCTCGATCACCAGCAAGCTGGCGCGAGGAACATTCCCGGCAACGTTCTTTCTCGCCTGTGTTGCGGCGCTTGAACTGGACGGGGTAGCAATGAAGGAAGTTTTAGAGTTGCCTTCGTAGAGGCCGATGGCGTCACGATCCAGTTCGGCTCCGGGAAAGCGTACAACCGGCTGGCAGCAGCCGCGAAAGATTGGTTTTGTTGCGTATCCGCGATGAAGTTGACGCCGAGTCGCGGCCATATGTTCGGTCAGCATCCGCCGCGGGCAATCGCTGTGATGCAGTCCCCTGCGGGAACCGTCCCGGGTTCGATTGTGGCGACCGATTGAAGCATTTGATAGCGGCTCAATTTTACCAAGCTGGCCAAACGGCGCTATCTCATCCGCTTGCCATGACACCGGTTTCCTGCCTTTGGAACTCTTCCTGTTTTCACAATGTCGTCGCCGAGGCGTCGTCCTTCGCGGTGAGGCCATCATGGTCTCACGGCGATTCCATTCTAACGATCCTGCAAATTCCTGATTGCCGCGGGGCGGTTCCGGGAAGGCGCAGACCGGCTGGTTGTTGCGGTTCGAAACGACATCTTGCCAAAGGAAAACCCCCGGCGAACCGGGGGTTTATCCTTGTCACCAGTGATGGTGCCAATGATGATGCCAGTGGTGGTGGTGCCAATGATGATGCCAGTGCGCGCTGGCGACCGTCGGGGCAGCGATTGACAGCGCCACGACCGCGGTGAGAACGTAAGCTAACTTCTTCATTTTGACCTCGAGAGGTTAAACACTCCCATCCTCAACCCTCCCGCAGGCAAAATGTTCCTGGAAACGGAACCTGCGCGAACGGTTTGCGCGGCGCACTCTCGATACCGCGTTCTCTTTCCCGTGCTCCAAAAAAGCGATTTGTTGAACGGACTCATGCTGATGTGGGCGGTCCAGACCTCTGCCTGAAAATATTTCCCTTCTCATCCAGCGCAAATCAGCTCTTTGCTTGCCCTGTCCCGCCTCGAGAGAGGGACGTATCATGATCGTCACGAACGTTGGGGTGGGATGCGGTGGACGCTGGGCCACGCCGTCGCGCGCTTTTGGCGCGTGGACGAGCGGCGAGGCTGGCGTACGGCGAAGTCGTGTGGTTCTGACGCCCCGACGCTGGCGTCAAGTTCTTGAGAAGCAAGCTTCTCAGGGATGACGGTGACAACAAAGCCCGGTCGCCGGGAAGAGCTCGAAGGAAACCGTAAAACCATCGCGCAGGGAATGCCGGGGCAACCCCGGTGAACCTGTGGCGACTACCCGGTGCATTTTTTGCACCAACCACGGGTGCCATCGGACACCCGGCATTCCCCGCGCCTCTTCTTAGAGGTCGCGCCGCGCCTCTCTTGAGGTCGCCCGCGCCCTCTCCTGTTGGGCGTACATTTTTCTCAAACCCCGGACCGATCGCGCCGCGGGATCGCGAAACCGCGTTCGCGCGCAATCGCCCGTTATCCAGCGGCTTGCCAAATCCGTTATGTATAACCAATTTGCCGCACGTCCATAATCCGAGCCGCCGCCGGGAATGGCAAAATGCCGAACCGAGAGCCATCAACAAGGGTGCATCCATGACCATCAAGGCCGTTGTGTTCGATGCCTATGGCACGCTGTATGACGTGCAGTCGGTGGCGGCTGTCACCGAGGAAACGTTTCCGGGCTACGGAGAGATCATCACCCAGGTCTGGCGGATCAAGCAGCTCGAATATTCCTGGCTGCGCTCGCTGATGCGGCGCTACGAGGACTTTTCCGTGCTGACGCGGGAATCGCTCGCCTACACGCTGCGCATTCTTGGGCTGAAATACGACGACGGCGTGCTCACGCGCCTGATGGAGAAATATCTGCATCTCGATCTGTATCCGGATGCCAATGCGGCGCTCGCAGCGCTGAAAAACCGCAAGCTCGCGATCCTTTCCAACGGCAGCACCGACATGCTGAATGCGCTGGTGCGCAACAGCGGGCTCGACCGCGTGCTCGATGCCACTATCAGCATCGACTCCAAACGCATCTTCAAGCCGGCACCGGACGCCTATGTCCTGATCGAGGAAAAGCTCGGCGTGCAGCCTTCGGACGTCCTGTTCGTCTCGTCCAACCCATGGGATGCCTGCGGCGCCAAATCCTTTGGCCTCAACGTCGCCTGGATCGAGCGGGTGACGCCGGAGGCGATGGCGCAGGCCTGCGTGAAAAGCGAGATGATCGCGCCGCTGACCATGTTCAAGGCGATCCGGATGCAGATGGATGAGCTTGGCGTCGCGCCGGATTACCGCATCCACGCGCTGTCGGAATTGCCCGGGGTTGTTGCCGCTCATGGGTCTTGAATCGGTTCGGGCGTTTTTCGCGGAAAAAGCCCCCGACATCTCAGTGATCGAATCGACCATGAGTTCGGCAACCGTGGTGCTGGCGGCCGAGGCTTATGGCGTCGAGCCGGCGCGGATCGCCAAGACGCTGAGCCTGCGGGTCGGCCATCGCGTGGTGCTGATCGTGGCCAGCGGCACCGCGCGGATGGACAACAAAAAGGTAAAGGCCCTGTTCGGCATCAAGCCGAAAATGCTCGGGCTCGATGAAGTTGCCGCTATCACCGGCCATGAAGTCGGCGGCGTCTGCCCGTTCGGCCTGAAAACGCCGCTGCCGGTCTATTGCGACTTGTCGCTCAAGGCGTTCGATATCGTCGTGCCGGCCGCGGGCTCGACCCACAGCGCGGTGCGCATCGCGCCGCAGCGGATGGCGGATCTGACCGCGGCCGAATGGGTCGATGTCTGTCAGGGGCCGGTCCGTGACGTGCCGGCGGCGTGAGCGAGACAGCGCTATTGATATTGATCGTTGTCGTCGCGGCGCGGCTGAACCTCGCGGCGTCCCGGTGCGGGTTGTTGCATGCTGTCGTTCGATTCGAACACCGCGCGACAGGGACCGCTGAGCTGCGCGGTGTTCTGCCGGAGGCAACCCACGATCCGGTTGACGTCCGGAATCTGCGCGCCGCAAAACCGGAATACATCCGGCGTGCAGGCCATCTGCTGTTCCATGGTGCCGCGATATTCCTCCGCGACCGCAACGCCTTGCGCCGCGAACGCGCCGACGGCGATCGCAATGTTCAGCATTGTCCGCTGGGCTGCCATGTGCGGTCCTTTCTTCAAATGCAACAATCGCCGAATTCCGCGCGCCCGGTTCCATCCGTGTCGCAAATGAATGAGGCCAGCGAAGGTTCTTGCCGCACAACAAAATGTGAAGGACTGCTCCAACCGCGTGACGAACTATTTCCGCTTCCTTTGCTTGGCGAAATGCGTCGTCAGAAACTCCGCGAGCACCTCGACGCGGGCGGGGCGCGGGCCGCCGGGCGGCATCACCAGATGCACCGCGCCTTCGGTCTGCTTCCAGCCCTTCAGGATCACCTCGACCTCGCCCGAGGCAATGACATCGCCAACAATGAAATCCGGCAGGTCTGCGATGCCGAGGCCCGCGACCAGCGCCGGCAACACCGCCTCCCCATTGTTGACGCGCAGCTGCCCGGCCGGCCGTACGCTCGCCTGCTCGCCGGCGGCATTGGTGTAGTGCCAGACGTTCGCAGTCGACAGATAGGCATAGGCAAAGCAGCGGTGTTGCGCCAGATGCATCGGATGGGTCGGGCGACCGTACTTCTTGAGATAAGCAGGTGCAGCGACCGTGTAGCGTGGCATCCCGCACAGCCGCCGCGCGATCAAAGAGGAGTCGGGCAGGCTGGCGATCCGCAAGCCCGCGTCAAAACCTTCGCCGACCAGATCCACCATGGCGTCGCTGAGATGCAGGTCGATCGAAACCTCGGGGTATTGCCTGAGAAATTCCGGCAGGATCGGCGCCACCGCCTTGACGCCGAAGGTCATGGGCACCGCGAACCGGACCAGCCCGCGCGGCGCAACCGATTGCGACAAGGCCTCGTTTTCCGCGGCCTCGCCGTCAGCCAGCAGGCGCGCGGCGCGTGCCGCAAGTTTTTGTCCGGCATCGGTCAAGGCGAGCCGCCGCGAGGTGCGGTTGAACAGCCGGGCGCCGAGCCGTTCCTCAAGGCGGCTGACCGCCTTCGACACCGTAGGCTTGGACAGCGCCAGTTCGCCGGCTGCTGCTGCAAACGACCGCAACTCCACGACCTTGGCGAAAATCGCCAGCGCCTCGAAATCCGGGAGTTTTGACATTAGTCCCAGCCTTTATCTAATTTTTGGAAACAATGAGTTTCGATTGTTTCTATTTATATATCACCGCCGCCGGCATATCCACAAGCCATCGAATTTGCAGGCGATGGAGAAATCCAATGACCAAGAAGCTTACTGGCAAGACTGCCCTCGTCACCGGCGGCTCGCGCGGCATCGGCGCCGCCAGCGCTCGCGCACTCGCCGACGAAGGCGCCAACGTCGCGATCAGCTATGTCGCTTCTGCCGACAAGGCCGAAGCGGTTGTCGCGGAATTGAAGGCCAAGGGCGTACAGGCGCGCGCCTTCAAGGCAGACCAGGCGTCACCGGCCGACGTCGACCGGCTGGTGCAGGACGTCGCCAAGCATTTCGGTCGACTCGACATTCTCGTCAACAACGCCGGCGTCATCGCCAGCGCACCGGTCGATGATGCGACAGTCGATACCGCAGCGCTGGCGCATCAGGATGCGGTCAATGTGCAAGGCGTCGTTACCGCGATCCGCGCAGCCTCGAAACTGATGGGCGACGGCGGACGCATCGTCACCATCGGCTCAGGTATCGCCAGCCGCGCTACGTTTCCGGGTCTGGCGGACTACGCTGCTACCAAGTCCGCGATTGTTGGTTACAGCAAAGGCGCGGCGCGCGACCTCGGACCGCGCGGCATTACCGTCAACGTGCTGCAACCCGGCTCGATCGATACCGATATGAATCCAAAGGATGGCGGCGCATTCGCAGAAGCGCAGCGGTTGCAGCACGCACTGCAACGCTACGGCACCGCCGAGGAAATCGCGGCTGGCGTCGTCTTCCTGGCAAGCCCCGGCGCGTCGTTCGTCACCGGCACCGTGCTCAATGTCGATGGCGGCTTCGGCGCTTAACCCGAAAACAGATTGAACCATCCAGGCAAAGGAACATCCCATGATCGAACTCAGGCCATTTGCAAAGCTGGGCGCCGCCGACCACGGCTGGCTGAAGGCAAAGCACCATTTCTCGTTCGGCAGCCATTACGACCCGGACAACATGGGTCATGGTAGCTTGCGGGTATGGAACGATGACGAGATCGCGCCGAACAGCGGCTTTCCCGCCCATCCCCACGCGAATATGGAAATCATCACCTACGTTCGCGAAGGCGCGATCACCCATCAAGATAGTTTGGGAAACAAGGGCCGCACCGAAGCGGGCGACGTCCAGGTGATGAGCGCGGGAAGCGGCATCCGCCACTCCGAATACAATCTGGAGCCGACCCAAACCAGGATATTCCAGATCTGGATCGAGCCGACCATGCAAGGCGGCCAGCCGACCTGGGGCGCCAGGCCGTTTCCGAAGTCGGACCGGTCGGGCAAGCTCGTGACCATCGCGAGCGGTTTCGAGGCCGACAAGGACGCGCTGCCGATCCGCGCCAATGCGCGGGTGCTCGCCACCACGCTGAAGGCCGGTGAGAGCGCGAAATATACGCCCGAAAAGGCGCGCCATCTCTATCTGGTGCCGGCGGCTGGAGCGGTCGAAGTCAACGGTGTACGGGTCAATGCCCGGGACGGCGCCGCGATCAGCAACGAGAAGCAGCTCAAGATCACCGCGCTGGAAGACTCCGAGCTGGTGTTGGTCGACGCGGCGTGAGGCGCGGCAGGCAATGACAGAGAACGTCATACCCGGGCTTGATGAAGACGCGCTGAGCGCTCTTGCCCGGGCATGACAACAAGAACACCCCCCCTTTCCGAACGAAAGATACGGTCATGACAAAAGTTCTCGTCCTGTATTATTCCGCCTACGGCCATATCGAGGCGATGGCCAACGCCGTTGCTGAAGGTGCCCGCGGGGCCGGTGCTTCCGTCGATATCAGGCGCGTGCCCGAACTGGTGCCGGCTGAAGTCGCCAAAGCGGCGCACTACAAGCTCGATCAGTCAGCTCCCGTCGCCAGGATCGCGGAACTCGCCGATTATGACGCCGTGATCGTCGGCACCGGCACGCGGTTTGGCCGGATGTCGTCACAGATGGCCAACTTCCTCGACCAGGCCGGCGGCCTCTGGGTCAAGGGCGCCCTGCACGGCAAGGTCGGCGGCGCGTTCACCTCGACCGCGACCCAGCACGGCGGCCAGGAAACCACGCTGTTTTCCATCATCACCAATCTGTTGCATTTCGGCATGACCATTGTCGGGCTCAACTACGGCTTTACCGGCCAGATGGAGCTCAACGATGTCACCGGCGGCTCGCCCTATGGCAGCACCACGATCACCGGCGGTGATGGCAGACGTCAGCCCACCGAGAACGAACTGGCCGGCGCGCGGTATCAAGGCCGCGTGATCGCGGAGACGGCGCAAAAACTGCATGGCTGATGCGTATGGGACGGCTTCCTTTCCGGCCCCTGCCGTCCCATTTATCCCGACGGACAACGACGGATTTCGCCATGATCGAGATGCCCGCCCCATGGCCCGAATTGTCGACCGCTGGATGGCGCGAGACCTATGACACCCTCCATCTCTGGACCCAGATCGTCGGCAAAATCCGCTACGTACGCTCGCCGTGGCTGAACCACTCCTGGCATGTGGCGCTTTACGTCACGGCGCGCGGCCTGACTACTTCGCCGATTCCCGACGGCACCAGGACATTCCAGATCGACTTCGACTTCATCGATCACGTTCTGCGCATTTTCTCAAGCGACGGCGCGCAGCGGCAGTTGACGCTCCCCGGACAATCGGTCGCGAGTTTCCATGCGGACGTGATGGCGGCACTCGCCGAGCTCGGCATTCACCTCGCCATAGATGAGATGCCGAACGAATTGCCGGAGCCGATCAGGTTTTCGCTGGACCGCAAACATGCGTCCTACGATCCGGATGCGGTACGGCGCTTCTTCCAGATCCTCGTCAATACCGATCGCGTGTTCAAGCAATTCCGCACCGGCTTCCTCGGCAAGGCGAGCCCGGTACATTTCTTCTGGGGCAGTTTCGACCTTGCGGTGACGCGCTTTTCCGGCCGGCGGGCGCCGCGCCATCCCGGCGGCGTGCCGAACCTGCCGGACGCGGTCACCTGCGAAGCCTATTCCGACGAGGAATGCAGTGCGGGCTTCTGGCCGGGCAGCGGCGCGATCGATTATCCCGCGTTCTATTCCTATGCCTATCCCGAACCGGCCGGGTATCGCGCGGTCAAGGTCAGACCCGGCGCCGCCTTCTTCAGCGAAGCGCTCGGCGAATTCATCCTGCCCTATGACGCGGTGCGCACCGCCGCCGATCCCGACCGCGCGCTGCTGGAATTCCTGCAAAGCACATATGAGGCCGCGGCCGATACCGCGAGATGGGACCGCGAGGCGCTGGAATGCGCATCCGGCCAGCCACGTGTGGTGCGGAAGATCTAGGCTTCGCGCGACGTCGATGGGTCTCAAGATAACCGTACAAGCGGCACAAGAGGTGCCATTCCCGAGGCAAGGCTCAAGCGAACGCGGCACAAGTCCGTCGCAATTCGCGGAGCCTTCAGGCCGGCAGCCACCTTCAGGTAGCGGTTGCCCTGGCGAAATCCACGTAGATTTCCCGCAACCGGCTGGCTATCGGCCCCGGTTTGCCGTCGGCAACCTTCTTGCCGTCGATGCTGACCACCGCCTGCACGAACACGGTAGCGCTGGTGATGAAGGCTTCCTTGGCCGCCAGCGCCTCGTCGACCGAAAAGGGGCGCTCCTCGACCCGGAACTGATGTTCCTCGGCCAGCTTGACGACCGCCTTGCGTGTGCAACCCGGGAGGATTTCGCTGCCGTTTTGCCGCGTCACAATCACGTTGTCCTGCGTCAGGATGAAGGCTGACGATGAGCCGCCTTCGGTCACCTTGCCGTCTTCGATCATCCACGCCTCGGCGGCGCCGGCTTCGGCCGCCGCCTGTTTTGCCAGTACCTGCGCCAGCAGCGCCACGCTCTTGATGTCGCGGCGGACCCAACGGATGTCGGGCACCGTGATCACATGGATGCCGGTTTTCGCCGACGGCGCATCCACGATATCCTTGGCCGAGGTGAACATGACCAGCGTCGGCTTGACGCCCCTGGGAAAGGCAAAGTCGCGGCTCTTGTCGGCGCCGCGCGTCACCTCGAGATAGACCATGCCGTTGACGAGATCATTGCGCTTGACCAATTCCTTCTGGATCTCCTCGATCCGCGCGGTGGTTTCCGGCAGCGCCAGCGCGATCTCGCCGACCGAGCGTTCCAGCCGCGCCAGATGCGACGCATTGTCGATCAGCTTGCCGTCCAGCACGGCGGCGACTTCGTATATGCCGTCCGCGAACAGGAAGCCGCGATCCAGCACCGAGACCTTGGCCTCGGATAGCGGCACAAACGAGCCATTGACGTAAGCAATCTGGTCCAAGTGAATTCTCCTGCAGGCAGCGAAGCGGCGACGGCGGACGGTATACGGCTATTCAACAAGGCTTCCGTTTTGAAGCAATGTCGCGAGCGCGGCTGGCGGGGCTTAAAACATCCCTTCGCGATCCATCGGCTTCTTCTTTTTCGAGCGTTGCCAGACGACGCCGGGAAAACCTTTCAGCGGCACCAGCGGTTCACCGGTATAGGCCCACTCCTGCAACTGCTCGATCGCGATATGATAGAGCGGTTGCCGGCCGGTACGGCCCTCGAGCAACGCGCGCGGGATGTTGACCATGTGCGGTGCACCCATGCGTTCATAAAACAGCGGCGTGCCGCATGTTGCGCAGAAACTGCGCGCCGTTCCGGTCGCCCTGTCCTCGTAACGGGCTATTCCGCTCTTGCCGCCAGTGATTCGCAAGCGCTTGCGCCAACTCCCGACATAGGTGGCATAGGCCGCACCATGTGCCCGGCGGCTCGCCGACGAATGATCGTGCCAGGCCCAGCGTGCCGGCGTATCGATCTCGAAACGAATCTTGCCGCACAGGCACTGGCCCCTGGAGATACCGACCGGTTTTGCCGCTTTTACCACCTGCACTCCTTGCAACCATCGTCGTTGTGTTCCGCCCGCATCAGCGTCGACGGCGCCAGTTCGGCGAAGTGCCTCGAACGGTGGCCAATCGGCAGGTTACGGAAAATTTATGCCAGCACTCAAATTTCTTCAGTATATCTCCTATCTGACAGGGGTTCGTCTTGTTCGTAAGCCACTCTGGTGGCAATGTGCTCGCCAGAAGCCGAGAGAGTACATCTTCCATGCGGAAATCCAGCGCACGATCGTTGCCCTCACTCAGCGTCCGAATCGATCTGGACAGTGAAGGCCGCATCGGGCCAGGCAAAATCCAGCTCCTGGAAAACATCCGGACCTGCGGCTCGATTTCAGCCGCCGGGCGCGCCATGGATATGTCGTACAAGCGGGCCTGGGATCTGGTCGACGAGATCAACCGGATCTGCCGGCAGTCCGCGGTGCAGCGGCAAACCGGCGGCAAGAACGGCGGCGGCGCGATGCTCACCCCGTTCGGCCAGTCGCTGGTCGCGCGATACCGCAAGATCGAGCGTGATGCGGCAAGCGCAGCCAGGAAGGAACTTGCGGCGTTGCGCAGCGATATAGGACGTCCGACCAAAGCCGCGAGCCGGTGAGGAACGATGTGTCAAGCACTCAAGCCGTCTTGATCCAGACGGCCTTGACGTTGAGATACTCTTCCAGATGCTGCTTGCCTGACTCGCGGCCATAGCCACTCATCTTGTAGCCGCCAAACGGCACGGCCGGGTCCATCGCCTGATAGCAATTGACCCAAACTGAACCTGCGCGAAGCGCCCTGGAGACCTTAACGGCCTTGCTGACATTGGTGGTCCAGACGCCGCTGCCGAGCCCGAAGGTGGTGGCGTTGGCACGCTGGATCAGATCATCAGTATCCCTAAACGAGATCGCCGAGATCACGGGGCCGAAAATCTCTTCCTGCGCGATCCGCATGTTGTCCTGGACGTTGGCGAATACCGTCGGCGGCACGAAATATCCCTTCGACAACGCGCCTTCGGTCAGCCGCGCGCCGCCGGCGAGGGCCTTGGCGCCCTCCTTCTGGCCGATCGCGAGATAATCGGATACACGCTCGAGCTGCTGTTCCGATACCAGCGGCCCGATCTGGGTGTTGGGATCGAGGCCGTTGCCGACCTGCAGCTTCTTGCCGTATTCGGCGACGCGGCCGACGAACTCGTCGTAGATGTCCTGTTCGACGAATAGCCGCGTTCCCGCACTGCAGATCTGGCCGGAATTGGCGAACACTGCCATCGCAGCCCCCGGCACCGCCGCATCGAGATCGGCATCGGCGAACACGATGTCAGGTGACTTGCCGCCGAGTTCGAGCGAGACGCGCTTGAGGTTGCCGGCGGATGCCCGGATGATCGACTGTCCCGTAACATGCGAGCCGGTAAACGCAACCTTGTCGACTCCCGGATGCGAGGCAAGTGCCGCACCGGCGGTCTCGCCATAGCCAGGCACCACGTTGACGACTCCCGGCGGAATACCGGCTTCCATCGCCAGTTCCGCCAGCCGCAACGAGGTCAGCGGCGCTTCCTCAGCCGGCTTCAGGACCACGGTGCAGCCGGTCGCGATCGCCGGACCGATCTTCCAGACCGTGGCGGCGAGCGGACCATTCCACGGGATGATCGCGCCGACGACACCGACCGGCTCCTTCAACGTATAGGAGAAGATGTCGCCGGGCAGCGAGTTCTCGATCGTCTCGCCATGCAAAGCGGTGGCCTGGCCCGCATAATAGCGCAGCATGCCCAGCACGCGCAGTCTGTTGCCGCGGGTGCGGCTGATCGGCGCGCCCATATCGAGCGTGTCGAGTTGCGAAAGCTCCTCGAAGTTCTTCTCGACCAGATCGGCAAGCCTGAGCAGCAGGTTCTGCCGTTCGAACGGCTTGACCTTGCTCCAGTGTCCCTCGAAGGCGCGGCGCGCCGCGGCAACCGCGCGATTGATGTCTTCCGCGTCACCCTCGGCGACGGTAGCGAGCAGCTCACCGGTGGCCGGGTTGATCGTCTCGAACTTCTTGCCGGAAGCAGCGTCGACCCATTTGCCGTCGATCAACATCTTCTTGTAGGAGCCATCTGCATAAGGATGGCGCGCCATCGGAATCACCTGCGTCACAGACATGTCCGCACTCCCTTGTATTATCGATCGGTGCTGGGGATCGCTACATTGCTAATTCTAAAGCGGTGACGAGAGACCGTAAAGCGCGCCAGGTGCAGCGAGCGAGCGCCGAACGAAGACCTCCCATGCCGTTTCGTATATGGCGGCAGCGCGTTATACAGCGGTCGCATCATCGCATGGTCGGAGCGCTCCCGTGCACCATGCCGCTTTTTGTCGCGATCGCCTCGCCGCGGCGGCGTAAAAAATTATCGTCGGTCGCAGACGGCGGCGCCAGCTCTTGTTTCGCTATATTTCATAAAATACTTCTCGTTCCAGAACCAACCCAATCCGGCTTTTCGAGCCCAAACAGGGATAGAGACGGTAGCGCCTCGGTCCGAAACGTGATATGCTCGATAATATAACGAGATTGCCAAGGCGGCCCGCAGCGACCTCACCGCGGTCGTGATTATCGGGTCTGAAACAATGGGATATGCCATGTTCGACTCCCAATGCGACCTCGCGGCTCTGGTCTATGAGCAGCACCAGGATCCTGACCGGATCCTGCGCGATTTTGCCACCGAGTTGAACGAGCGCGGCTATCGCGCGGTCGGACTGGTGCAGCTAGGTCATCACTGCACTGACGACAATCTCTCGGCCATGCTGGTGCATACCGGCGAGCCGCTGTCCTTGTTGCAGGATCTCGGCTCCTGCTCCGCCGCATGCCGGCTCGATGTTGGCCAATTGCTCGACGCCGGCCAGCAGATCGCGCGCGCCATCGACCAGGGCGCCGATTTGCTGATCGTCAACCGTTTCGGCCGCCAGGAGCGCGAAGGCAGGGGCCTGTCCTATCTGGTGGAGCGTGCGTTAAGTGCCGACATTCCGGTCGTGATCGCGGTGCCGAGCCACCGGTTCGTCGACTGGATCAAATTTGCCGACGGCATGAGCGTCAAATTGCGCTGCAGCCATGACGCGCTGGGCGCATGGTGGGGCGCGGTCTCGGCACGCAACAGCCGACTGGCCGCGAGCGATCAGCCGACCTTTTGCGAGGCTTACAAATAATGCGTGGACCGCCGTCAACGCGGGCGAGTTCAGGCTGAAGCCTCATTAAAGCCCGCGCCGATCGGGCGCATTTTTCGCGACCGGAATGACAGCGCGGCTGCGTTGAAGGTCGCCACGGTGCCTTCCGCGCCAATCTTCCACTCCCCGACAGCCCTGTCTGCTTATCGACCGAACAACCGGTCTCGGCCGAGCGGCTCGGCGTAAACAATCCGGATCATCACGGCGGAGAAAGATCGGCATGGTGGGCGCGACAGGGATCGAACCTGTGACCCCCTCGATGTCAACGAGGTGCTCTCCCGCTGAGCTACGCGCCCTAAGGGCCTTGACGGGTTTGGTCCGTATATCGGCTCCAACGCGGGCAGGCAAGGATGCCCGGAGCGCCTTTGGCCGGGCCCGCAAGCGGCGTGTCAGGCCGCCAGCATCTTGTTCACTTCGCTGACCAATTCGCGGAGGTGGACCGGCTTGGCCAGCACCTTGGCGGTTTTCGGCGCGTCCGAATCGGCATTCAGCGCCACGGCGGCAAAGCCCGTGATGAACATGATCTTGATATCAGGATCCAGCTCCGAGGCGCGGCGCGCCAGCTCGATTCCGTCCATTTCGGGCATCACGATATCGGTCAGCAGCATCTCGAACGGCTCCTCGCGCAACCGTTGATACGCCGACAGGCCGTTGTCGTGAGGCGAGACCTGAAAACCCGCATTTTCCAGTGCCTTGACCAGGAAGCGGCGCATGTCGTTGTCGTCTTCGGCGAGGAGAATTTTATGCATGGCGATCGGTCGTTGAATCCCAACAGGAGATCAATGTACTCACTAAGCCTTTAGAGAGTAAATTTCGGGTGAAAGTCAGGCGCGCAGCCGACGGTGCGCGAGGCCAGTTCTGGACCAGAATGCCGGGCAAAGCAATCACATCGGAGTTTTCCGCTTCTCTGAACCGTTCCCAGCCGGTTTAAGGCTTTTTTCGCTTGGCAGATCGGTTTCGATTATCGACAATGGTTCGCGCAAACGCTGCGTTTTTCTGACCGAAACAATCTTTCCCGGATCGCGGATTCCAAGACGGCGCCCGAGCATGACCCAGTTGGACGGCGAATTGTCGCCCCCGTTCGAGATCGCGGAGCCGGCAGAGTGGCGGGCGCCGATCATCTTCAATTCGCCCCATTCGGGCTCGGTCTACCCGCAGGATTTCCTCATCTCGTCGCGTATCGATCTGGCGGGACTGCGCCGCTCCGAGGATTCGTTCATGGACGAGTTGATCGGGGATCTAAGCCGACGCGGCTTTCCCGTGGTCCGGGTCAATTTTCCGCGCTCCTATGTCGACGTGAACCGGGAACCATACGAACTCGACCCCAGGATGTTCACCGGGCGCCTGCCGAGCTTTGCCAACACGCGGTCGATGCGGGTGGCCGGCGGTCTCGGCACTATTCCGCGCGTGGTCGGCGATGGCCACGAAATCTATCGGGAGCGGCTCAGCGTCGACGAGGCGCTGGCCAGAATCGAAGCTCTCTACAAGCCCTATCATCGCGCGCTGCGGCGGCTGATCAACAAGGCGCATCAGCGTTTCGGAACGGTGATCGTGGTGGATTGCCATTCGATGCCATCGGTCGGGGTGTCACGCGACGAGCCGCAACGGCCGGACGTGGTGATCGGCGACCGCTATGGCACGAGCTGCGCGCCGCTGATCCCCGATAGGATCGAGGAAACCATGCGCGCGCTGGGCTATTCGGTCGGACGCAACAAGCCTTATGCCGGCGGCTTCATCACCGAGCATTACGGCAATCCCGCAAGTGGCCTGCACACCGTACAGCTCGAACTCAACCGCGCGGTCTACATGGACGAACGCCGGCGCGAACGTGGTCCGAAATTTGCGCAGGTGGCGGCCGATTTCGCCACCCTCGCCGACACGCTGGCGACCGTTCCGCCTGGCGACCTCGGTCCGTTCCAGGCGGCGGCGGAATAAGACAACAGAAGAAAAAAGGCCGCTTGAATGAACAAGCGGCCCAAGTCGAGGGAGGAAACGCCCAAGGAGGGCAGCGATAGCACGAGAGACTATCGCATTGCAGCAATATGTGGCCGCGCTGCACAAAAATCAAGGGGGCTTGAATCAATTCCCGCATAAAATTCGCCAAGCATGCATCCATGCAACACACTATATTATTTATTATTATCAGTAGCTTATGACGAATTTTTGGGAGTCGAAATGGCGGCTTTAGAATTACTCTCGATTTCGTGATGTGTGCGGTTACGAAAAAGGAACGTCCGCCTCGGGCTCTGATTCGTGCAGGATTCGTGCATGCCGAATGCCCGCGTATCGCGGATAGAAGTGCGCCGCCGGCTGGATTGGGCTAGGGAATAACCCAATCCTTCCGCGCCTACAAGGAACAGCTGTGACGGTTATCGATTTTGCAGCCTTCATCGGCCGACTCGCGACGTCCTCCGGCGAAACCATCCTGCCGTTCTTTCGCACCTCGCTCGGCATCGACAACAAGAGCGCAAGCGATTTCGATCCGGTCACCGAAGCCGATCGCGCTGCAGAGGCGGTGATGCGCCGGCTGATCAAATTCAATTTTCCCCAACACGGCATTATCGGCGAGGAATTCGGCAACGAGCGCGAAGATGCCGAATATGTCTGGGTACTGGATCCGATCGACGGCACCAAATCCTTTATCGCGGGCTTTCCGATCTGGGGCACGCTGATCGCGCTGTTGCACCAGGGCACGCCGGTATTCGGCATGATGCATCAGCCCTATATCGGCGAGCGCTTTTCCGGCGACAATGGCTCGGCACACTACCATGGACCATCCGGCGAGCGTCGATTGGCCGTGCGACGCTGCTCCTCGCTGCGGGACGCGACCCTCTTCACCACCAGCCCGCTGTTGATGAGCGGCATCGACCGGACGGCGTTTGGCCGCGTTCAGGACGCCGTGCGGCTGACGCGCTATGGAGGCGACTGCTATTCCTACTGCATGCTGGCGGCGGGCCATCTCGATCTCGTCATCGAGACCGAATTAAAACCCTACGATATCGCGGCGCTGATCCCGATCATCACCGGCGCCGGCGGCATTGTCACAACCTGGGACGGCAAGCCCGCGCAGAACGGCGGCCGCATCATCGCCGCCGGTGACCCCCACCTGCATGAAGCGGCAATCAAGCTGCTCAACGGCCAGGGCTGAAACCCCTTGAAATTCGGTTCGTGACCGCGACGCCGAACCGGACACCCTTTTCGCTGATGCTGCGCGGCCTTGCGCAGATATTCCGCCAGTTGCCTGGCGGGCCGTGGTTGCCGCCATTCTGCCTTCGGTTTTGCCGAAGGCTGACGCAGTAACCTCCAGATTGTGCCGATCAGGCGGTTCGGTCAATGTGCCGCCATGTTCGAGCCTCTGCTGTTTCTCATCGCCGCTTCGTTCCTGCTCGCGGGCTTCATCAAGGGCGCGTTGGGGCTCGGCCTGCCGACGGTGTCGATGGGCCTGCTCGCGGTGGCGATGCCGCCGGCGCAGGCGCTCGCCATCGTCATCGTGCCGGCAATCGTCACCAACATCTGGCAGACCTTCGGCGGTCCCTACCTCCGTGACATCATGCGGCGGCTGTGGCCCCTGTTGATCGGAACCACGGCTGGTATCCGGCTGAACGCGGGTTCGTTGACCGGTCCCTATACGCACTACACCACCATCGCGCTTGGCCTGTTGCTGGCGCTCAACGCCCTCATCGGCCTCAGCCAACTCAGTTTCACCGTCGCGCGCCGGAACGAGAAATGGATCGGTGGAATCGTCGGTCTGGTTACCGGCGTGATTTCGGCCGCGACCGGCGTGCAGGTGGTTCCGTCGGTGCCGTTTTTGCAGGCGATCGGCATGGAGAAGGAAGAACTGATTCAGGCGCTCGGCGTCTTCTTCACGATCGCCACCGTGGCCCTCGGCTTCAATCTCACCAGCGCCGGCCTGCTGACCGGGGCAACCGCGCTGCCGGGTGCGATCGCCATGGGATGTTCGTTCATCGGTATGTTAACCGGGCAAGCGGTGCGCACGCGGCTTCGGCCCGAGTTGTTCCGTCGCTGGTTTCACGTCGCGATGATCCTGCTCGGGCTCTATCTTGTCGTCAGCACGATCCTGAAAATCCACACGTGAAGAATCGCCGCCGAATTCACCGCGCCTGAAACGCCGCGATGCGGACGTCGAGATAGACGGACAACCCGCCCAGCGCAGGGTTGATCCACACCAAGGCGCGGGCGCGATTGCCGGATTCGGGAAACGGCGCGCTCATCATCCAAACAGCGGCGTGCCCGGCACGAAGGCGTCGAACGCGGCCCAGAATTGCGCGCGGTAACGGTCCTGCTCCTGCAGGATCTCATGCTTGGAGCCGGCGATCACCAGATGCGAGCCGGCGCGCAGGTGATAGGCGAACTCCTCGATCGCCGGCGTCGAGACGATGGCATCGTTGCTGGCCGCGAGCATCAGGATCGGCTGGCGGATGTCGGAGGGGTAATTGGAAGCGCGAAAGCCACGCATCGTGGCGAAGGCGGTATCGGCCCATGCTACCGTTGGCGAGGCGATGCCGAGCGTCGGGTCTTCCTCCAGGATCGCGGCGTTGCGGGCGTAGCGCACGGGATCGCTGGTCAATGGATTGTCGACAAACGAGCTTGCGCCCACCAACTCACCATTACCGCCTGGAATGTAACGGCCGCCCTGCCCCGCAAGCCGCAAGATACGCAGCAACGCGCACGGAAAAAACGAGGTGCGGTGGCCGGGCAGATCGATCATCGGCGCCGACAGCACCATCCGGTCGAACCAGCGCTTGCCGGCATGGGCGACCCGCAGCATCACCGCGCCGCCCATCGAATGCGCCAGCGCGAAATGCGGCGGCGGACAGTCTGGCAGGACCACCTGTTGCACGAAGGTCTCGACGTCGATTTCGAAATCCGAGAAATCGCGGACATAGCCCTTGCGCGGGTCGCGCAGCCGGCGCGAGGAATGGCCCTGCCCACGCCAGTCGATCATCGCCACTGCGAAACCGCGGTCGCGCAGGTCGCGCACGGTCTCGAAATATTTCTCGATCTGCTCGCCGCGCCCGGCGAACACGCAGACGGTGCCCTTGCGGCCGGCCGGTGCCGCCCAGCGCGCAAACCGCAGCTCCGCGCCATCGGGCGTCCTGATCGTGCCGCTGACGGCGTTTTCCGGAACCGGATTGGAGGGAATCGAGACCAGCGTCATGAAGGGAACCGGCTAGGTGAAAAGCGCTGAAAATCAAGGGAGTGAGCGACAAAAGGCACGCATTCCCGCCCTCTTGAACACGCCTGGAGCCCTCCCATATCACCTTGGTGCAGGCCGCTACCAGTATTTCGGAACCGGAATACAAGGCTGCACAACGACGAAAGCCCGGCCCGATGGCGGGCGGGTTAACTGAAACAGTCGCTCAATGGAGGACTATCCTATGCGCACCTACGATCTTACCCCGTTTTATCGTTCCACCGTTGGTTTTGACCGCTTGTTCTCGCTGCTCGATCAGGCCACCGGCGACGGCAGTCCCGGCTATCCCCCCTACAATATCGAGCGCACCGGCGAGAACGAGTACCGCATCAGTGTCGCGGTATCCGGCTTTTCGCAGCCCGAACTCTCGATTGTCGCGAAAGAAAACACGCTGACGATCAAGGGCGAAAAAACCGCCAACGAGAACGCCCCAGGCAAATCCGAGGTGCTCTATCGCGGCATCGCGGCACGCGCTTTCGAGCGCGTATTCCAGCTCGCCGATTTCGTGCAGGTGAAGAACGCCTCACTCGAGCACGGCCTGCTCCACGTCGATCTCGTCCGCGAGATTCCCGAGGCCAAGAAACCTCGCAGCATTCCGATCACATCCGCCGGCGCCAACGCGCCGCAGGTCGTCGACGGCACCGCTGACAAGGCTGCTGCCTGAAGCCGCTTCAAGTTCCGGCGGATCAGCCGATATCAACGAACACGCCCCGGGAAACCGGGGCGTTTTTGCTCGTCATTTCAGGGGCACGTAGCGCGCGGCCGGAATAATCATGGAGTTCACTCCAGATCCTGCACCTTGGGCATTTCCCGCGTCGGCTGGATCGGTGGCGCGGGCTTTGCCTCGACCGCAGGTGCCGGGCTCGACGGTGCGGCGACCAGGGGCTTCGCCTCCATCGCCATCGATTGCGGCGCCGACTCGGCAGCCTTGGCACCAACCGGCGATTCACCGGGGCGCTGCGGCATCGCCCGCGGCAGCGGCACCGACGTGCGGCTTGCGACATGCGGTATCAGCGCCGGCGGCCGGGGCGGTCCCCTCACCATACTCACCGGGGGCAGCCCTGGTGAACCGTAGGCGACCGCCACATCCGCGTTGAAATTGCCGCCGGTCCGCCGCCAGCCCGGCACGAAACGAACGATCTGACCGTCACGCGCATCGATCACCAGCCGCCCGTCGTCGCCGCCGCGCCCAAGCACCGCGATGGTATAGAACACGCCGTGCAGCCGCGGCACACCCAGGGGGGAAAACCCGTTCTCGCGAACCACCGTGTAGACTTCTGGCGCTGGCAGCAAACGCGGCCCGTAGCCTGGCGCGGGCTCTTCCCGCGGCATCGCCGCATAGGGACCGTCAACATCGGCGACGGTGGAATACGGCGAAACGCCACCCCGATTTGGCGCCAACATTTGGGCGTCCGCCGCTGCGGCGGTGAGCACCAGCCCCGCCGACATGACCCATGCCGTGAACGGCTTCATCGTCTGCCACTCCTGTAAGGCCCCCTTGGTACTGGAACGTTTTTCGTCCCTTCGTCGGCGCGCAATCTCGTTGTGGATTCCGGCGGTCCTTGGGCCGGATCGCGGCGCATTTGCCTCAAATGCGGGTGCCGGCCCAACACACGGCCATCGGTGGCGGAGATTCAACGCAATCAGGGACTCTCCCCTGCTTGTGTGGTAGAAAAAAATTTGGCATGGTCGGAGTTAGGACAGCATCGCTGTCTCAATTAATGGCGCAGACCCGGCAGGGGGATTGCACGAAGGTCGCGCCGACGCGCCCGGAAGTAAAAGGCAAGGTCGTTCCACAGGGACGTTGAACGCCCAAGCCTTAATTCTGAAATTGTGGCTCGCGGAGGACGAGCGGTCACCCGGTGGGGTGCCGCAAGCGCCCAAGGTGCGCCGAAGACGTGAGGCCCTTTGCCGGATTGAGAGGACTTGAGATGAACGGGTCGGAGTTCGAGCGCGAAAACATCGTGGCGGATGCGCTGTCGGCGGCCCCGGATTCGACACCGGCCGAAGCTTTCGTTCAGGAGACTTTGCGCGAACACGACTGGCGTCCGCCGGCCGAGGGGCTGTACGACCTCAGCCTCGAAAAGGATTCCTGTGGCGTCGGCTTCATCGCCAACATCAAGGGCCGGAAGTCGCGTCAGATCGTCTC
>JAGXAF010000255.1 GCA_018971675.1 Bradyrhizobium sp.
GGGGTCGACAGGATGGCTGGCGGCATTGGGCTGGCGGGATTTGAAGATCCCGTTCCCGGCGTGAAATTCTGCGCGACGCCGCACTGGTGCCGGTTGAGAGGATTGAACTCCCGACCTTCGGTTTACAAAACCGCTGCTCTACCGCTGAGCTAAACCGGCTAATCTTCCCAAGGCGTTGTCGACAAGGAAACGCGCCGTCAAATACCAGACCTGTCCGAAAAGGGCTACAGGTTCGCGGCTTCTGGATCAAAGCCAAGGCTTCCAAGCTATGGGCTCCGCCCGTCCCATTCATTTTACGCCTTTTCCGCGTGCGCCACCGGGGTCCATTTTTTGCCAAGCGCAAGTTGGAACAGCCTCAAGGAACAGCGACGCTAGTTCCGCGAGGTTCTCGCCAATCCGCATTGCAGCGCGGGGTTGCAGGGCGTGCGCCGTGGAGCCTGCGACGTGCGCGGATGCTTGCGCGTTAGGGCTACCGGCAATTTCGGCCAACGTCTTAACCCTTTGGGGGTATCGATTGGATTAGATAGCTCCCGGAAAAACCGGAAAACTCGGGCATGCGCACCGGACTAGAGCGTTTTCGAGCGAAGTGGGTACCGGTTCGCGTGAAGAAAACGCGTCAAAACAAGAATCTGGAGCCTCGTTCCGATTCCATCGGAACGGAAACGGCTCTGGTGTTGGCCATCTTGATCGGAACGGGGCTGCCCGCTTGTGCCGGCGAGGGCTTTGACATCGTGATTCCCGGGCGTCCCGGCGTGCCGATCATCATCAACGGGGTCGATGCGTCCTACTCCGTGATCGAAGGCCAATGGGGACTCGGCAAGAGCTATCATGAACAGCCCGTCGTTTATGGCGGCCGTTTTGTCACGGGCGGACCCAATGTCGGCCATTGGTATCCGAGCCTCGGCCATAAACCCGGTTATGGACGTTTCGAGATCCAGCCGCCGGCAAATCGTATCCTGCCGAAGCCGGCAGAGAGCTATCACAAATCATGGTCCTCGGAATCCGCGCCGCCGCCAATAGTGGTCCCGGCGCAGCCCGAGGTGCCGTTCAGTCCGCCGGTGATCGTCGCACCGCAAATCGGCGGCGCGGGCGTGTCGCCAGGCCCCGATCCACGACTTCGGAGGCCGCAGCCGCTTCCGCACTAAATCGATTCATCAACAGGAGAGAGTAACAGGAGAGAGTAATGCGTCGGACGATTTCAGGTTTTGTAGCGGCGATCGCTGTGGTGGCCGCCGGTACGCTGCCGGCGAGCGCGTGCGGGGTGTTCTTCGAGCCCGCCTGCGGTTACGTCGTGGCGCCCATTTATACCGGCTGCGACATTGGCTGCGGCTGGGCCTATTATGAGCGGCTGCCAAATCCGGAGCTGCAATACCACTGGCCGGTTCCGGTGGTGCATCAATATTACTACGCCGATCAGGGGCCGACCTACACCGGTCCCGGCGACTTCGCGCCATACCCGTTCTATCAGGAGGCCGGAGGTTGGGGCGTCTATCGGCATCACCGCTATGACGGCTATCATGGCCGGGCGCATCACCATGTGCACTACGGTTATGCCGTCCATCATGGCTATCTGCGCTGACACCGGCGTGCCGCACCGCTATGCCGCCCGCTCGCGATGATTTGCGGGCGGGCGACGTCGTCAGCGCATCAGGCCCAGCCGGCTCGCGCCGATATAGAGCGCCAGCACCGCGGCGTTCGAAACGTTCAGGCTCTTGATTTCGCCGGGCATGTCGAGCCGCGCCACCGTGCCGCAGGTCTCGCGCGTCAATTGCCGCAAGCCCTTGCCCTCCGCGCCGAGCACCAGCCCCAATGGCTGCCGCAACGTCACGGCGCCGAGGTCCTCGCTGCCCTGGCTGTCGAGGCCGACGGTGAGAAAACCCTGGTCGTTCATTTCCGTCAGCGCGCGGGCGAGATTTTGCACCATCACCAGCGGCACCAGTTCCAGCGCGCCGGACGCCGATTTCGCCAGCACGCCGGTGGCCTCCGGGCTGTGACGCGCCGTGGTGACGATCGCCTTGACGGCGAAGGCTGCCGCCGAACGCATGATGGCGCCGACATTGTGCGGATCAGTGATCTGATCGAGCACCAGCACGATGCCTTCCCTAGGCAATGTCCCGATATCCGGCGAGGGCAGGGGATCGGCCTCCGCCAACAGGCCCTGATGCACCGCATCGGGCCCGAGCCGCTGGTCGATCAGCGCCGGCCGCACGATTTCCGGTGTTACGCGGGTGTCGATACCGTCGTCGGCTAGACGTTTGGCGGCATTCTCCGAAAGAAACAGCTTCCGGATCCGGCGCCGCGGATTGGCCAGCGCCGCGGCCACCGTATGCCAGCCATACAGGATCACCGGACCGTCCGGACCCGCGCCGCGGTCGCGCCAGGCCGGGCGGCCGGATTCGCGGCGTTTGTCCGCCGGTTTGCCGCCGCCACGCCGGAATGGCGGCTTGCGATTGCGATCAGCCATTGAGGTCACCCATTTCGAGCTTGTCTCACGGGTTCCGGACAATGGCAATTTGGGCTGCCGGACGGTGCCAGGATTGGCCATTTCCGTTGGTTGACTTTGCCATGGCCCTTCCCCCATAAACGCGCCCGACCGGGGACGTGCCATCGGAACCCGGTCTTAACGTCATCCATGCCGTTTGCCTCGCCAAGCCGGCGAGCGGCCCGATGTTGTTGAGCGGGGGAGTGTCCCGAGTGGCAAAGGGAGCTGACTGTAAATCAGCCGTCTTATGACTTCGAAGGTTCGAGTCCTTCTTCCCCCACCAGCCTTCGCCTGCGGGCGAGCAAGACAGTCGCACCAAAGCCCGCAGGGCAAGGGGCGAACGTCGTAGCCGCGAGCCACGCCAAATGACATCTCAGACATAAAAGGCGCGGCGGGTTGGCCCGTCGCGCCCCAATTGTTGCACTCGCTGGTCAAGGCGCCGAGAGCGCCCTTTGCCAAGCCCTGAGCAAGCTTAGCGGGCGAACCCGGCGAGGTGACAGCGCTTGGTATAAGGCACTGGACCACCTCCTTTCATTGTTGATGGGAATGAGAATTATAGGCGGGGAATTGCTCGATGTTAAGGGGGCCGCGACATCTGCGGGAGGGCGAGCGCTGTTTCGCCGGAGAGATCTTGGCGATATGCCGTGTCTTGGCATAGGTTCCGGCATAGGTGTTGAGACCGCCCGCACGGCGTGATAGGTCACGCCCGCATGCGGGTGTAGCTCAATGGTAGAGCAGCAGCCTTCCAAGCTGAATACGAGGGTTCGATTCCCTTCACCCGCTCCAATGTTTTCAACTACTTCTATCACCCTTCTTCTGTCACCCTTCGATTTCCATTCGGACAAATATACTGCGGCTCATTCGGACAAAATGTCCGCCTTTCGTTCGCGCCGCACATCTTGTCGTCCATGTTCGTTGCAGGCGTCGGCCAGAGACTTGGTCGACGGTTCAATGTTGCCTACCAACCGGCGGCTCACTTGGTTGGGAGCGCATTGCTGTGGGCCGGGTCGGGCGCCCCTTCCATTGTCACCAGTCCTTCAAATCGCGAGAACATCGCCACGCGTTGCGGGTCGGCCTTGCTCTCCGCTGCCGCAAGATCGCGGGCCAATGACGCGGCCTCCTGTTCAGGAACTCCGGCCTGCCGGAGTGCTTCGCGCGATTTGATGCCGTCGCCGGCGCAAAGCGTGATCGCCCAAACCGCCTGCTTGCGCCGAAGCAGCGCCCGGCCGCCCATTTCGCCCTGGGTCCAGTCCGCAATGGCGAAATCCCCGGCGATCACAACGGGCGCAACCTCGAGGGCTGCGCCCGGCTTGTCGAACATGCCGTGCAGCAATCGGGCGATGTCGGCCTCCGCATCCGCGGCGCGTGCCGCGTTGCCAGTCAGCAGAATGAGCATCAGCGACAATGCGCCGAGGCTTGTCTTGATCAAGAGGCTTGTCTTGATCAAGCCGCTGCAGCGCCTGACCGGCACGACCATGATCGTCCTCACCATCGGTACCTCACACCGGCGTAGATCGCCCTGCCGTTACCAGGCTCGAACAGAGGCGACGTCGGAGTGGCTCGGTCGATGATGCTTGCGCTCGCGATGTAGGCCTTGTTTGAGATATTGCGCGCCTCGATGTAGCCCGTGATCGGGCCGCCATTGTCGAAACCCGCCTTGAGACCCCAGATCGCATAGGCCGAGGTGATCAGCGTGTTGGCGCTGTCGACGAAATAGGCCTGCGGCACCCACTCCAGGTTGGGCCCGAAATAGATTCCGCTCGGATGCTTGTACAACAACTCCGCGCGAACAAAGTGGCGCGGCGCTCCCGGCAACTGGTTGTTGGCGAACACCGGATCGTTGTCGAAGCGGAAATCGTTCAGCGTATAGGCAAGATTGAGCCAGATCTTGTCTGGCGCAGCTCCGCCGACGAAGATGTCGCGGAAAATTGCGGCCCCTGCACCGGCTTCAATCCCCTGATGGATCGTGCGGTCGGCGTTGGTGACATTGCAATTGCCGAACGCGCTAAAAAGACATTGCAGTTCGTTGCGGATGTCAGCGTGATAGAGGGCGATCTCCCAGGCATAATCGGGCCGCTTCATCCGGGTTCCGATTTCGTAGGTTGTGGCGGTTTGCGGCTTGATCAAGAAGAACGGAATGTTGGGCAAGGTCGGGTTTAGGAAGTTCGGGCTTACGCTCTCGCCAAAGCTG
>JAGXAF010000256.1 GCA_018971675.1 Bradyrhizobium sp.
CTCGTGGTCGCGCTGAAGCCGCTGCACGACAAGGCGGTGATCAAGCGCGTGGTGGTGTCGACCTATCAGTCGGTGTCGGGCGCCGGCAAGGAGGCGATGGACGAGCTGTTTTCGCAGACCAAGGCGGTCTACACCAACAGCGAATTGATCAACAAGAAATTCCCCAAGCGTATCGCCTTCAACGTGATCCCGGAGATCGACGTGTTCATGGAGGACGGCTACACCAAGGAAGAGTGGAAGATGATGATGGAGACCAAGAAGATTCTTGATCCCAAAATCAGGCTGAGCGCGACCTGCGTCCGGGTGCCGGTGTTCGTCGGCCATTCCGAAGCCGTCAGCATCGAGTTCGAGAATCCGATCTCGCCGGATGAAGCGCGTAATATTCTGCGCAACGCGCCGGGCTGCCTGGTGATCGACAAGCAGGAGCCGGGCGGTTACGTCACGCCATACGAGGCGGCCGGCGAGGACGCCACCTATATCAGCCGCATCCGCGAGGATGCGACGGTGGAGAACGGTCTCGTGCTGTGGTGCGTGTCGGACAATTTGCGCAAGGGCGCGGCGCTGAATGCGATCCAGATCGCCGAATGCCTGATCAACCGCAAGCTGATCAGCGCCAAGAAGAAGGCGGCGTAAGGCGAGGGCCGGAAGTGGCGAATAGCGAATAGGCGGCAGCGAACAAGGAAATTCCGCTCGCTGCCCCCCATTCGCTATTCGCCCATGGTCACGCTTCGCGCACGCTCTTGAAGTCCTTTCGCACCGGATCGAGCACGAACAGCGTACCTTCGGCGACGCCGAAATAGGCGCCGTGCAATATCATTTCGCCGCGCTCGACGGCGGTTCGCACGAACGGAAACGTCATCAGGTTTTCCAGGCTGCGGAGCACGGCGGCTTTTTCGATCCGGACCGTGAACTCCTGCATCGTCTCGCGCTCGCGCTGCTCGACCTTTTCGCCGGGCTTGGCGAACATCGCCATCCATCTGCCGATGAAATCGCCCGGCGATAGCGGCGCCGCCTTGTCGATGAAGGCGCGGATGCCGCCGCATTGCGCATGGCCGAGCACGACGATGTGTTTGACCCGCAATACGTTCACCGCGAATTCCAGCGCGGCCGAGACGCCATGGGCGTTGGCGTCGGGCTGGTAGATCGGCACCAGATTGGCGATGTTGCGCATCACGAATAATTCCCCGGGGCCGGCGTCGAAGATCGCTTCGGGCGAGACACGGGAATCGCAGCAGCCGATCACCATCACTTCAGGGGATTGCCCGCGCACCGAGAGTTCGCGGTAGCGCGATTGTTCGGCCGGGAGCCGTTGCGTGGTGAAGCTCCGGTAGCCGTCGAGCAGTCGTTGCGGAAAGGAGGCCATGATGATGGATAACCATACACGACCGGCCCGAACAAGCCTTTCGGGCGGAGGAACGAAATGATATCGGGTCTGGTTTGAAGCCGGTAATGGTGCCGTAGACAACCAGAGGCGAAACATCGAGGGAACCCGTCCATGACCCGCCCGCGCCGCAGCCTGCTGTTCATGCCCGGATCGAACGCGCGGGCGCTGGAAAAGGCGCGCAACCTGCCCGCCGACGTGCTCATCCTCGATCTTGAGGATTCCGTGGCGCCGGACGCCAAGGGGCTGGCGCGCGATCAGATCGCGCAGGCGATCGCGGCGCGGGGCTATGGCCGGCGCGAGATCTGGATCCGCACCAATAGCCTGGATACCGCATGGTTCGCCGATGACACCGCCATGGCGGGCAACGCCAGGCCGGACGGCATTCTGGTGCCCAAGGTTTCCACCATCGAAGACCTCAAGGCGATCGGGGATCGCCTTGCCGCGATCGGCGCCGACGCCTCGA
Source organism: Bradyrhizobium sp. (assembly GCA_018971675.1). Lineage (GTDB taxonomy): Bacteria > Pseudomonadota > Alphaproteobacteria > Rhizobiales > Xanthobacteraceae > Bradyrhizobium. The sequence goes on from JAGXAF010000256.1 coordinate 1,848, forward strand.
TCAAGGTCTGGACCCTGATCGAGACCGCACGTGCGGTGCTGGACGCCGGCAAGCTCGCCGCCGCCTCGTGCGATTCCGGAACGCGCCTCGCCGGATTTGTGTTCGGACCGCATGATATCTCGCGCGAGACGCGGATCAGGCTGCAGCCAGGCCGTGCCGCGATGATCCCGATGATCACGCATTGCATCCTGGCCGCGCGCGCGCATGGCCTGGAAATTTTCGATGGGCCCTACAGCGATTTCTCCAATGTCGACGGCTTTGGCCAGGAATGCACGCAAGCGCGCGATCTCGGCTTCGACGGCAAGACGCTGATCCATCCCGGCCAGATCGAGGCCTGCAACGCGATCTTCACGCCACCCGCCGCGGACGTCGCGGAGGCGCGCAGGATCATCGCCGCCTTTGAGCACCCGGAAAACGCCTCGCGCGGCGCCATCCAGATCGATGGCCGCATGGTCGAGCGGCTGCACGTGGAGATGGCCAGGCGCACCATGGCGATTTCCGACGCCATCGCGGCGATGGGGAAATGAGCAATTAAAGCGATCTCCTTCGGAAGGTCACATCGACTATCTGCCGAATTTCTCCGCCGCCCACGCATGGAGGCTGCCGGGAATGGGCCGCTCGCCGCCGCGGCCCTTGGGAGAGATGTGGAGCCCGATAATGCCGGGGTCGCTGGTCAACGCGGAAAAATCGGATCGCTCGAAGAACAGTTTCGGCTCGGCATGCACGGCATAGAACGATCGCTTCGGCAGCGCGTGGTGCAATTCATTGGCGCGCCGCGCCAGTGCGGTCAGTGCGGCAGGCCCGAAGATCGCGACGCGGATATCGGAGAGCCGGTTCGATCCGCCGCGTATCCGCCTTAGCGTGAACGTGAGGCGATGGCGCAGCGATAGCCAGTCCGGCGTCAGCTCGTTCTGCTTGATAAGATTTTCGAACGCCGTCACGATCGGATCGTCCGGCGGCAGATACAACACCGAATTGCCGAGCTGGCGCGGCCGCTCCCAGGCAAAATAGGGCCTGGCGGGATCGATCTCGACCGGCTTCAGCAACAGCACGTCGGCGTCGAGCCACAAGCGTGCGGGATTCGGCCCCGCGGGCTTCGCCATCAGCCGCATCCGGAAAAAGTCGGAGAATTGCAGCGTCGTCCAGTCGCGCCACGAGCCGTCCGGTTGCGGGGGCCGCAGCCGTTCGGAGAACGAATAGGGCAGGATCGCCCCGGCCTCGGCATGGCCGACGCCGTCGGGCAGACCCGGCAGCGGACCGAAGCTGTAGACGGTGACCTTGTGGCCGGCGGCGACCTGTGATCTCAGGCAGAGCTGCCGCAGCGGATCGAGCGGGCCACGCCAGAAGGTGACGACGTCCGGCCGCATGTGCGCGTCATCTCCATAGCGTTTTCAAGCGAAGTGGAAACCGGTTCGCGTGAAGAAAACGCGTCCAACAAAAGAAACTATGTTTTCAAGCGAAGCATGCCCTCGGACTTGATCCGTGGCTGGAAGCCGGTTCGCGTGAACAAAAAGCGTCACATAAAAAGCAGGCGGGGAAATGCCCGAACTTAAGGTCAAACCCAGGCGCGCTCGGCCTTGGCCTTGGCCTCGTAGCGGTCGATCGACGCCTTCTTTTCCATCGTCAACCCGATGTCGTCGAGGCCGTTGAGCAGGCAATGCTTGCGGAACGGGTCGATCTCGAATTTCACCGTGCCGCCGTCAGGCCCGCGGATTTCCTGGTTGGGCAGGTCGATGGTCAAGGTCGCATTGGCGCCGCGCTCGGCGTCGTCGAACAATTTGTCGAGGATTTCCTGCGAAACGCGGATCGGCAGCATGCCGTTCTTGAAGCAGTTGTTGTAGAAGATGTCGCCGAACGAGGTCGAGATCACGCAGCGGATGCCGAAATCGAGCAGCGCCCACGGCGCGTGCTCGCGGCTCGAGCCGCAGCCGAAATTGTCGCCGGCGACCAGCACCTTGGCGTTGCGGTAAGCGGGCTTGTTGAGGATGAAATCGGGGTTGTCGCTGCCGTCGTCCCTGTAGCGCTGTTCGGCGAACAGGCCCTTGCCGAGACCGGTGCGCTTGATGGTTTTGAGATACTGCTTCGGAATGATCATGTCGGTGTCGACATTGATGATCTTCAGCGGTGCCGCAACGCCTTCCAGCGTGGTGAACCTGTCCATCTCTGCGTTGCCTTGTTCCGATTGACGAATTATGCGGTAGTTTATCGCGAATACAGGCCGCATCAAAGCGTTAATCGATATCCTCGGCCCCGATGCCAGGCTATTAGAAGAATAGGTAGAACGAGCGAGCAAGTAATATGCCCAGACCAATGAAAGTCAAAATCTTCATGGACTCCAGCGCGAGCACCATTGAAGGTCAGATCAATGCCTGGCTAGATCAGCTAGGTTCAGCGGCGATAATCAAAACAGAGACGGTGCTCACCAGTATGGTCAAAAATGATGGGAATTATCCCTGCATCGCCGTTACCGTCTGGTACGAGACCCAAGATTCAAATTAGGACACCACCCGTTCGTGACAGAGCTAGCTGCAATGGATGGCGAATGCTAGAATCCGGACGGGCATGAAGGTTCGGGTGGGCTTAGGATGCGGACGCAAACGGCTGCGATAGTTCTTGCTTTGGCGGGCACCTTGCTTTGGCCGGCATCGGGAACCAGGGCGCAAACCGCGCCGTCGGGAACGCAGGTCGCACAAGCCGCGCCGGACGCTGCGTCTGCGGCTCCTCACCGCTCCGGTCGGCCGCTGCGGCGGTTGCGGATTTACCCGCGCTATGAGGCCGAGCCCGACGGCGTCTATCCTCGCTACGACCCTGGGCCGAACGCGGT
>JAGXAF010000257.1 GCA_018971675.1 Bradyrhizobium sp.
AGGATCGGCGCCGGCTTCCTTTGAGCCTTGTAGAGCTGGTTGTATCCATCAAAGGCATCGGCCTGCATGAGGCCCACATAGCCTGCAAGATGGCCTTGCGGATGTTCCCCGGCCCGACTGCGCGAGTAATGGAACGCTGCCGCCGGTGGGTCGTTGCCGCCAAACGGCCGGTCATCGCGAACATAGGTCCAGATCCGACCGGTGACAGTCTTCAGTTTCGCGAGTACGGGCACGGTGGTGTCATCGGCGTGGATGCGTTCCGCGCTCATGACATGGGTCCGGATCGCCTCAACAATTGGGGCGAGCGCCACCACGCAGGCGCCGACCCGATCCGCCAGTGTCGAGACATCTATCTCGATCCCTTCGCGGGTATAGGTCTTGCTCTGGCGGTTCAACGGCTGATGCAGCAGGAACTTGTTGACCAGCACCATCGCCAGCAGGCTCGGCCCGGCAAAGCCGCGCGGGATCGGATGTGAGGGCGCCGGCGCCTCAGTGATCGCCTCGCAGTCCCGGCAAGAGAACTTCTCGCGGACGTGCTCGATAATCTTCCAGCGCCGCGGCTCGCATTCCAGGGTTTTCGATACCACCTCGCCAAGCTTGTGAAGCCGCTGGCTACCGCATTTGCCACACGCACAAGGCGCTGGTTCGACGATACGTTCGACCGGCAGATTGTCCGGCAGGGGACTTCGAGGCGGCCGCGGATTTTGCCCACGCTTCTGCTTGGCGGCTTCTGGTGCTGCGATCTCGGCCCTGGCTTCCTGCTCGGCCTGGGCCTCTTCAAGATCCTCGATGGCCAGCTCGAGCTGCTCGACCAGCAGCCTGCCACGTTCAGAAGATTGCCCGAACTGCTCGCGCCGTGCCTTGGCCAGCATCAGCTTCAGCCGTTCGATTTCCAGGCGGCCGACGGTCACTTCGCTCTTCGCCAGCGTCAGCAATTCGCGCTGCGCAAGGATCATTGCGTGCGCAGCGGCAAGATCGGTGGGAAGCGGATCGGAGGGCGTCGTCACGATGACGATCCAACCATATTCGTCGCCCAAAATCCCGCCGGATGTCCTTCGTGAGTCAAAAAGCCACAGCTTAACCGGAAGCCTGCGGACGCCAGGTCGCCTGCGGCATCCGCCAGTCAATTCCGGACAAGAGATAGGATAGTTGCGCAACGCTGATCGTGACAACGCCGTCCGCCAACGATGGCCACAGAAAGCGGCCGCGCTCCAGCCGCTTCGTGAACAGACACGCGCCCTGGCCGTCATGCCAAATGATCTTGATCAGGTCGCCGCGGCGGCCCCTAAAAACGTAGAGATCACCAGCGTGCGGATCCCGCTTCAAGCTCTCCTGAACCAAACGCGCAAGGCTCGGGAATCCGCGGCGCATATCGGTATGGCCGGTCGCGAGCCACACCCGCACATTGCCCGGTATGGCAATCATCGGCGCTCCAGCACGTCGAGGACCCGCGCCAGCGCTTCCGGGTCAAATTGGGCATCCACCCGGATGCGTCGCCGGTTGCCAAGATCGATTTCGATCAGTCCGTTCCGGGCGGCCGGCAACTGCCGTATCCGGCGATCATCTTCGGACGGAGGCTTCGAATTTTCTTCGCCCGTTCCTCCCGCCGAGGCAATCTGCACCGGCGCAAAACATGGCACGACACGTTCGGCCGTCCGTGCCTGTCGTCGCCAGGTGAACACCACGCTCGCCGCAACGCCGTTGCGGCGCGCAACCTCCGTCACCCTCGCCCCCGGCGCCAACGTCTCCTCGACGATCCGCGCCTTGTCATCCTGCGACCAGCGCCGCCGCCGCTCCAGCCCGCCCAAAACCTCGACCCGCATCGCCTGATGACCTTAAAGCTAGACTTAAGGTCACACGCTTCGCGAAATACCCTGCGTCAGACAAGACGGCGCTCGTCGGATGCGTACTTCTCAGCGCTCTCTGGAGAGCTCTCGCAATAACTTCAGCGTAAGCGATGTTCTCAGGCCACGGCTCTGAGGTCTTGCTTTCGGTAGGCCCATGGCAATAGCGCGTCGATATCGCGATTGGGATGACCGTTGACGATCCTGGCGAGAACATCCGTGAGATAGCTGAGCGGATCGATGTCGTTGAGTTTACAGGTCTCGATCAGGGTTGCGAGGGTGGCCCAGTGGTCGGCGCCGCCGTCAGAGCCAGCGAACAAAGCATTTTTCCGGTTCAGCGTGATCGGGCGGATGGAACGCTCGACGGTGTTGTTGTCGAGCTCGATGCGGCCATCGTCGAGGAAGCAGGTTAAACCCTCCCAGCGCGACAGGGCGTAGTTGATCGCCTCGGCGAGTTTGCCCTTTTGGCTGATCAGACCAAGTTTTGTGCGCAGCCACGGCTCCAATGCGTCGATCAGCGGTCGGCTTTTGTGCTGCCTCGCCAAGCAACGTTCCTCGGCGCTGCGGCCACGGATGTCATTCTCGATCGCATACAGCGCAGCAATGCGCTGAAGCGCTTCGCTGGCAATCGGCGCAGGCCCGGGAGTCGCCAGCTTATAGAAGTTACGCCGCACATGGACCCAGCAGAACGCGAGCTGGACGTCGCCGCGCTCGGCCAGCCTGCGGTAGCCGGCATAGCCATCCACCTGCAAAACGCCCTTGAAGCCGTCGAGATGGGTGATCGGCCGCTCGGCTTTGCGGTCCGGGGCGTAGACATAGGCCACGCCCGGCGGATCGGATCCGCCCCATGGTCGGTCGTCGGCGGCATAGGCCCACAACTGCCCGGTCTTGGTGCGACCGCGGCCGGGATCCAGCACCGGCAACGTCGTCTCGTCGGCAAACAGTTTCAGCCGCTGCTTGAGCTTGTCCAGCAGGCGTTGGTGCAGCGGACGCAAATGCCAGGCGGCATGCCCCACCCAATCCGCCAGCGTGGAGCGGTCGAGATTGACGCTCTGCCGGGCGTAGATTTGCGCCTGGCGGTACAGAGGCAGATGGTCAGCATATTTGGAGACCAGCACCTGCGCGATGGTGGCTTCGGTCGGTAGCCCGCCCTCGATCAGCCGCGCTGGCGCCGCGGCCTGCACGACGCCAGCCTCACATGTGCGGCAAGCGTATTTTGGCCGGATCGTGACCAGCACCCGGAACTGCGCCGGCACGATATCCAGCCGTTCGCTCCTGTCTTCACCGATCCGGTGCAACGCGCCCTGGCAGCTGAGGCAGGTCTTATCATCGAGGTCGATGGTGGTCTCAATCCGCGGCAGATGCGCCGGCAGCGCGCCACGGTTGGCACGTCGCTTCGCAGCTCCGGCCTGTCGCGCCGCCTGCTCCGCACCAGCCGCATCACTCGCAGCTGTCTGCTCGACGTCTTCCAGACCCAGCAGCATCTGGTCTTCGGGCAACGTCTCCGCCCGGCGCCCAAACTGGTGACGCTGCAGGTCCCTGATGATCTGACACAGCCGCTCGTTCTGCACCCGCTCGGCGAGCAGCATCGCTTTCAGCATCATGGGATCGTCGGGCAATGCGTCGCTCGGCATGATCAAACCTGATCATATTTTCCGGCATTTTGCGACAATCCCAACGCGGCTGATTCAATTCGCCGCAGCAACAAGTTTAGCCCGGTTGCGCCGGCGTCACCGTCTCACGCGCTGCATGGACACGCCGCCAATCCAGCCCTTCAAGCAGCGCCGACAATTGCGTGGCCGACAAATGCATCACGCCGTCTTCGACCCTCGGCCAGCGGAAGATGCCATCCTCCAGTCGCTTGGCGAACAGGCACAGACCCGTACCGTCCCAGAACACCAGCTTGATCCGGTCCGCCCGTTTCGCGCGGAACACATAGACCGCACCCGAGAACGGATCCGCCGCCAGGCTCTCGCGCACCAGCGCCGCCAGTCCATCGGCGCCCTTGCGGAAGTCAACAGGCTTGGTCGCCACCATCACCCGCACCGCGCCGGTCGGGCCTATCATGCGCCGGCTTTCAATGCTCGCAACACCGCTGTCACGGTCTTTGCATCCGCACCGCGACCAACTCGAACCGTCACGCCATCGATCTCGACCACGATCAGTCCCGCACCCGGCTCAACCTGGCGCCGCCGCAGTTTGCTTTGACGATGGACGGAGGGAGAAGAAGGTGTCACGTCAAGGACCGCCGGAACGAACTGCGGTTCGTCAACATGCGAAAGCGCAGTCCGGGACGCTTGCAATTCCCGACGCCAGCCAAACAACTGCTGCGGCGACAGCCCGTGTCGTCGGGCTACGGCAGAAACAGATTCGCCGCTCGCAACAATTTCAGCGACAATCCGCGCCTTGTCCTCGTCGCTCCACGTTCGCCGACGACCCGCACCGGTGAACACCTCGAGCCGATGAACCGGCTTAGTGATAGCATTATCCACTGTGTCCATTCTAAGCCTAACGGTTATCAGAGCCGCCAGACTCGCAGGTCAGGACATGTTCGGGAAGGTGACCCCGGGACACCGCTTACGTTCGGGCTTCAGGTCGGCGTTCATGAGGCGATCGACAAATCGGACTGCATTATATTTCGCTGCAGCCTGAGCGGTTTGGATAGTGACCGTTGGCTTGAAGTTCCGGCCTGGATGTTCGACCGCTCGGCATGCGTCCGCGCGGGCGTGTCGGCCGATGCCCATGTCGACTTGGCGGCCCTTTAGCACGCTTGCAGCCTTATTGCGGCAGGTGTTGAGCGATCG
>JAGXAF010000258.1 GCA_018971675.1 Bradyrhizobium sp.
GACGTCCAGAACGACCAGCGCAAGGTGATCTTCGACCAGCGCGTCGACCTGATGAAGGACGAAAGCGTCGCCGAGACCGTCGCCGACATGCGCCGCGCCTTTGTCGAGGACGTCGTCACCAAGCACGTGCCCGAACACGCTTATGCCGAGCAGTGGGACGTCGCCGGCCTCAGGGAAGAATTGAAGCGCGTGCTCGACATCGACCTGCCGGTCGATGAATGGGCGAAGGAAGAGGGCATCGCCGACGAGGAATTGCTGACGCGTATCGAGCAGCGCGTCGACGAGCATATGGCCGCCAAGGTGGCGCAATGGGGTCCCGACGTGATGCGCTACGTCGAGAAGACCATCCTGCTGCAGACGCTGGACCATCTCTGGCGCGAGCATCTGATCATGCTCGATCATTTGCGCCAGGTGATCGGGTTGCGCGGTTACGGGCAACGCGATCCGTTGCAGGAGTACAAGTCCGAGGCGTTCAGCCTTTTCGAGGCGATGATCGCCCATCTGCGCGAGGCGGTGACCGCGCAATTGATGCGCGTCGAGATCGTGCCGCCGGAAGAGCAGCAGCCGGTATTGCCGGCGATGGAGGCGCACAAATTCGATCCGAACACCGGCGAGGATGAAATGGCCTTTGCCAGCGCCTCATTGGTGCCGACCGCCGGCGCTGACCGCGATCCCAAAAATCCGGCAACCTGGGGCAAGGTCGGCCGCAACGAGGATTGCCCGTGCGGCTCCGGCAAGAAGTACAAGCACTGCCACGGCAAATATGCGTGAGCCTGGCCGGATGACGCGCTGACGTCATCTGGCAGCCTGAGTCAAAGATAGTTGAAAACTTGATGGGATGGGCGCGGCGTCCGGCGGAGGCGCGCGTTCGCGGCAGCCGGTGCCTACTGCGTCGACCCGAAGCGGCTGTCGAATGAATTGGCCGGCACGACCGGCTGGGCCCCCGCGACCACCGATCCCTGAGCAGTGGCCGGAGCGTGTGCGGCGGGTTTGTTCCGCGCTTCCAGCGATGGCTTCAGCGCGGGTTTGGCGGCCTGCCGGGTTTCGTGCTTGCTTTCGGGCTTCGCCGGTTTGGCGGCCGACACCTGCGGATGGGTGGTGGCGCCGTGCTTGGTTTGGGCTTTCGGTTTCACGGGCGCCGGTGTCGGTGGTGTGCTCGCGGTGGTGTCGGCACTGCCGAAGCCGACCTTGCGGGCGAAGCTCGAGAAGAAACCCTCAGAGGCTGCAGCCGGGGTAGCGGAAGCGACTTGGGTGGACGGCTGGTTGGTCGGCGCGGGCGCGCTCGCAGGTGCAGCGGTGGCAACAGGTTCATCGCTGACCGGCGTATGCGGCGGGTTGACATGCGCGATCGGGATCGTTCCTGGCAGGCGCTCATGGATCAGCGACAGGCCCTGGCCATGGCCGCCGTCCGACAGTCCGGTGTCGCCGTTGGGCAATGCCGCGGCGAATATCTTGTTCATGCCGCCGTCGATGCCGGTATTGAGCTTGGCCATCGGCGTGCCCTTGGCCACCAGGCGCGCCATTTCGGCGTCGTCTTCCTGCTCCTTCTTGCGCACCGCCTCGGCGATTTCATCCGGAATCACGTAGGCCGGGCATTTGGCCGAGGCATCGAATACAGGATCGCGGGTCGCATCGGGCGCCTTCGCCGCGTCGAAAACATATTTCTTCTCGCAGAAATCGACCTTCGGTTCCTGCTTCGTCACTTCGAAATGATCGTTGCCTTCCTTGATCATGCGCCAGAACGGCATGTTCGGGTTGTTGCGATGCCTGGCCATGTTCACCGGCGTCATATGGAAGGGATAGGCCTGGAACTGAAAAGCGCGCTGGCCGCCAAAGAACGACTCGCGCCCCAGCGCATAGATTTCGGCGATCTGTTCGTCGGTCATGGCATAGCAGCCGCGCGACGAGCAGTCGCCATGCACCATGAGTTCCGAACCGGTCCGTCCGAGCGCGCGGTCGAAGGCGTTGGGAAAACCCGTATTGAACGACAGATAATAGGCCGATTGCGGGTTCATCTGCGCCGGCGTGATCGAATAGAAGCCTTCCGGCGCCTGGCGGTCGCCTTCACGGACCTTGGGTCCGAGGTCGCCCGACCAGCGGCAGATCGGATAGGTCTTGAGTAGGGCAAAGCGGCCGGAACGGTTCTGCTTCCAGACCTCGAGTTCAGCCTCTTCCTTGAACAGCCGGATCAGGATCGGCGAATTCAGATCCATATCCTTTTCGTTCATCGCGGCGATGAGTTTGGGCGAGACCGGCTGATTGGCCTTGGCGTTGGAGGCGAGCGAGATTTCGTCGCTGTTGCAGCCGGCCAGCAGCACACCGGCCGTCAGCGCGGCAGATGCGACGAGCGCGCGAATCAACGAGCGGCAAATCAATGAAAAGCTCCACACCCGGCGGGCAAGTCGGCAACCCCTGTACAGCCTACGTGCCCTGAAGCCATTGGCTAAAATCTTATCCTTTGGTTCCCCTGCTCGCAAGCCGATCGGGCCGTCGCGCCAGGGTCCATCAGGAGCATAGTCAACAGAAGTTAAATATCGCGCTCGGGGCCTAATTGGGGCCAAAATCCCTGATTGTTCCGAAAACCTGGTCGACTGCGCCGCACATGGCCGGGCGGTATCGTGGCACTGTGCGGCTAGAGCGTTTTCGAGCGAAGCATGCCCTCGGACTTGATCCGGGGGTGGATACCGGTTCGCGTAAAGAAAACGCGTCAAAACAAGAATCTAGAGCCCCGTTACGATTCTATCGGAACGGAAAAGGCCCTAGCCCAGTTTGCGCCCTATTTCGAGGAATTTCTGGCGTCGCTGCTGACGAATCATGTCCGGCGAAAGGTTGCTCAGATCGGCGAAAGCGGCCGCGATGGCCTCGCCGGTCGCCGCGATCATGGCTTGCGCGTCGCGGTGTGCTCCGCCCACCGGCTCCTTCAGGACCAGATCGATCACGCCGAACCGCAGCATGTCCTGAGCGGTGATCTTCATGCTGTTGGCGGCTTCCTGGGCCTTGGTCCCGTCGCGCCACAGGATCGACGATGCCGCCTCCGGTGAGATCACGCTGTAAATCGCGTGCTCGAACATCAGCACGCGGTTGGCCGTGGTGATGGCGATGGCGCCGCCCGACATGCCCTCGCCGGTGATGATCGCGACGTTGGGCACGCCCAGCGACAGGCAGGCATCGGTGGAGCGCGCGATCGCCTCGGCCTGGCCGCGCTCCTCGGCGCCGACGCCGGGATAGGCGCCGGCGGAGTCGACCATCGACAGCACCGGGATGCCGAACCGATCCGCCATCTCCATCAGGCGCACCGCCTTGCGATAGCCCTCCGGGCGCGCCATGCCGAAATTATGCTTGATGCGGGATTCGGTGCTGGCGCCCTTTTCCTGGCCGATCACGCAAATGCTCTCGCCGCGAAAACGCCCAAAGCCGCCGATCAGCGCCTCGTCCTCGGCGAATTTGCGGTCGCCGGCCAGCGGCGTGAATTCGGTGATCAGCGCACTGATGAAATCGCTCAAGTGCGGCCGCTGCGGGTGGCGCGCGACCAGCGTCTTCTGCCATGGCGTCAGACCGGCGTAGAGATCGTTCAGCGCCTGCGCCGCCTTTTCCTCGATCCGCTCGATCTCCTCGCCGATGTCGCTGCCGGTTGCAGCCAGTGCGCGCAATTCATCGACCTTGGAGTCGAGTTCGGCGATGGGCTTTTCGAAATCCAGATAGGAGCGCATGGGATCCGGCATCAAGCCAATATAAGGACGAAGGCGATCGCGGGCGAAGCGGGTTCCGTGAGTGCAGATAAATCAAACATATTCAATTACTTATGGAAGATTACGAGGGAGGCTTGAACGAACCGTTTTACGGGTCGCGCGCGAACGCGCGTCGCGTGGCGGGAAGCCGCTCTTTCACGGCAGGAAGCGGCGGAAGTCAAGGTGAAGCTATTCCTCCGCCAGCGGATGCAGGTCGCGCACCAGGCTCTTCAGGCGCTCCTCGACGACATGGGTATAGATCTGGGTGGTCGAGATATCGGTATGGCCTAGCAGGGTCTGCACGATCCGCAGATCGGCGCCGTTGTGCAGCAAATGGCTGGCGAAGGCATGACGCAGCACATGCGGGCTGACCCGCCGCGGCGCGATGCCGGCCGCCGCCGCAAGCTCCTTCAACTCGCAGGCGAAATGCTGCCGGGTCAGATGTCCGCTTTCGCCGAATGACGGAAACAGCCATTTCGACGCCGTCGTGCGCTTCTTTTCAGGCTTGATCGATTCCATGGCCGCGAGGTAATCGGCCATCGCTTGCCGCGATGCCTCGTTCAGCGGCACCAGTCGCTCCTTGTTGCCTTTGCCGCGCACCACGATCATTCGGGCCTCGCGGCGCGATGCCGACCGGGGCAGCGTCACGAGTTCCGACACGCGCAGCCCGGTGGCGTAGAGCACTTCGAGCAGGCAATAGAGCCGCACGCCGCGCAACCGCCGCAGCGGCGAGGCTTCCGGCGCCGCCGAAAGTTCCTTCGCGCGCACCAGCAACCGGTCGACGTCCGCGATCGACAGCACCTTGGGCAGGCCGCGGCCGCGCTTCGGACCGGACAGGATAGCGGCGGGGTCATCGCTGCGAATCCGTTCGTTGAGCAGGAACCGGAACAGGTGCCGCAGCGCCGAGAGCC
>JAGXAF010000259.1 GCA_018971675.1 Bradyrhizobium sp.
AACAGCTGCGGCAGCACCTTCTCGAGTTTCTTCTCGTCGACCTTGCCGGTGCCGTGGGTATCGACCAGCACCGACATCGGATCGGCAACGCCGATCGCGTAGGCAACCTGAATGGTGCAGCGTTCGGCGAGGCCGGCCGCCACCACATTCTTGGCGAGATAGCGCGCGGCATAGGCGGCCGAACGATCGACTTTGGTCGGATCCTTGCCGGAGAAGGCGCCGCCGCCATGCGGGGCGTAGCCGCCATAGGTGTCGACGATGATCTTGCGCCCGGTGAGTCCGCAATCGCCGTCCGGACCGCCGACCACGAAATTGCCCGTGGGGTTGACCAGGAAGTCGGAATTCTTCTGCGGCATCCAGCCCTTCGGCAGCGCGGATTCGACCGCGGTCGAGATCATCTCCTTGATCAGGCCGGGCGAATACTTCTTGCCGTTCCGGCTCTTCTCGTTGTGCTGGGTCGAGACCACGACCTTGGTGCAACCGGTCGGCTTGCCGTCGACATAGCGCACCGTAACCTGGCTTTTGGAGTCGGGCTGCAGATCCGCAAGCTGGCCGTTGCGGCGCTTCTCCGCCAGCACCTTCAGGATCTTGTGCGCGAAGTAGATCGGCGCCGGCATGTAGGAGCCCTTCTCGTACACTTCGCTTTCATTGCAGGCATAACCGAACATCATGCCCTGATCGCCGGCGCCCTCTTCCTCGCCGTTCTTCTTTTTCTTGGCATCGACGCCCATGGCGATGTCGGGCGACTGGCCGTGCAGCAGCACCTCGACGTCGGCGCCGTGATAGGAAAAGCCGTTCTGGTCGTAGCCGATATCCTTGACCACGCCGCGGGCGATCTCGCTGATCAGTTCGCGGTCGACCACCGAGACGCCGTGAATGGTGCGGAACAATTGCCCGCGGCCTTCACCGGCGATCACGATCTTGTTGGTGGTGCACAGCGTCTCGCAGCCGAGCCGCGTGTTGACCGCGCTGTTGTCGGCGATGCCGAGTTCGACATCCTTGGCCAGGAACGCATCGAGGATCGCATCCGAGATCTGGTCCGAGACCTTGTCCGGATGCCCTTCCGAAACCGACTCACTGGTGAACAGGTAAGACTCGCGCATCAACCAACCCCTTTTCCGCCGGACCTCGGCGGTCCCTGTCTTGTGTTCCTGAATTGTCAGTCGCGACGGCGCGAGATGACGTAGGATTCGTCGTAGAACCAGAGCCCGTTATGCTTGCGCAAAACCTCCCTGGCGGCATCCAGGGCACCGCTGCCCTGGGCCATTTCCGTCAACCGGTCGTCTTCGATCTGGGCGACATACACCGCCGCGTTCCAGGCTGCAAAGGCCGTCGAGGTTCCGATCGAGCCGGTGACCTCGTTGGGCAACGCCTCCATATCATAGCGGAAGATCGAACGGTTATCGGCGTAGGCATTAAAATTAAGGTCCCGCCCGGCTGATCCCAGCTCGTATTTCACCGCGCGCAATAGCTCATGGCGGCTCACCGCGAAAGGATTTTCTCCCGGCCATACCGCCTGGATCATTTCAAGGCCGGGATCCTGCCCGTGGGAGTGGATTCCGATCAAGCGGCCCCCTGGGCGCAGCGCCCGTGCCAGCGGTGCGATGATTCGTCTGACGCGGAAGTTGACCGAGGATTTGGCCCGGTAAGGCTGGGAGGCAATGATGAGGTCGAAATTGGCCTCGGAGCGCCCGGCCCGCGGGATGGTCGAATCAAGCAGGAAACGGTGGTCCTCCCGGTACAGCACGATCACCACCGGCCGCTCATAGACCGGCATGCCCGAGCGCGGGCTCACACTGGCCCTCCAGTTCTTTTCCAGAAACGGGCCGAGTTGGGCGATCTGGGCCTCGAATTCACCTGAGGAGGCCCCCCGCAACGCGACCTCGTGCCAGATCATGCCGGCAGCGGCCGCGGGCGATGCCGGCGTCAGCCACGGCGCCTCGGCGTAATACATGTTGGTCAATACAAAGACGGTAGCCGGATGCTCGAACAGCCGGTCCGGCACCTTGTCGAGCGTCAGCCGGACATCCTCCAGGCTGAGCTCCTTGCCGGCGATATAGAGCGGCATGTGGGGAAAGCGGCCGTGCATCGACCGCATCACCCGCGCCAGCACGGTGCCGTCGCCGCAGCCGGCGTCGAACACCCGCAATGCCGGAGGACGGGGATGGATGCTGGAGAGCTCCAGCGCCACCCGTTCCGCGATCACCCGCTTCTCGCTGCAGGTATGGACGAACAGCAGGTACTTCTGCCGGTTCTCGAAGAACCGGAAATTGCCGCGCGGGTCGCGCTTTTCCGGGACCACTTCGAGATGGCGCGGCGGCACGACCCCGCCCGGCGTCGAGGCCGCGATATAGGCCTGGATGCGGTCCAGCGTATCGATGGTGATGCGCTTGCCCTCGCGTAAGCGGTGCACCAGCTTGCCGTCATTGACCGCGCGGCGGCCAAAGGTCGATTCCGCCATATCCGCGCTTCGGCAGAATTCGGTGATCTGGCTGAGAATCTGGTCGTTTTTCATCGCGGCGGAACAAGAGCCAGGATTGGGAGACAAAATTGGCAGACGGTATTGGGAAACGGGTGGGCAGCGCCTGAGGGCCGGGCTGTCCTACCATCATCTGCCCAACCGGGGAATGCACGCCGAGGGCACCTGTCCTGGAAAAATGCGGCCTCGGGCGCAATCGATGTCACCGCCGCTCAGTGCGACGGTTGCTCGCTGGCGGATCCCGAACTATCGGGTCAGGCGTTGGAGCCTCCGGCAAACCGGAGGCGGTTCACTGCCCACAACCGAACGTGACCGCAAATGCAACAAGATCGGGGACATCTCGCGAAATGCGTATGTTGTCAGGCATATGTCCTTCGACCGGCGGACGTACCTTTGGCAGCATCAAGGCTCCCGGCGAGAGCCGAGGCTCTTTTTTTCGCGCTCTGCCATCCACTTTGCTTGTTCCCGGCTGCGACTATCCCTGAATTCATCTACGGCTTCGTCGTAGCCATGGCGGCTGCTGTAGAACACGAGAGCCATGAGGCCGCAGCCAACGATCAGGGAGAAGAACGTTCCGAGGCTAATGGCAAGCCAGCCTTGCCCGCTGATCACGACGTTGCTGGTGGCCGTCCAATCCGATATGGCCAAAATACCCGTGCCAATCAGCAGCGCTACAAGAGCCGCCAGAATAATGCCTTGGCCAATACCGATGCGCTGCATGTTGGTCCTCTTGTGCCGAGGATAGAACGGGCCGACCGAACAGCCGTTCCAATCCGGTGGTATATCAGGCGGGGTTCGGGCTTTCAGAACTCATCATATCGGAACGAAACTCCACCCGGGAACGCCCTTTTGCATTTTCCACGATCAGGCCGCCACCGTCCTCGGTTGGCTTCACCGTCTGAAGCACCTCGAAAGCCTCGAATTGCGGGGGGCCGAGATACAGCGGTTTGAAGTCCCCTGCCTTACTATGCGCTGTACGGAACGAATCGGATCGTCTCCATGCTTCAAAAGTGGCGCGGCTCTCCCACACGGTGTGGGAGGAGTAAAGCGTGTGGCCGTCAGCTTCCGGGCCCTTGAGAAGGTGAAATTCCACAAACCCCGGAACCCTTTGGAGGAGGCTGTCGCGCGGAAGCCAGACCTGCTCGAAGGCTTCTTCGTGCCCTTTTATAACTCGAAAGCGGTTCATAGCGATGAACATTGTTACTCTCCAACGACGAACATGGAAGGCAGGATCAGACGGGGCCGCCTCGCGGATGAAAGCGTCCCGGTTACCTGATCAGGGAGAAACCAGACGCGCGTCTGAATCGCGCTAACGACACAACAGCGTTGCCGGGGAGATGTTCCAATTGCACGCGAAGTGGAGCAAATTCCGGCACGGATCAGTTCATGAAGCTGCCCTCTCGTCTGGCTGATGGTCACGCGCCTTCTGGACGCATGCTAGTAGATATGAGTTTCGGCTTCATCGCGAAGCACCGACGATCTGGCCGGCGCCAACCGTTCATCGTTTAAAGCACGGTAGAGCGTTTCCCATCCACTCGCGTCCAGCTTCAGGCCTAACACGAGATGAGTTTCACAAGCCCGGGGATCTTCTGGCGCGCGTTTGAGCGTTTCTGCAGCAAGCGAGAGTTTAAATCCAATGCAACCTCATGCGCGCAGGGACGAATTTCGGGAACGAATTCAGTCTGATTTGCACCGTCCAGACCTGCGGCGAAAAATTTCGTACTTTTCTTTTGAGCCAAATCAGTTGCCTTTGTTGGACGTCTCGCACCCCCAAAGAGGGACGTGTCATGATCGTCACGAACGTTGGGTGCGGGATGCGGTGGACGCAGACCACGTCGTCACGTGCTCATGCGCGTGGACGAACGGCGAGGCTGCGGACGGCGAAGTCGTGTGGTCCGGACGCCCCGACGCTGGCGTCAAGTTGGCGATGATGTCTTGAGTTTTTCTTGGCATCACGCCGATGACGGTGACAAAAAAGCCCGGTCACCGCGGAGAGCTCGAAGGAAACCGTTAAAACCATTGCGCAGGAAATGCCGGATGATTTCGGTGGACCTGTGGTGACTAACGCGCGTGCTTTCTACACACCACGCGCGGCTGCGGGTGCATCGAGCGCCCGGCATTTCCTGCGCCCTCTTCGATTTTGGCG
>JAGXAF010000260.1 GCA_018971675.1 Bradyrhizobium sp.
GGCGCCTGTCCGCTCACGGCGCTATTTCGGTTGGAGCGTATTCAAGCGAAGCGGGACCCAGTTCGCGTGAAGCTAGTGCGGCGAATTTGAAGTTCCTATCAGTGTAGCTGCAAGTTCTTCATAGGAACTTCAAATTCAAAGCCGCACTAGAATCAATAAGTTGCTAGAGCTCCTTTGATTCCGAAGTTCGCATCAAAGGCCGCCGCGATAGTTTGCGAACTTCGGAATCGGAGCTCTAGTACCGCTTGCGCTGATCGTTCATCCGGTCGCCCGGAGAATATTCCGAAGCACCTTTCGATTTGCCAACGGTTCCCTTGTCCTTCATCCGGTCGCCAGGACTATATTCCGATGCGCCTTTGTTGGTGGGCGAGGTGGAATTCTGCATCCCCTGACCGGGCGACATTCGCGAAGCGCCGCCGGTCTCGGCGGCGAATGCAGCGGTGCTGGCACCGAGCAGGAGAGCAGCAGCGGTAACGATCACACGTCTCATCTGTACCTCCATGGTGGTCAAGTGGCACGTCAACGAGCCCGCCACTGCGACGTTCCATGGAACTGCGACGAAAAACCGGGAACCGGCATTGCGCGCGATGAGCGCCCTCACTCTCCTACCAGCTTCAGCCACTCGTCCTCGGTCAGCACCGTTACCCCGTGCTTCCTGGCTTCCGCGAGCTTTGAGCCGGCGCCGGGTCCGGCGACAACGTAATCCGTCTTCTTCGACACCGAGCCCGCCGCCTTGGCCCCCAGGCGTTCGGCCATCGCCTTGGCCTCGTCGCGGGTCATCTTTTCCAGCGAACCCGTGAAGACGATGGTCTTGCCGGCGACCGCCGAATTGCTCTTCGGCTTTTCGGCGTCGAGGACTTCAATCTCTTTCTTCAGCCGCTCGACAATCCCGCGGTTATGGCTCTCGCCGAAATAAGCCTTGATGCTCTGGATCACGGTGTCGCCGATCTGATCCAACGCATCCATCTCGGCGCTCGCCTCCTCGTCGCCCTTCGCGACCTTCAGGCAGGCCTCGTGAAAAGCGTCCCATGAGCCGTAGCCGCGCGCCAGCGCCTGCGCCGTGGTCTCGCCGACGTGGCGCATGCCAAGCGCATAGATGAAACGCTCCAGCGGAATCTTTCGCCGCTCCTCGATCGCGGCAAAAAGATTGCGCACCGAGGTTTCGCCATAGCCTTCGATCTCCTCGAGTTTCAGTTTGT
This sequence comes from Bradyrhizobium sp., assembly GCA_018971675.1. Lineage (GTDB taxonomy): Bacteria > Pseudomonadota > Alphaproteobacteria > Rhizobiales > Xanthobacteraceae > Bradyrhizobium. The sequence goes on from JAGXAF010000260.1 coordinate 1,200, forward strand.
TGTTGCGCTTTTGCAGCGTGAAGATGTCGGCAGGCTCCCGCACCCATTCCTCATCGAAGAAGTATTGCAACTGCTTCTCGCCGAGACCGTCGATGTCGAAGGCGCGCCGCGAAACGAACAGCTTCAGGTGCTCGATCTTCTGGAACGGACAGGCGAATTCGCCGGTGCAGCGCGCCCGCGAGCCCTCCTCGCCGGTTGCGGTTTCCTCACGCACCACGTCGGTATGCAGCGGGCACGGACATTTCTTCGGGAAGTGAAATTCCTTCGCATCCTTCGGCCGCTTGTCGATCAAGACGTCGACCACTTGCGGGATGACGTCGCCGGCGCGCTGGATCACCACCGTGTCGCCGATGCGGATGTCGCGTCCTCCGCGCAGTTCCTCGCCCTTGTTGCCGATGCCGCGGATATAATCCTCGTTATGCAGCGTGACGTTCTGCACAATGACGCCACCGACGCCGACCGGCTCGAGCTTGCCGACCGGCGTGAACGAGCCGGTGCGACCCACTTGAATTTCGATATCGCGCAGCACGGTCATGGCGCGTTCCGCCGGGAATTTGTGCGCAATGCCCCAGCGCGGGGTGCGCGAGACAAATCCCAGACGTTCCTGCCAATCGATGCGGTCGACCTTGTAGACGACGCCGTCGATATCGTAGTCGAGCCGGGCGCGCTGTTCCTCGATCTTGCGGTGAAACGCGAGCAGTTGCTCGACCGAGTGGCAGATCCTGGTCATCGGGTTGGTCTTGAATCCGCAATGCTCGAACCAGGCGATCATATGCGACTGCGTATCCTCCGGCATGTCGCTCATCTCGCCCCAGGCATAGGCGAAGAAGCCGAGCGGGCGCGAGGCGGTAATCGACGGATCCTTCTGGCGCAACGATCCTGCCGCGGAATTGCGCGGGTTGGCGAAGATGGTGTCGCCAGTCGCCCTCTGCCGCTCATTGAGCGCCAGGAAGGCCTTCTTGGTCATATAGACTTCGCCGCGCACCTCGCAAATCCCGGGCACATTGCGGCCCTTCAGCTTTTTCGGCACATCCTCGAGCGTGCGGATATTGGCGGTGACGTCCTCACCCTCGGCGCCGTCGCCACGCGTCGCGGCGGTGACAAGCTCGCCGCCCTCATAGCGCAGCGACATCGACAGCCCATCGATCTTCGGTTCGGCGCTGAACGCAATCTTGCCGTCGGAAAGCTTCAGAAAGCGCTCGATGCGGCCAACGAAATCCAGCACGTCCTGCTCGGCAAAGGCGTTGTCGAGCGACAGCATCGGCACCGCATGTCGAACCTTCCTGAACCGCCCGGACGGCGCCGCGCCAACTTTCTGCGACGGCGAATCGGAGCTGACAAATTCCGGAAATCTCTTCTCGATGGCGTTGAAGCGCTGGCGCAGTGCGTCGTACTCGGCGTCTGTGATGCTCGGCGCATCGTCCTGATAATAGCGCTTGTCGTGCCCTTCCAGCTCAAGCGCCAGTCGCATCAACTCGACCTTGGCCTGTGCCTTGGTGAGCTCTGCAACATCAATGGAGGATTTTACTTTTGATTTTGCGGCCATGCGGAAGAGTATAATTCGTCATTCGCAACGTGCGAACCCGGATGGCATCCAAAAATCACGCCGTTGCCGACTTCAGCAGACGCTCGGCCGCGGCCCTCGCTTCGGCGGTGATCTCGGCGCCGGCCAGCATGCGGGCAATTTCCTCGCGGCGGTGATCGGCGGCGAGTGCGTTGACGCGGGTGGCGACGCGCTTGCCCTTGTCGAGCGCGTCCTTGGAAATCAGCAGATGCTGGCTGGCGCGCGCCGCGACCTGTGGTGCGTGGGTCACCGCCATCACTTGCACCTTGCCGGCCAGCCGCGCCAGCCGGGCGCCGATCGCGTCCGCCACCGCACCGCCAACGCCGGTATCGATCTCGTCGAACACCAGCGTGGGCGCCGAACCGCGGTCGGACAAAACGACCTTGAGCGCGAGCAGGAACCGCGACAACTCACCACCGGAGGCCACCTTCATCAACGGGCCCGGCCTGGTGCCCGGATTGGTCTGAACCCAGAACTCGACGCGATCAAAACCCTGCGGACCGGGCGCGGCGGGATCCGATTCAACTTGCGTCGTGAATTTCGCACGCTCGAGCTTCAATGGCGCAAGCTCGGCGTTGACGGCCTTGTCGAGTTTCTCGGCCGACTTGCTGCGCGCCGCCGAGAGCCTGGTTGCTGCCGCGCTGAAATGCCTGTCGGCTTCGGCCGCCTGCAGTTCGAGCTTCTTCAACTGATCGGCCCCGGCGTCGATCAGCGCCACGTCCGCCCTGTATTTCGCGGCCAGCGCCGCAAGCCCGTCGACCGGAGTGGCGTATTTGCGCGACGCCGCGCGCAGCGCAAACAGCCGCTCCTCGATCCGCTCGAGTTCACCCGGGTCGAAGTCAGCGGCGATCAGCGCTGCGGTGAGATGCTGGTCGGCCTCCTCCAGCGCATTGATGGCGGCATCGATCGCCTTCACCGCCGGTTCAACCAGGGCCGGCGAATTTCCCGCCCGCCGCTCGAGCCTTCGCACCGCCGCCGACAGGGCCGCAACCGGCGAATGGTTGCCGCTGACCGCGTCCTGTGCCTCGCGCAGATCGGCCGCGATCTTCTCGCCCTGCATCATCATGGTACGCCGCGCGGCCAGCGTCGTCTCTTCACCGTCTTTCGGCGCCAACGCCTTCAATTCATCGGCGGCGTGGCGCAGATAGTCGGCCTCGCGGGCGGCCCGTTCCACCGCCGCGCGATGCTCGTCAAGGAGTGTGTTGGCCGCGCGACGCGCTTCCCACAGCGTCTCCAGCGCAGCGACGTCCTTCTCAAGTCCGGCGAACGCGTCGAGCAGCCGGCGATGGGTGGCGGCATCCACCAGCGCGCGCTCGTCATGCTGGCCGTGGATTTCGACCAGCGCGGAGCCGACCGCCTTGAGAGTCTGCACGCTGATGGCCTGGTCGTTGATGAACGCGCGGGTGCGGCCATCGGCGAGTTGAACCCTGCGCAGGATCATCTCGCAAGAATCTTCAGAACTCGCGTCGTCGAGCCCGTTGTCAGCGAGGATCGCCGCGGCCGGATGCCCTTTCGGCACGTCGAACGTCGCAGTGACCTGACCCTGCTCCGCACCGTGGCGCACCAGGCCGGCATCGCCGCGGCCGCCCAGCGCCAGCCCGAACGCGTCGAGGAGGATGGATTTGCCTGCGCCGGTTTCGCCGGTCAAAACGGCGAGGCCTCGGGAAAACTCGATATCGAGCCGTTCGATCAGGACAATGTCACGGATCGATAGACGCGCCAGCATGCCGGAAAAGTTCCTAGCCGAGGCCTACCTTCTTGAAGGCCCGGCTGATCCAGGACCCCTGATTCTCGCTCGGCTCGAGACCGCCCGACTTTACAAGATTATAGGCGTCCTTGTACCAGCGGCTGTCAGGAAAAT
>JAGXAF010000261.1 GCA_018971675.1 Bradyrhizobium sp.
GCGCCAACAATGTCAAGCAAGGCTCGCCGGAATATATCGCCTGCCGCAAGGATCGCGACGTCCAGCGCCTGAACGCCGAAGCCCGCGCCGACCGCGCCCAGCGCAATCTCGGCGAATACATGCTGAACCATCCGAACACGCCGTAACGGGCTGCCAATTTATTAAGTCAGGGTGGCCCGCTTGGCATCAGCTTGGGGTGCGGTCGCGAATAGCGGATCGTCTACACAATGAGCCGACGCGCGAGACATTCTCGCGCGCCTTGTCAAGCATGATGCGGCTTGGCATGCTTGGTCGCGGTCGGGACCGCCCAGGCCCGCAGTGGCGTTTGCCATTTTTCGCTCGATCCGCTGGTATGATTCGAAGCCGATTTCGTCCCTTCAAGACAGGGAAGCCCGAACATGGACACGATCACTCCCATTCCTTCTGGCCTTGCGATGCGTGTGCTGCTGGTCAGCACGCTCGCCTTTGCGGTCTGCTTCGCGGCTTGGCTGATGTTCGGAGTTACCGGCATCCCGATCCGCAAGGAGCTCGGACTCAACGCTTCGGAATTCGGCCTGCTGACCGCCACGCCGGTGCTGACCGGTGCGCTGTTTCGCCTGCCGCTGGGCATCTGGACGGACCGGTTTGGCGGCCGCATCGTCATGTTCATCCTGCTGGTCGCGTGTGCCGTGCCGCTCTGGTTGTCGTCCTACGCGACCGAACTTTGGCAGTTCCTGCTGCTGGGGCTGGCACTGGGGCTGGTCGGCGCCTCGTTTGCAGTCGGCACGCCCTATACCTCGCGGTTTTTCCCAAAGGAGAAGAAGGGTCTCGCGATGGGAGTATTCGGCGCCGGCACGACCGGGGCCGCCATCAATATGTTCGTGGCGCCGCCGTTGGTGGCCGCGTACGGGTGGCAGAGCGTGCCCCGGGTCTATGCCGTCGCCCTGCTGATCACCGCGGCGTTGTTCTGGCTACTGTCAGCCCCGGACCCGGGACGGTCGGGCAACGCCGTGCCGATCCGCCAACAACTCGCGGTTCTGCGCGACCCCCGTGTCTGGAAATATTGCCAGTATTACTCGCTCGTGTTCGGCGGGTTTACGGCGATATCTATCTGGATGCCGCAATATTTCGTCAATGAGTATCATTTCCCGATCGATCAGGCGGCGCTGATGGCGGCCAGTTTCTCGCTGCCGGCGGGTGTGCTGCGCGCATTGGGTGGATATCTTTCCGATCGGTTCGGGGCACACAACGTCACCTGGTGGGTGCTGTGGGTCGCCTGGATCTGCCTGTTCCTGCTATCCTACCCGCAGACCGACTTCGTGGTTCAGACCATCCACGGGCCGGCGGCATTCCATCTGGGTTTGCCCGCCTGGAGCTTTGCGATGCTGCTGTTCGTGCTCGGCGTCGCCTTGGCCTGCGGCATGGCATCGACCTTCAAATATATCAGCGATGATTTTCCGGCCGACATGGGGCCGGTGTCGGGCATTGTCGGCCTTGCGGGTGGCCTCGGCGGTTTCCTGCTGCCGATTCTCTTCGGCATGCTGCTTGATCTGCTCGGCATCTACTCAAGCTGCTTTATGTTGCTCTACGGCATCGTCTGGGTTTCCCTGATCCTGGCTTACATCACGGAGATCCGCCGGATGCGTGTGATCGGCAGCGACAGTCCAGCTCTATCCCGCGCCGATGCCGTGGGCGCCTCTGCTATGTAAACCGGTGCGATGGGCGGCCCTGATTCGGGACGATGTCGTCATCGGTCTTTACGCGACCGCCGGCGAATCAAGATGCGGGTGGCCGGATCAAGTCCGACATGACGGATGTAGATGCGGTTGAGTCTTCTTCGTCATGGCTGGGCATAGCCGTCTGAAGGACGGCGTCGCTTCCGCTCGCCTATGTCCCGGCCATCCACGTCTTTCTTTTCGAATCGTCGTTAAGGCGTGGATGCCAGGGACGTGCCTGGACGAGCCCGGGCATGACGAGGAGAGAGGCTGTGTGCTTCAAACAAAAACGCGGCGGGATAAGCCGCCGCGTGCCGAATTGCATTTGTTGCGAGCGGAAGAGCCTACTCGTCCTCGGGCTTCTTGCCGCCGATGTTTTTCAGCTTGGCAAACACCGCATCGACATTGAGGTCGTCGCGCTCCTTTTCCGATGGCTGGAATTCCGGTTCCTTGCGGGTGGTCTCCGAGGCCGGCAGCAGGGTCGCGCCGCCATAGGCGGTGTCGACCGGTTTTTCCTTGGCCGCGCGCTGCACCTCGAAATCGAGCTCGATCTGCGAGCACAGGCCGAGCGTCACCGGGTCCATCGGGGTCAGGGTCGAGGCATTCCAATGGGTGCGGTCGCGCACGCTGGCGATCGTGGTCTTGGTGGTGCCGACCAGCCGCATGATCTGGGCGTCCTTCAATTCGGGGTGGTTGCGCACCAGCCACAGGATCGCGCTCGGCCGCTCATGGCGGCGCGACACCGGCGTGTAGCGTGGGCCCTTCTTTTTGGAGGCCGGCGGCAGCGTCACCTTGCTCTCCTCGAGCCTGAGTCGGTAATTCGGGTCCTTTTCGCCCTTTTCGATCTCGTCGCGGGAGAGCTGGCCGGTCGAAATCGGATCCATGCCCTTGATGCCCTGGGCCGCGTCGCCGTCGGCGATGGCGCGAACCTCGAGCGGATGCATTTTGGTGAAATCGGCCACCTGGTCGAAGGTCAGCGCCGTATTGTCGACCAGCCACACGGCCGTCGCCTTTGGCATCAGCGGTGCATTGCTCATGGCGAATCTCCTTTGCGCTTCGCCCACCTCTTTTGGAGGCGAAGCCGGGTCATCAGCGATGACGGGAATTGGCGCCTATATAAGCCGTCCGGGCCTGACCGCGCAATGGTCTGGTAAACGGCCTTGACAGCGCCCGAAAGCGGTCCCAAGTCGTTAGCGCAACGCGCCGTTCCCGGCGCGGGGGCGAGGGGTGATTCGGTCCGAGATCGTATTTATGCAGGCAAAACCAGCCCTGAAAATCGTGCTTTGTTCGCCGCGGGGCTTCTGCGCCGGGGTGGTGCGGGCCATCGACACCGTGGAACGGGCGCTGACGCTCTATGGCGCCCCGGTCTATGTGCGCCATGAGATCGTCCACAACCGCTATGTGGTCGACAGCCTGAAGACCAAGGGCGCCATTTTCGTCGAGGAACTGGCTGAAATCCCGGATAATACCACCGCGCCGGTGGTATTTTCGGCCCACGGGGTTCCCAAATCCGTCCCCGCGGACGCCAAGGCCCGCAATTTCTTCTCGCTCGATGCGACGTGCCCGCTGGTCACCAAGGTGCACCGGGAGGCGGCGATCCATTTCAAGCGCGGCCGCGAAATTCTCCTGATCGGGCATTCCCATCATCCCGAGGTGGTGGGCACGCTGGGACAGTTGCCGGCGGGCGCGGTGACCCTGATCGAGACGGCGGAAGATGCTTCCACCTTCGCCCCGAAGGATCCGAACAACCTCGCCTTCGTGACCCAGACGACGTTGTCGATCGACGACACCGCCGAGATCGTCGCGGTGCTGAAAGGCCGTTTTCCCAACATCTCGGGACCGCACAAGGAAGACATCTGCTACGCCACCACCAACCGCCAGCTCGCGGTCAAGAAGGTGGCGCCGGTGGTCGACGCCCTGATCGTGGTCGGCGCGGCGAACTCGTCGAATTCGCAGCGGCTGCGTGAAGTCGCCGAACGCGAGGGCTGCCCGATCGCGGTGCTGGCGCAGCGCGCCGGCGATCTTGACTGGGAGCGGTTCGAGGGCATCAGCAGCCTCGGCATCACCGCGGGCGCCTCCGCGCCGGAAGTGATCGTCGAAGAGATCATGGGCGCGTTCGCCGAACGCTATGAATTGCATGTGGAGACGGTCTCGGCCGCGGAAGAGAACGAATTCTTTCCGTTGCCGCGCTCGCTGCGGCCCGACGCGGCCGAGTAACCGCGATGGCGGTCTATACCGACGTCGCCGCCGACGAGCTCGCGGCGTTCCTTGGCCAATATGATATCGGCGAACTATTGTCCTACAAGGGCATCGCCGAAGGCGTCGAGAACTCCAATTTCCTGCTGCATAGCAGCGCGGGGTACTTCATCCTGACGCTGTACGAAAGACGCGTCGCGCGGGCCGACCTGCCGTTCTTCCTCGGCCTGATGACGCATCTGGCCTCGCACGGCATCAATTGCCCGCAGCCGCTCGAGAACAGGAATGGCGAGACGCTGAGCACGCTGGCCGGCCGGCCCGCGGCGATCATCAATTTCCTGGAAGGCATCTGGCCGCGCAAACCCACGGCCATGCATTGCGCCGGCGTCGGCCAGGCCCTCGCCAAAATGCATCTCGCGGGGCGCGGGTTTGCGATGTCGCGCGTCAACGCGCTGTCGGTTTCCGGCTGGCGTCCGCTGTTCGAACAGGCTGCCTCGCGCGCCGACGAGGTGCAACACGGCCTGCGCGCGTTCATCGGCGCGGAGCTCGACTTTCTCGAAGGCAATGTCTGGCCGAACAATTTGCCGCTCGGGGTCATTCACGCCGATCTGTTTCCGGACAATGTGTTCTTTCTCGGCGAGAAGCTGTCCGGCATTATCGATTTCACCTTCGCCTGCAACGACATGCTCGCCTATGACGTCGCGATCTGCCTCAACGCCTGGTGTTTCGAG
>JAGXAF010000262.1 GCA_018971675.1 Bradyrhizobium sp.
TTCCTGGCGCTGGGCAGCGGCGCGGCCGCGCTGGCGTTTTACGCCCGCAAGACCAAGCGCGACGCCAGGATCGCAGCCGCAACCGCAGCCGCCGCCCCCGCCGACGCCGCGGCCAAAGCTGCGGCGGCCGAAGAGCCGATCGCCACCGCGCTGAAGATCGACGACCTCAAGATCGAACTCGGCTACGCGCTCCTGCCGCTGGTCAACGGCCCCGACGGCACCGACCGGCTGACCGAGCAGATCAAGGCGCTGCGCCGCTCGCTCGCGATCGAAATGGGTTTTGTGATGCCGGCGGTGCGCATCCTCGACAACGTGCAACTGGAAGCCAACACCTACATCATCAAGATCAAGGAAGTGGACGCTGGCACCGGGCGCATCTGGCCGAACTCGTTCATGGTCATGGATCCCGCCGGCAACCAGGTCGCGGTCCCCGGCATTCACACCACGGAGCCGACCTTCGGACTGCCGGCGACATGGGTCGATGCCAGCCTGAAGGAAGAAGCCTCGCTCAAGGGCTACACCGTGGTCGATGCCGCCACCGTGCTCTCCACCCATCTCACCGAACTCTTGAAGAACAACATGTCCGACCTGTTGTCCTATGGCGAAGTGCAGAAACTGCTGAAGGATCTGCCGAAGGAACAGGGCGAATTGCTCAAGGACATCGTGCCGAGCATGGTGACCGTATCCGGCATCCAGCGCGTGCTGCAGCTATTGCTGTCGGAGCGCATCTCGATCCGCGACCTTTCCACCATTCTCGAAGGCATCGCCGATGCATTGGCATTCTCGCGCAATCCCGCGACGATGGTGGAACACGTCCGCGCCCGGTTGGCGCGGCAGATCTGCGCGCAGCACACCTCGCACAACGGCTATCTGCCGCTGATCGCGCTTTCCGCCAAATGGGAGCAGACTTTCGCGGAATCGCTGATCGGCCAGGGCGAGGAACGCAGCCTGGCGATGCAACCGTCAAAGCTGTCCGAGTTCATGACCGGGGTGCGCGACGCCTTCGAGCGCGCCGCGCGCGAGGGCGAGTCGCCGGTGCTGGTCACCTCGGCGGGGATCCGGCCGTTCGTGCGCTCGCTGGTGGAACGGTTCCGCTCGCAAACCACCGTGGTGTCGCAGGCGGAAATCCACCCGCGGGCACGGCTGAAAACGGTCGGGAGCGTCTAACGCCGCAGGGCGCGGGCGAAGCAGTTCCCGCCGTGCTTTTTCGCCACAGGCAAACGATTTATTTGCCGGTGGCTTTGGGGAGCGGTCGCAACGGGTCGAAGGGGGTTTAGCTACAAGATACTGAATTAATGATGATATTTGAAAAATTTTGAGGGCCGACGCCCCCAAACTCTCGGCGGTTCACGTCTTATCACCGCTTTGTGATCGACCCTTTACGGACCCTAAGCCGAATCTCTACGTTTGCTCGACGGGAACGTTGAACCTGTCCGCGGAAGACCGACACCAATCCGTAAGAGACAGCGAGGCGTATGGAGGCGTCGATGAACCATTCGATTTACAGCGCGGATCGCATGACCCATCTCAAGATCGTGGCGGTCGCGCTGGTCGCGGGTATCGCCGTGGCGGGTTTCGGTATCTCGGCCCGCAGCACCGACGATGGCTACACCCAGACGGCGCGTGTGGTGAAGGCCGGCAAGGCCATGACGCTGACCAGTTCGGACACATCCGTGGTCCGCTGAGGAGGATTTGATTTTGTGAATTCACGCGGCTCTTTACCAGCCCCCCAAAGTCGCCACGTGAGTATGTAGAAGACCCCACTACCCCAGGTTGACTACAAGTGAAAACGCCCGCTCCCCACGGGCGTTTTCTTTTTGCGGATGGCCATCAGCGCGGCGCCGCGGGCGGCGGCACGGTCTCGATCAGCTTGCCCGTGAAAACCGGCGTCGAATGCGGAACGCCGTCGGGCGAGCCGCCAGCCTGCTCGACCGTCACCGCATAGGTCGCGGCATTGATGGTGCCGGCGTCGTAGGACGCCAGCACCGTCCCCGCGTTGAAGTCGCTGGCGCCGATCACCCCTAGCGAACGCGGATGCGGCAGCTTGTCGGAGATCAGCCAGAGTTCAAAACTCTTGCCGGGCTCGCCATCAGCGTCGACCTTGCGAACCGTGAAATTCTTCGTCGCGCCGTCGACCGTCAGAATGAACGCGGGCGCCCCACCCTCCTTCTGCAGCACGGCGACATATTGCGCCGATGGCGTCGAAGGTGCGGCAGCCGCCTTGACCTCGACTACCTGTGTTCGGGGCACGGGACGAAGCGTCGCGGGAAGCAGATCCGGTCGATAGAGCCCGACGGTGACCATCGCGACGAGCGCGGCTGCAAGCGCCGTCGTCGCCATCGCGACACCGCGCCAGCGCCGCGCCTGCCTGGAGAACTGAATCATGCTGGAATCGTCCGCAACGACGGCAGGCCGGGCGATTTCGGAAACCGGCGGCGGCGCTTTCGGCAGCACCAATGGCTGCTGCGCGCCCGAACGTCCGATTGCAGCCTTGATATTTTCCCAGAGCAACGGCCGCGGCTCGACCACCCCGACCATCTGATTCAACGCTCCGAGCTTCTGTTCCCACGCCGTGACTACCGTCGTGAAGTCCTTGTCCACGGACATCATGGCCTCGACCTGCGCGCGCTCTTCGGCATCAAGTGTGCCGAGAGCGTATTCCGCGGCGAGCGCAATATGGTCTTCGCTGTAAGCCATCATCTAGAGTCCAAGGCACTCCCGGATATCCATCATGCTGCGGCGCAGCCAGGTTTTCACGGTATTCACCGGCGTCTCGAACTTCGCCGCCAGTTGCTCGCGGCTCCAACCGTTGTAATAGGCCAGCAGCACGAGCTTCTGTCGGTCCGGCTCCAGCCGGCCGATGCACTCCAGCAAGCGTTTCAGCTCGTCGCTCATTTCCCGGCGCGCCAGCGGATCCGGACTTTCGGCGGCCACATCCATGGCGGCCGGCTCCTCTTCGATCGAGACTTCGCTGCGCTTGCGCACAACATCAATCGCCCGGTTTCGGGCAATCGATGCCATCCACGTGATCGGCGACGACAGGCCGGGATTGAACTGTCCGGCGTTGTTCCAGATCCTGACGTAAGTCTCCTGGATGACTTCCTCGGCGAGATCCTGACGCCGCAAGATACGAAGCACCACGCCGAACAGTTTCGCGCGGGTGGCGACGTAAAGCCGTTCGAAAGCGGCCTCGTCCCCCCTCGCCACGGCAGCAATCAGCCAGACCAGTTCAGCCGGCGTCAGCATTCTGCGTCCTTTCGCCAGACTCGACCGCTTCAGTGGATCGCGGCTGTATGTCAGGCTTGTCCTATCATACCTCGCACCGAACGGGGCAACCACGTGACCGCCGGTCCGTGCACATCACAACAAAAACCCGGACCTCGCGGCCCGGGTAGATGCGTTGCGGGGTGGCTGACGAATGGAAGCGTCAGGCGATGGCTCCGAGGCGCGAGCGCATCAGTCCGATCGAGTCGAGATCGGCCTGTTCGCGGGCGTTCGCTTCGGCGCGCTCACGCGCCTGGTCGCGCTCGTCCAGAAGCTCGACCTTCTTGAGTTCCTCGAAGGCCTCCGCCAGCAGGCTCCTGGCGTCTTCGAGCTGGATCCGCAACTCATCGGCCGAACGGGTCAGGTTTTCCCGGCGCTGGATCGCGGCCTTGGCGTAGGTCGGATAGGCGAAATGCGAGGGGTCGTTGATCCCGGCGCGCTCCTGTTCAGTCTGGATTTCGCGCTCGAGGTCGACCGACATGCGCTGGAAATCGGCGATCATGCCCTCGATCTGGGCCACCCTCCGGCGCTTCTCATCGACCTGAAATTTCTTCAGACGGATGAGCGTTTCACGTGATTTCATCGACTCATACTCCCCAGAAATCCCAATTTGAACGCGGGACGTGGCCGGCCTCCCTCAAGGGACCCCGCCGGCATTTCAACCGCGTCGGGCGCATGATGGCGCGACAAAGTTAGCGTTCCGTTTCCAAACTGCCGAGGATTTGCTCGAGACAACGGTAACCGTCACCTAAACTAGCCACTTCGTCCTTGGCCTGGCGCAAAAACTCCTCCAGCGGTTCATGCAGCCGGATCGCCTCATCGACCTCCGGGTTCGACCCCGCCCGATAGGCCCCGAGCCGGATCAGTTCCTCCATGTCGGCATAGGTCGCCATCACTTGCCGCCCTTTGTTGATCGTCGCCAGGTAGGCTGGATCAGCCGATTTCGGCATGGTCCGGGACACTGATTTGAGGATGTTGATCGCCGGGAACCGGCCGCGCTCGGCAATCGATCGCTCCATCACCACGTGGCCGTCCAGGATACCGCGGACCGCGTCCGCGATCGGCTCGTTATGGTCGTCGCCATCCACCAGCACTGTAAAGATGCCGGTGATGCTGCCTGCGCCGGTTCCGGGACCGGCACGTTCCAGGAGTTTCGGCAATTCCGTGAACACCGTCGGGGTATAGCCCTTGGCGGTCGGCGGCTCCCCTGCCGACAAGCCGATCTCGCGTTGCGCCATCGCAAAGCGCGTGACGGAATCCATCAGGCACAACACGGACTTATTTTCGTCGCGGAAATATTCGGCGATGGCCAGCGTAAGATAAGCCGCCTGGCGCCGCATCAAGGCAGGTTCATC
>JAGXAF010000263.1 GCA_018971675.1 Bradyrhizobium sp.
GCGCGTCCGCTCCGACACCGCATCGACAAAGCGGCTGGCGAAGAGATGGCCGACCTCGTCAAGCCCGATGTCGCTGCGGCCATCGGCGGCGGCCTGCGCCAATTCGCCGAGCACCATCAGTTCGGGTAAAGGCGGCGCCGCGCCGACCCGCCACGCCTCGCACCGGCCGCCGATCGTCTCGACCAGCTCGGGCTCCAGAAAGAACGACAGGCACTCGTCGCCGCAAACGTGGTCGTGGGTGCAGACATATTCGTCGCCGGGGAAGCCGACCAGCACGGACCCGGTCACCAATTCGAACGACCGCCCGCGGGATTGGCAGCCGAAGCTGCCCTTGCGCACATAGGACACGGAGTGGCAGTCAAACTGCTCCGCAAACGGCTTGTCGCCGGGGGCGGCGGTGCAACGGAACTCCGTCACCGAGATCGAGCGGTGCTTGAGCAGGGTCGTGCGGTTCATGAACTGGAGGCTAACGGGAGAGCCGCGGCGGGGCAACCGGGAGCAGGACGTCCAGCAATGTCCTGCTCGCGGGGCTCGTGGTGCCCTCGATCGACAGCAGTCGCCGTTTGGAAATCAAACCACCGTAAGGGGACATCGTGTCGGCATAGCCGCCTGCTTCGAGGACGCGATGGCAGGGAACGATGACGACAAAGGGGTTCCGGCCGAGGGCCTGGGTGACCGAGCGCACAGCGCCGGATGCGCCGAGCCTGATGGCGATCTCGTCATAGGTCGTGGTCTCGCCACGCGGAATTCGTCGCGTGATCTGATAGACCCGCTGGTCGAAAGGGTGAATGCCGCCGGTATCGAGGGTGACGCGGGAGAAGTCCCCGTTATCGCCGCGGAGCAGCGCCGCGATCGCCTCGATCGCCGCTTCGACATCGGCTGTGGGGCGTGTTTCGCGGGCTTCGGGATAAAGACGAAAAAGCCGCCGACGCGTATCGATTTCGCGGACTTCGGGAAGCTGTACACCGACGATGCCGGATTGTCCCCACGCGATGCCGCATCGGCCAATCGCCGTATCGAAAATTGTGTACGCCCGCCCCGACATACGCTTCGTCCCCGAGAAGCACCATAGCACCGGGACGGACAGCCGCATCTGAAAAATGACAATTCGGTTGAGACCGGCGTCGCACCGGACCTTGACGAAGGGAGCCTTCGGTCGCGAACCGAATGCTATCCTCCCGACAGGGGAGGACATCGCGTTATGGAGAATCCGCCGCGACCATTCGCGCCGGCGTGAGTGGCGGACACGCGCCTATCAACTATTATTCAGTTCATGCGACAGGCGTGCCTTGCTAGAGGTCTCGCACCGGGCCTCCCCCGTCCGGAATCACGTGGCAAGACCGTCGGGCGAGATACTGCGCTTGGCGGTCTTGCTGTCTGTGCCGGCGCGATGCGAAGACCGGCGGCGCTGACTTACGGTGCTGCGGGTTTCCCTGGCTTGATCCCGCCGCGCCATTCGCTATGGTAGCCGTCGATTGCGGGCGTAGTTCAATGGCAGAACGGCAGCTTCCCAAGCTGCATACGAGGGTTCGATTCCCTTCGCCCGCTCCAGCGCACCAATCTCGACGGGACCAGCCCTTTGGCATTTTGTTGGCGCCCCCTTGTTGTTGGCGCCCCTTGCCGCGGGCTCGGTCGCAACGGTTTGAGCGGGGCGCCCGGCATTGCAGCCGCAAACCCGCAGCCCCGTTTTCAGGCGTCGCCCTGTTCCGGCCGTGCCGGCGCAGAGGCGTGCGCAGCGCCGCCATCGTGGCCGAAGCGCTTCTTCACCGCCTCGCGCCATTGCTGGAACGTGACGTACAGCATCGGCACCAGGAAAATGCCGATCGAACTCGCGGCCAGCATGCCGCCGAAAACCGCGGTGCCCACCGCCCTTCGGCTGATCTCGGCGGCGCCGGTGGCGAACACCAGCGGCACCAGGCCGAGAATGAAGGCGAACGAGGTCATCATCACGGCGCGGAAGCGCATCTGCGATCCCAGCACCGCGGCCTCCGTGATCGGCATGCCGGCCTCGCGCTGGTCCTTGGCAAATTCGACGATGAGGATGCCGTTCTTGGCGGCGAGCGCGATCAGCACTACCAGTCCGATCTGGCCATAGAGATTGAGGTTCAACCCGGCGATCTTGATGGCGACAAACGAGCCGAACACACCGACCGCGACCGCCAGCAGCACCGGGATCGGGATGGTCCAGCTCTCATACAGCGCCACCAGGAACAGGTAGGCGAACAGCACGGCAAGTCCGAGGATGATGCCGGTCTGGCCGGAGGCCGCCTGCTCCTGATAGGCCGTGCCGGTCCATTCATAGGAATAGCCGGCCGGCAGCGTCGATTTCGATAGATGCTCCATCGCCGCGATCGCCGTCCCCGACGATACGCCGGCCGCAGGGCTGCCATTGATGGTCACCGAGCGGTAGTTGTTGTAGCGGGTGATCACCTGCGGTCCGGTGACGATCCGCAGGTTCGCGATCGAACGGATCGGCACCATCTCGCCGGTCGCGTTGCGCACATAGACCTGCCAGATGTCGGGAATATCGCCGCGGTTGGCGGCCTCGCCTTCCACATTGACCTGCCAGGTCCGGCCAAACAGGTTGAAGTTGTTGACATAGATGCCGCCCAGGGTCGCCTGCAGGGCGGTGAACACGTCGCTCATGCCGAGGCCGAGCGCCTGGGCCTTGGCGCGGTCGATGTCGAGATAGATTGACGGGTTGGTCGCGGTGAAGGTGGAGAACACCCGCGTCAGCTCCGGATCGCGGTTGGCCGCGTTGATCAGGCCGCCCATCACGCTGCCGAGCGCCGCCGGATCCTGGCCTTCCAGCGCGTCGAGCTGATATTCGAAGCCGCCGGACGTCGACAGGCCGATGATCGGCGGCAGGTTGAACGGCAGGACGTTGGCCTGGCGGATCCGCGTGCCGGCGCCGAAGGTCTGCCCGATGGCCGCCTGCACCGAATCCGTCGCGGCCTTTCGATCCGCAAACGGCTTCATCCGCGCCACCATGAACGCCGAGTTCGGCTCGCTGGCGCCGTCGAGCAGCGAGAATCCGATGATCGAGAGCACGTGGTCGACCGACGGCACCTTCTTCAGGACGGCCTCGACCTGCTTGGTCACCTCGCTGGTGCGCGCCACCGATGCGCCGTCGGGCAATTGCACGGCGATGAAGAACGCGCCCTGGTCTTCTTCCGGCAGGAAGCCGGTCGGCGTCAGGCGCGCGATGCCGGCGATGCCGCCGCCCAGGACGAAAACCGCGACCAGCGCCAGGACAGCCACCCGCAGCAGCCGCCGTACGCCGGCCGCGTAACGGTCGCGCACCCAATCGATGCCGCCGAGCACGCGCCCCATGATGCCACGGCGCGGTCCGCCATGGCGCAGGAACACCGCGCACAGCGCGGGCGACAGCGTCAGCGCATTCAACGCGGAGATGACCATCGCCGCGCTGATCGTCACGGCGAACTGCCGGAACAGCGTTCCCGAGATGCCGGGAATGAAGGCGATCGGAACGAACACCGACAACAGCACCAGCGAGATCGCGATAATGGGCGCCGTGATCTGCGACATCGCCTTCTTGGCGGCGTCGGCCGGCGAAAGCTCCGGCTCCTCCTCCATCACCCGCTCGACATTCTCGACCACCACGATGGCGTCATCGACCACGATGCCGATGGCGAGCACCATGGCGAGCAGCGATACCGTGTTGGCCGAATAGCCGAGCGCAAGCAGCACCGCGAACGCGCCGATCAGGCTGACGGGCACGGCCACCGCCGGAATGATGGTGGCGCGCAAATTGCCGAGGAAAAGGAACACCACGATCACCACCAGCGCGAAGGCTTCGCCCAGCGTCTTCAGCACCTCCTTGACGGTGTCGGTGACGAAGGTCGTGGAATCGTAATGCACGGTGTAGGCCAGCCCGGGCGGAAAGCGCTCGGACAATCTGGCGAGCGTATGCTGCACGGCTTTCGCCGTCGTCACCGCATTGGCGCCGGGCGCGAGATAGATGCCGATCGGCACGCCGGGATTGCCGTCGATCCGCGATTCGCTGTCCATGTTCTGGGCGCCGATCTCGACGCGGGCGACATCCTTGATGCGCAGCACCGAACCGTCCGGATTGGCGCGCAGCACGATGTCGCCGAACTGCGCCGCGGTCGTGAGCCGGCCCTGCGTCTGCACGTTGAACTGGAACTGCTGATCGTCGCTGATCGGCCGGGCGCCGATGCGGCCGACGGGCGCCTGCACGCTCTGGGCACGGATCGCTGCGACGACATCCGACGGCGCCAGATTGAGGCTGGTCAGACGCTGGGTGTCGAACCAGATCCGCATCGAATAGTTGAGCTTGGCGAACAGCGTGGCCTGGCCGACGCCGGGGGTGCGGGAAATCGCGTCCAGCACATTGATGATGGCGTAGTTGGTGATGAAAAGCGGATCCTGCGCGCCGTTGTTGCTGTAGAGCACGATGAACTGCAGCACGGCGGAGGATTTCTTCTGCACCACCAGGCCCTGCGACTGCACCTCCGCCGGCAGTTGGGCGAGCGCGCTCTGCACGCGGTTGTTGACGTTGACGGTGTTGATATCGGGGTTGGTGCCGAGCGCGAACGAAACGGTCAGCGT
>JAGXAF010000032.1 GCA_018971675.1 Bradyrhizobium sp.
TAAAATGCGCGCTTGCCTGCGTCGCATTTTGGCACAAAACAGCGCCTGACGCTTTGCGCGATGGTGGGGACACGGCCCCAACGCCATTGCCGCTTGGAGCGTTTTCGAGCGAAGCATGCCCTCGGACTTGATCCGTGGGTGGATGCCGGTTCGCGTAAAGAAAACGCGTCAAAACAAGAATCTGGAGCCTGAAGGATCCCGCGGCGAGTCTACTCTCGCGCCAACAAGCGCGATCCAGCGACCGACTATCCCCGTTTCTCCTGATACCTTCGGCGTGCTCAGGCTGCCGGAAGCCCTGCCGAGCGATCATGGTTCTCCCGGAACCACTACTTCGCCAAGGCCCGAGCGTTCGACTGAGGCCCCGGTCGCGCCGGATTCCGTCGACCCTGAATCAGCCCCGCGCTTCGCGGCGGAATTCGATCCACTCCGTTCGTTTTGAGCTTCGTCTTGGCGGCGATCGCCTGCAAAATGGCATCACCTGATTCGTTAGCACCCCAATCATTTGCGGAGAGTGATTCCCGACATTCTGGTCATTTTGCTGACGCCCGGAGGGAACGATGCGATTGACGGTCTATACGGACTACGCGCTACGCCTTCTGATGTATCTCGCCTTGAAGAAGGACGGCCTGGCGACCATTGCCGAAGTCGCCGCGACCTACGACATCTCGAGGAATCATCTGATGAAAGTGGCGTATGAACTCGGTATCGCGGGTTATGTCGTAACTGTTCGGGGTCGCGGCGGAGGCCTGCGGCTCGCAGAGCCGGTCGAAGCGATCATCCTCGGGGAGGTCATTCGCAAAACCGAGCCCGACATGGCATTCGTACCCTGTCTGAAGCCGAATGACAGATCCTGCACTTTGTGCCCGACCTGCGTCCTGCGTCAGGCTATCACCCTGGCCAGCGCCGCATTTCTGAAAGCGCTCGACGGTTACACCCTTCGTGACCTGATTCAGCCAAACGCAAAGCTGCGCGCGTTGCTTGCCATTTCTCATCGCGACAGCGACATAGCGCCGCGGTCGAATCGGGTAACACGACGCAATTGAGCACAGCTTGTCGTCCGCGAATTTGGAAATCAGGCGCATCCGCCGCCGCCGAGTCGCCGTGCTTGGCGTACGGAATCTCGTTGCCAACCCCACTCAAGTGAGAGAGAAGCGCTGAAGTAACCCTTGCGCCCGAGGTCGACCTGCCAGACCCTTCAGAGGTCCGTTCGTGGTCGGCGATCGCGTCTTGGCCATTCCTCCGAGGGCAAAACTCGGGGGTTTCGCATCCCTTCGGGCGCGACAGCAATTCTAATTGACCTCGCAGCCCTACTCGGTACTCTCGAAATGATTGAAAATCTTGACTAATTCCAGCGCTAATCACCCAGCGCTCCTGTCCTTGGAATGCCCGCATGCTCGGTAAACTGACGATTGACGCCTTGCCGTTTTACAGTGGCATCGCCATGGCCGGCGCACTGGTCGTCGTGTCCGGCGTGCTCGGCGTGGCCGCGCTCGTCACCTGGCTCGGCCGATGGCGCTATCTGTGGTCTGAATGGCTGACCAGCCTCGACCATAAGAGGATCGGCATCATGTACGTGACGCTGGCGCTGGTCATGTTGGTCCGCGGCTTCATCGATGCCATGATGATGCGGACCCAGCAGGCGGTCGCGCTCGATTCCGATGGCTATCTGCCCCCGGGCCATTTCGATCAGATTTTCACCTCCCACGCCACCATCATGGTTTTCTTCGTGGCGATACCGTTCCTGACCGGCTTGTTCAACGTCGTCGTTCCGCAGCAGATCGGTGCGCGTCGCCTCGCCTTTCCATTCATGAACTCGGTATCCCTTTGGCTGACCGCGGCCGGCGCAGCACTGGTTATGAGCTCGCTCGTCATCGGCAAGTTTTCCACCGCTGGCTGGAACGCTTATCCGCCCTACTCCGAAGCGCAGTTCAGTCCGGACGTCGGCGTCGATTACTGGATCTGGGCGATCCTGGTCAGCGCGGTCGGCTCAATGCTGACCGGAATCAATTTCCTCGTCACGATCGTCAAGCGGCGCGCGCCCGGCATGCGGCTGATGATGATGCCGCTATTCACCTGGGCGACGCTGTGTACCAGCATCCTGATGGTGTTCGCCTTCCCGGCTTTGATCGTTGCCGCTTCCCTGCTCGGTCTCGACCGCTATCTCGGCATGCACTTTTTCACCGATGGTGATGGCGGCAACGTAATGAATTACGTCAGCCTGTTCTGGATCTGGGGCCATCCCGACGTCTATATCCTGATTTTGCCGGCGTTTGGTATCTATTCCGAAGTCGTGGCAACGTTCTCGGGCAGGCGATTGTTCGGCTACGAGTCTCTGATCTACTCGACGGCAGCTATCACCGCGCTCTCGCTCGTCGTCTGGCTGCACCATTTCTTGACGATGGGCTCCGGCGCCGACGTGAACGCCTTCTTCGGCCAGGCCGCGCCACTCATTGCCATACCGACAGTCGTGACAATTTTCGACTGGCTGTTCACGATGTATCGCGGCCGGGTTCAATTTACCGTACCGATGCTGTTCACGCTCGGCTTTATCGTAACGTTTGTCGTTGGTGGCATGACCGGCGCCTTGCTCGCGGTGGTGCCGGTTGACATCCACGATACAACCTTTCTGGTGGCGCACTTCCACAACCTGCTGATTCCCGGCGCGCTGTTCGGCTATTTCGCCGGCTATCAGTACTGGTTCCCCAAAGCGTTCGGCTTCCGGCTTGAGGAAAAATGGGGCCGACGTGCCTTCTGGGCGTGGATTGTCGGCTTCTGTCTGGCCTTCATTCCACTGTACATTCTTGGCTTCATGGGTATGCCCCAGCACCTCAACCGCTACTACACCCCCGGCTGGCAGCCATATCTCATCGTCGCTGAATGCGGCGCCTTCTTCATCCTGTGCGGCATCATCTTCCTCGCCGTCCAGCTCGCAACCAGCATCCGCGACCGCGCCGCGCTTGCTGTCCCGACCGGAGATCCGTGGGACGCCAGGACGCTCGAATGGGCAACGGCCTCGCCGCCGGCGACCTATAATTTTGCCGTCGTGCCGCACGTGAACGGAATCGATTCATGGTGGACCATGAAGCAGGCGGGGACTGCGGCCCGCAAGCCCGGCCAATTCCACGACATCCTCATGCCCGACAACAGCGGCACCGGGGTGGTACTCGGAGCGATGTCGTTTGTGTTCGCCTTTGCGATGATCTGGCAAATCTGGTGGTTGGCCGCCGTCGGCGCGCTCGGGATATTTGCCGCGCTGTTATCGCAAACTTTCCGTGATCATGCCGAGCATCGCATCCCGGCAAGCGAGGTCGAGGCGATTGAGAGCCGCCGGATCTTGGCCCCGGCGCTCGTATCCGGGGCGCCGACGTGACCGACGCCGTTATTTCCTCCGGGCACGACGACGAAACCGCCGCCGAAGCTGCCGAACGTGCCCTTGACGAAAAGACATTCGGCTTCTGGATTTACCTGATGAGCGACGCGATCATCTTCGCGTTGCTGTTCGCGACCTTTGTGGTGATGTCACATAACCCGGCAGCCGGGTCCGCCAGCCACACATTGTTTCGGCTCCCGGATACCTTCGCGAAGACCATCCTGCTGCTGGCCAGCAGCACAACCTTGGGGTGCTCCACCGCTGCGACCGCGACCGGGCAACGCTGGCGCACGCTGGCCTGGCTGGGCGCGACGTTCCTGTTCGGACTCGGCTTCGTCACCATGGAGATTTCGGAGTTCTACGGCATGGCCGTCGCGGGTGCCGGCCCGTGGCGCAGCGGTTTTCTCTCGGCCTTCTTTACGCTGGTCGGCACCCACGCCATCCACGTCAGCATCGGCCTGGTCTGGATCGTGCTTTCGGGATGCGAGGTCACCTCGCGCGGACTAAACCCGTTCGTCGTCTCCCGGCTCTACCGGCTCGGCCTGTTCTGGCATTTCCTCGTTATCGTCTGGATCGGTATATTCTCCTTCGTTTACCTGCCGGAGATTCTCTAGCATGGCGGCTCCGCCGCGATTGTCTAAAATGCCGACCTCGCCGCAGCGCAGGAAATCCACGATCAAGGGCTATCTGGTCGGCGCTGTTCTGGCGTTGGTGCTCACCGCGATTCCGTTCGGGTTCGTCGCTACTCGTACGCTGCGGCCGAAACAGATATTCGTCGCCATCAGCATTGCCGCGATCATTCAGGTCGTCGTCCACTTGCGGTACTTTCTGCGCCTCGACCTGAAACCATCGTCGCAGAATAAATCGATTTCGCTATGCTTCGCCGCCGTCGTGCTCTTCATTCTGTTCGGCGGCACGCTGTGGATCATGTTCAATCTCAATTACCGCAAGTAGGCGACAGGGGTTGCGCGCCCTTGCGCCCCATAAGGCTCCCGAATCAAGAAATGCGGATTTGTCGCGGCACGCGGGATAACCCCCCGTCGGCGTCAAACCACCCGGACGGTTCCCGGCCGCCGAGGCCCGCCGCAATTTTCGGCGTTACTGGGCGGCGTGGCGTCTCTGATTCCAACCGACCCGTAGAAGCAGGTCGCCGGCTTCGGCCGACGCCATTGCCATATTGCATAGCCGCCAAATCACGCCTGGTCGCAAGCGCGCGCCGATCCGCAAGAGGCTTCTATCTTCGTTGCCGATCGTTGGCTGCGCGGGCAAGGACGTCCAAAAGACCTTCCGTGGCGTCCGCGTCCGCGTCCTTCAGCCTGTCGGCCATTCCCAAGGCCTGCCGCCAGCGGCGGACGCGTTCGCCGAGCGCCGTCAGGCGATTGAGAACCGCATCGGCGGTAGTTTGGTTCTGCTGAAGATGAGCGCGTCCTTCGTCGGTGATCGTGTAAAGCCGCGGAGGATCGGCAGATGCGGTCAGACATCCCTCTTCCGCAAGATTGGCTAGCATCGGATGCACGACATTGGGACTCGGCAAGAACCAGTCAGCCGTCATCTCTTCGATCAACTGGATCACCTCGTAGCCGTGACGGGGCTTCTCGACGATGAGCGCGAGCGCAACCAGACGCAGGTCGCTTTCGGCCACACCCTTTGATGATGGAGCCGTCATTTTTGTTCTCCGTAAAGAAACTCGTCGATAAAAGGAGTCCACCCTACGACGTTACGCAAGAAATATCTAGGCTGTGTTGCCTTGGTGCAAGGTACACACTTCATCATTTGGCTCGACATTATTTGGTTCGACTCGGCGCGATGATCACGGCTTCCGCTCAACCGGAAGCGACCTCCGGCGTGTTCCTTCGAGAAGCCGCGGCTTGAGAAAATTCTGGCCGGGCAACGATCCCCGCCCGCCCAACATCCTCACCACATGTTGAGCACTGTACGCGCCTCATCCGACATGCGGCTAGGGTCCCACGGCGGATCCCAGACGACGGAGACATTGGCATCGCGTACGCCGGACACGCTTGTGACCGCGTTCTTCACCTGGCCCGGCAGCTCAGCCGCCGAAGGACAGCTCGGCGACGTCAGTGTCATGTCGATGGTGACCATACGATCGTCTTCGATGATGATCCTGTAGATCAGGCCAAGCTCGTAAAGATCGGCGGGAATTTCCGGATCGTAGACTGTCTTGAGCGCGCCGACGATTTGGTCGCCCATGCGCGCCATTTCGTCCGCCGGGATGGCCGATGGCCCTGCTCCGTCGGGGGCGGCCGCAGCGCCGCCAGCTTCAGCCGGTAGCCCGCTTTCCGTTCCAACTGCTTTTGCTTCGTCCACCATGTGAAAACTCCTACGGTTTGACCAGCGGCCCACCTCAAGAAACGTCCATCCCGGCGCGCATGGCCTACACGGGTTTCTGGCTCGGATTTATCCTCTGCCGGTCACCCCATGTCGACCGTATGAACCATTCGAACGGTCGCGAAAATGTTGGCAAATGCAACCATTTAGGCAGCGTCCTTACATAGCGCACTTGCAAGTCTTCTCCAAGCGGCAAGACAGCGTCCGACATCGGCCTCTCCGTGCAACCCAAGCTGCGGACGAACCGCAGAAAAAGCGATTGCCCTCGCCGAACAAGTGGCGCCATTACCAATGATCGAGCATCTTGAACGGCACCATTGCGGCGACCACCTGCCGGCGTCGGGGCTCCGCGCCATCAGCGGTAAAAGATACGTTACCGAGCGGGCGTCGGCGATCTTTTGACGCGCCGCGTATGCTGTTGAGTTATGCGGCCCTTCGCACGCGTCAATATAAGTAAATCAATATAAATAATTATATTGCTGCGCATCATATAACGTCACTCGCGGCGGCCGCAGCGGCTGATCCGTGCCCGGTTCAGATAGCCGCTCGCGCTAGGTACGAAGGTCATCGTACCCGACCGGAGCGCGGTACCGCAGCCAGCACACCGTCCGGTCACCCCCTGTATCCAGGACGCAAGGTTAGCGGCCGGCGTGCTGATCGAGCAGCAGTGACGACAACTCTCTCCGTGGCCGGATCAAATCGGCGAGCGTGTACGCATCCAGTTCCGCAAGAAATGCGTCGGTTGCATCGCGCAACACCCCGCGCAGCACGCAGCCACGCTGAATCGGGCAATAGCCGCGCTGCTCCAGGCACCCGATAACACCCAATTCCTCAATGTCGCGCACCACCTGGCCGACAATAATATTATGGGGTTGCCGACGCAGCCCGATACCGCCGTTGCGCCCGCGCACGGTATCAAGATAACCCTTCCGGCTGAGATCATTCACAACTTTCATCAAATGCTGTTTGGAGATATCGAAGCTTTCCGCAATATCGTTGATCGTTATCAGCTTCCCGTCCGCGATCGCGACCCGAATCAGGGCGCGCAGAGCGTAATCAGTATGAAGCGTCAGCCGCATTTTTCTTCCCCGTGAGACCCGATCCAGAGCCTTAAAAGCCAGGGATGGCCAAGAGGCGTTCGAATTAGCTTGGCCGCCCCCTAATCCGGAAAACGCCTACTCACAGCATCTCGCGTCGCAAAAACCGCAGCGCAATCTATCGGCGACTGCGGGCCACTGCCCACAGAAATTCAAACGGGCGGGGCCATAGAACAGCCGGCGAAGGCCCTGTCGCCCGACGGTAAGACCAACCTGCCTCTGCCGGGAAACCGAGGGTCAAGTGCAAGAAATTGCCCGGAACTAGCGATTCAACCGGGACTTTCTGATGATTCTCTTACCAGTCGAAATCCAAGCACCGTTCTGGTCCTGCTGCAAGCGGCCTTGAAGGTGCTGCGCGCATGGCTGCCATCACGTCGGGCAGCCCGGTGGTCGAGGTCTCGGCCAGCGGCCCCGAAAGCGGGCCGCCTGCTCACAGCTACCCTGCCTCTCATTCGCAAATAGAGTTGACGCGAACGTCGGTGCCGTGGTAGATTTTATGCATGCCAAAAGCATGATTGGATCAATGCACGTACGGCCAGTTATTAAGTTGAAGATTGGCGGAACGAGGTACGGGTATTGATATTATATTGGTGTGGGGAATGTCTCGTTCGAACTAGAGGAGCCCTCCATGTGCGACTACAGTCTGCATCACGTCTCCTCGCGACCTGCCAAGGTCGCGGATAAGCTGGTCACAACGGAACTTGCGAAGTCAAGTACTCGTGGGTTCGCCGCTGTGGGCGAACTCGGTGCGAAGCTCGTAATTCATGACAGCCCACCCGACATGGCGGTCTGCCTATTGCCCGGAACGGAACTGGCCTTCGATGAAGAGGTCCAGTATGACCGCGCCTTCAAGTTTCTTGGCAAGGCCCGTGTAAGCCATAAGGTTGCGAGCTTCAGGGAAGTCGACGTCGACGATCCGTATGTTCATCACGATGCGTTAGAATTCCCGAACGGGCAGATTGTGAAGATTACGCAATTGGTCCCCGGTCAAACGGCTACCGTGCTGCAGTTGCCGGTTTCGTCACACCACGATCATCACAAAGGCAAATTCGTCGCGCGCTCGTGCGATTCGCGTCTCGTCATGAATCGGACGGCGACGGGAATGGCTTCGATGCTGATGCCGAGCCAAGGCACGGTGATGTTGTGGGAAGCGGTCCGCAACACGGCTGTCGGCTTCTCGACCGGTCTGGTGGAATCGTTCCGTCGCTTGACGGCTCCCAAGCAACCCGCGTCTGCGCTATTTGCGGATTTGGATGGCGAGGAGAGCGGAGCGAATTTCGCAGCGGGTATCATCCCGACGCCGCCGAAGAGCCCCACAGCTCCGAAGCCGGAGAGGGCTGCTGCTTAGTCGACCTAGGGTAGTACCAGTAGGCTCGACTAGTTTGAAAATAGAGCCTCGTCCAGGAATGGACGAGGCTAATTTTTTGGCCTAGGTGGCCAGTTCGTTTGTGACCGATGATTTGCGATACCGCGCATTCCCTCGACCCCGCCTGAATTGTCTGGTTCGGGAACAATGTAGAGTTCGTGCGCCCGCCGGGATGCCGAGTGCGAGCGGCTCAGAAGCGCCGGATGGTCTGCGCCAGAGCCATTTCCGTTCCGATGGAATCGGAACGGGGCTCTTGTTTTGACGCGTTTTCTTCACGCGAACCGCCCACGGGATCAGGTCCGGGGCATGCTTCGCTCGAGAGCGCTCTGGATGCTGGTGGCCGTCGCTGGCGATGCGCTCTCGAATATCGCGGCTTCATGCTGCGCCGGACGCCGCTTCCAAATTCAGCTATAGGGAGCGCAACAGACTCGCCCACCGAAGCCAACCTCCATGGATCGTGTTTGGCGCTTTAAAAGACAGCCCGGACATTGATTAGCGTGCGCTGCATCATCGGCTCGCCGGTGCGAAAGCAATCGAAGCCATTCGCGGACAGCGGACACTGGCGGCCAGCCTTCGCAGGCATCAGTAGATCACGAGAGTTTCGTCAAATCACGACGCGAACTCGTCGCTCATGTCATCGACCATCTCAGCGCAAATAGAGTTGAAGCGAACGCCGATGCCGCATATTATGGTCGACGGTAATACCTGCTTCGCTTAGTTCAACAATCTGGGACATCACCTTAGAATGCACGCTCTACTGAGAGCCATCGGAGTTCTCGCTTTAGTCGCGGGATTGGGCTTCATGGGACAGGGCTTCCGTTTTTTCGCCTATCCCGCCGAAAGTTTCAGCCATAACCAATGGGTCTATTACGGCGGCGGCGTCGCCGTGGTCGGACTGTTGCTCATCATGTTCTCGCGTCCCTCCGACGAGCCGTAGAGCAGAGACCTGGCGCAGTAGGCTTTAGAGCCCTATCCGTTTCGTCTGTTTCGGCGACACGGTGAGGGGCTCAGCCGTGCTTCCGTTGCCACATCTCGCTCATCGAGGCTGATGACGCCTGTGCTGCGCGTATCGCTGCCGTCAAGCGATGCAGTTCTCGAACCCTTCAGCGATCTTCTCTTCCGGCAGGTTGCGGCCGATGAAGACGATGCGGCTTTGGCGCTTTTCGTCCTTGTTCCAGGGCCGCTGATGGTCGCCGTCGAGAATCATGTGCACGCCCTGGAACACGAAGCGTTGATCGTCGTCCTTGAAGGAAAGGATGCCCTTCGAGCGTAGAATGCTCGGACCTTCCTTCTGCACGAGATCCTCCACCCAGGGGAAAAATTTGTCGGCATCGAGCGGCTTGTCGCATTTCAGCGCAATCGATTGCATCTCCTCGTCGTGATAGTGCTTGAGGCCGCCGTCATGATGCTCGTGATGATGGTCATGGTCATGACTGTGGTCGTGGTCATGACCGTGCTCGTGATGATCGTCGCTTTTGAGGAAGGCCGGCTCGATATCCAGAATGCGATCAAGATCGAAAGCATTGCGCTCCAGAATCTCATTGAGCGGAATTTGTGCCCGCTGGGTCCTGTGCAGCCTGGCGTAAGGATTAATGGCGCGGATACGCGCTTCGACCTCGTTTAGTTCGGCGGGCGTGACCAGATCGGTTTTGTTGACCAGGATCACGTCGGCGAAGGCGATCTGGTTCTTGGCTTCCGGAGCGTCCTTGAGCCTGTCGTTGAGCCATTTGGCGTCGGCGACAGTGACGACCGCATCGAGCTTGGTCTGGCGCCCGACATTTTCGTCGACAAAGAAGGTCTGCGCCACCGGTGCCGGATCGGCAAGCCCCGTGGTCTCGACGATGATGGCATCGAAGTTGCCCTTCTTTCGCATCAGATCGCTGAGGATGCGCATGAGGTCACCGCGCACGGTGCAGCAAATGCAGCCGTTGTTCATCTCGAACACTTCCTCGTCGGCGCCAACGACGAGGTCGTTGTCGATGCCGATCTCGCCGAATTCGTTGACGATGACGGCGTATTTCTTGCCGTGCTGTTCCGAAAGAATGCGATTGAGCAACGTGGTTTTGCCGGCGCCCAGATAGCCGGTCAGCACGGTGACCGGGATCTTGTCAGTCGTTGCGGTTTTATCAGTCATTTCGTCACTCCACTGACCTATCCATATAGGCATCCAAGCCGCTCTAGCGCGACACGCTTAACTCAGCCGACCGTTCACTGTTGAGAGGGCGGTTGGCAAGCAGAAAGATAGTCAAAACGGATCTGCCGGCACTGCCTGCGCGATATGCCAGCTAAGTACCATGAACAAAACATGAACCTTCGACGTGGGCACTAGGCCCGCCAAATACAACGTGCAGTTTTCTTCAGTGATCGCTCTGCCCCGCCGCGTTCGGCTGCGAGCCCTCCGTTTCGCGCGTGAGTAGTCCTGCGCCCAGCAGGCCGGCAATGAAAATGTCGGGGCTGAACGTCGAAACGTGAATGCCTTCCTGGTACATGCGATCGGCAACCGCCTCCATATAGACGTGGTCGCTGAGGTTTTGTTCACTCCAGCTCGCTTCCCGCAAGCGGCGGATTATTTCGGCGGATGTTTCACCCTCGATCAGCAACCCTTCATTGGTCCGGTATCGCATGGTTATTGTCTCCTTCGGCAGCTGGCTTCAGCCTCATCGGAGGCCGCCCAGCCTATTCATGACGGCGATTTGATCAGACTGGCGGGCATGGTGCAATTGGTCGGACAACGTGGAATCCGGTTGTCGAGGCCAGTTCAGACACATTCACCCTAATGTCCCCGCGCCATGAGCGACGACACGAGCAAGGCACAAGAAAAAACGCAGCCTTGGCAGTGCATCTTCATTAATTTGCTGCGGTCGTTCCGTCAACGGCCGCTGCGTCACCCCCCGAAGGGCCTTTCGTAGCCGCTCCAGCGGCAAGCCGCCGATCCCCGGCCGGGGCAGCCTTCAACTGTGCGTCGGCCAGTGCCGTTCTCGGAACCAGATGCGATAGGCCGTTGCCATTTTGTCGCGCTGGACCTGGGGCGCATGCCGCTTGCAGGTCGAGGCTTCCTGGCTGCGCTCAGGCGCGCCCCAGCGCAATTCGACGCAATCGTTTGGATTATACGCCATCTCGAAGTCGGCGATCCGGTCGATCACGTCCTTCAGTGACAGTGTCCACTGCGAGCCGTCGCTTCGGGTATAGGAGAATTTGCGCGAAGCAAGTTCGGACGCCAGTACGTCCTGAAGCTCGCGCTTGATGTCGTCTACGCTCTTGCCCGAGGGGATTGCATAGCGGTTCGACCGCCGCGCGAAACGATCCGGAAAGTTCCGCACCACATCGATGGCGATCAGCAGGCGAAAATCGCGCGCCGGGGTCGAATAATCCTCCCAGGCACCGGTGGTCTCGAAGATCGAGGGACCGTCCGGCATCGCGGTGATGCCCGCCTGCTTCTCCTGGTATTTCCGGCCGTTCTCGACCGAGGTAACGCGCACCTTGACCTGTTCGTAGAGGCTGGCGATCGCGTCGGTCATCGCCTTCACCGGATCGAGCGGCTCGGGCGACATCACGTCATCCATCCGGTCGTAGAAATCCTCGGTGTTCATTCGCGACTGGTCGAGCGAGAAATCGGCGTATTGCGGATTTTTCGCAATCTCGGCGTTGCTGAGCCGCCGCAACGGCCCGTTCCTGTCGCCTACGATGGGACGGAAATGCTTGAAGCCGGGGCTGCCGAGCGCAGGATCGTGCACGAACAGGAAATTGCCGCGCCAGAAGCGCTTGCGCGTGATCGAACCATCGGGCTCGGCGTCGACTGCCAGGAAAACGCCGGGCTTGCCGTCCTGCTCCGGCACCAGACCTACCAGCATCAGGACATGGCCGTAGGGATCGGCATAGACAGTTCCCGGGTGCAGCGCTTTTCGGGTCAGCGGCACGGTGTAGAAATCGGTGTTGTCGTCAGCGGCCACCACGCGCACCGCACCGGTATGAACGACGTCACCGACGTCGCGCAGATATTCCGCGAAATTCGTCGGGTGTCTCGGCTTGGGCTTCGGCGGCGCCTGCACCACAGGCGGCGTACCGGGAAGTGCATCGGCCGGCGGTTGCGACCGCGGAAACAGGCCGAAGCCCCTCGGGGCCGACCCGGTCGGTGGCAGCGCGGCTGCGGACGTGATGACCGCGGCATCCTGTTCGGGCGGCGGAGCGGGACGCGTCACCTCGGGATGATCGATGTCGAACCACTGGTAACATTTAGGTGGCCGGCCGCCCATGCCGCGCGAACAATTCGAATAGCCGAATGGCAGTCCCATCTTGAACGCGAAATAGGCGCGCAGGAAATAGACGAAGTCCGCGCAGTCGGGGCGGCCGGTGGCAACGTTGTCCTCGCCGCGGCCCAGATAGTTGAACAGAAAGTTCCGCGACTGATCGCGCAGCACTTCACTCCATACCTTCCACGACAGGTCTTGCTCGGGCGGGGCGTCGAACAGCTTTTCGATCCACGCGGAGAAAAGCGCTTCCGTGGTGCTGTTCCAGCTTCCCCTCACCTGCCAGATTCTTCCAGGCGGCGCCGAAATGCCGGCGGGCTTGCGCGCCTCCACGGTGATCTCGCGGGTGACCGGACTACATCCGGCTGGCGAACCCGCCAATGTCGCCCGCCATTTTCCAGCGGCAGGCTTGGCGATCTCGGCAAACCAGAAATACGGATCGGATCCGCGCCGGTCGGGCGATGTGGCGGCGACGCTGCCGTCGGGCGCCACCAGCGAGAGGGCACCTTCGACCGGCTTTTCCGCAACGACCATGACGCGCAACGGCGCGCCGGTCCACGGTGTGGCTGGCGAAGGCAAGACGGTGAGATCAGCGGCTCCTGCGCAATCGGCGGCAAGCGCCGGCGATTGCACGACTGAGACGAATAGGGCCGCAATAGCAACAGCAAACCAGCATACGCGGAGCATGTGAGCGATACTTTCCCTGCCGAATTCGAACGCTACTCAGCCCGCCAAGCCGGCCGGACCGCAGGATAGCCAATTGGCGGGGGTCAGTCAGCAGGTTTGAGCGCGGCCTGGAACCGGACGGAGCGTGGCACAGACGCGGTGTACAACGAGGTATTGCGGCAAAATCGGGTTCGATCACGCCTAAATTTAGAGCCTTTCCGTTCCGATGGAATCGGAACGAAGCTCTGGATTGTTGTTTTGACGCGTTTTCTTTACGCGAACCGGTATCCACCCACGGATCAAGTCCGAGGGCATGCTTCGCTCGAAAACGCTCTAATGGCGCGCCGCCGCTTCAGCCGCCTCGGCCGCGCGCCGTCTCAGCAGTTCACGCTCTCTGCTGTTTGTGGCGAGATTTGCCGCGGCCTCCAACGTCGTGCGCGCCTCCTCAAAACGGCCGAGCTTGTGCAAGAGGTCACCGCGCACGCTGCCGAGCAAATGATAGGATTTCAGCGCGGGCTCACCCACGAGCCGATCGGCGATCGCCAATCCTGCTCCCGGACCTTCGGCCATGCCGACCGCAACCGCGCGGTTGAGTTCGATGACCGGCGACGGCGCCCGTTCTGCGAGCTTGGCATACAGCTCCGCGATGCGCTGCCAATCGGTCTGCTCCACACTCGCGGCTTCGGCGTGGCAGGCGATAATGGCGGCCTGTAGCACATAGAAGCCATCGGTTGCGCCGAGTTCGCGAGCCTGCCGCAGCGCCAGCAGGCCGCGACGGATTTGCAGGCGATCCCAGCGCGCGCGGTTCTGATCCATCAGCAGCACGGGTTCGCCCGCGGCATCCGTGCGCGCGGCGGTGCGCGATGCATTCAACTCCATCAACGCCAACAGACCGAACGCCTCGGGCTCTTGCGGCGCGATCGACGTCAATACGCGCCCCATCCGCAGCGCCTCGTTGCAAAGCTGCGGCCGCAGCCAGTGCTCGCCACGCGCCGCGGTATAGCCTTCGTTGAAGATGAGGTAGACAACCTCGAGCACCGACGCGAGCCGCTCCGATAGTTGTTCCCGTCGCGGCGTTTCATAGGCAAGGCCGGATTCCGACAACGTCCGCTTGGCGCGCACGATGCGCTGGGCCACCGTCGCTTCCGGCACCAGGAAGGCGCGCGCGATCTCGTCCGTGGTCAGACCACAGATCATCCGCAGCGCCAGCGCAACGCGAGCTTCCTGCGACAACAATGGATGACAGGCGGTAAACACCAGCCGGAGCATCTCGTCGCCGATGTCGTCGTCCAGCGCAGCATCGAAATCGGGCATGGCCTGCTGCTCTTGCTCCATGTCGCGCGCGACGACGTCGTGCTTGTCCACCAGCATGCGGCTGCGGCGCAAATGATCAATCGCCCGCCGCTTGGCCGTCGCCATCAGCCACGCGCCAGGCTTTTCGGGGACGCCGGTCGCAGGCCAATGTTCGAGCGCCGCGACCAGCGCTTCCTGGGTCAGATCCTCGGCGAGCGGCACGTCACGCAGCATCCGCGACAGGCTGGTCACCAGGCGCGGCTGTTCATTGCGCCACACCGCGACGATGGTGCGATGGATAGCGGCGGCCATCATCGCCGCCGACATCGGCCGCAAGGCGTTCGGCTCAAGAGGCGACCCGCGCTTCCGCCTGGCAGCCCATTTCCGATTGCGGCGTCACCAACGCGCGAACCTCGCAGGTGCCTTCCCAATCCGGCATATGTTCCTTGTGGAGCTGCATGAACTCGACCGCCGCAGCCACTGCCTCTTCCATGTCGCGCAGCTCGAAAATCGCGTAACCGCCGATCAATTCCTTGGCTTCCACGAATGGCCCGTCGACGACGCTGAGCTTGCCGCCGGCGATTTTCACCTGCGCCCCCATCGAGACCGGCATCAGGCCACCGCTATCCAGCATGCGGCCGGCCTTGATCTCCCGATCAGCCAGCTTGTGCATGGCTTCCATCAGGGCCGGAGTCGGGCCGCGATTGGGCTGGGGAGAGGTAACGATATACATGAAGCGCATCGGAAAACTCCTCAGGTTGGAGCGAGCCGCGGCCGACCTCGGCTCGCAAATTGCCTCGCTATTGGGGACGACGAACGAACCTGGGACGGATCGACAAGGCGGCGGAAAATATTTGCGACCGGTTGTCGCTGGGCGATCACCGCGAAAAGAACGGAATTCATTGCCGCAGCAGGATCAGCGGATCGGCGCTGTCGGGCACCCGGCGCCACTGGGCGTTGTCGTCGGCTTCGAACGTCCAGGTCTCGCCGCTGGCCGACATCAGGAGAATCTGGCCGTGCTCGAGCCGCCAATGCGTCGGCGCGAAGGTGGCGACCACGGGATCGCATTTGGGCTTGAGAAACACCTTAAAATCGTCCTGGCCCGCTTCGGTGTTGGTCAGCGTCAGGCCGCAGATCGTCTGGCCGTTGCCGCGCACCATCGCCCAGTCACCGATCATCTGGTCCATGGATTTGGCCAGCGAGCGTGCAGCCGCGAGATTCTGCAGGATATAGATACCCTCACCGGAGCGCATGCCCTCGAAAATCCCGGTCTCGACCTCGGTAAAATCGATCACCGGCTCGCCGGCGGCATTCTGCAGCCGAACGATATCGCCCAATCCCTTGATGCTCCAGGCCGTGATATCAGCGGCGAACGGCAGCGCCTTGGCACAGCTCGGCTCGAGCTCAAGCTTGAAGCCCTGCGGACCGGTATCGCTCTTCAGGGTGACGACGCAGGTCTTGCTGCGGTCGGTGGTCGAGAGCTCCCACTGACCGATCATATCCTTTTTCAGGGTCGAGATGTCCTGCGCGTTGGCCTGCCGGACCCAGGCCATCGACGCCAACAGCGTGGCGACCGCGATCGTCGCGCGAGCGGACATCAGCGCGCCTTCACCGGGGTTTCCGCCACCGGCGTCAACGGCGGCTTGCCGGCGAACCAGGCTTTCAGATTGTCGACGACGAGCTGATCCATGGCGTTGCGCGTCACCACCGAAGCCGATCCGATATGCGGCAACAGCACCACGTTGTGCATCGCCTTCAATTCGTCCGGAACGTTCGGCTCTTTCTCGAACACATCGAGGCCCGCGGCCAGGATGGTCCCCGATTTCAGCGCCGCGATCAGGGCCTGTTCGTCGACGACGGTGCCCCGAGCCAGATTGATGATGACGCCGCGCGGCCCCAGCGCCTTCATGACATCGGCGTTGATCATTTTCGCGGTCGACGCCCCGCCCGGCACCATCACCACCAGCGTATCGACCGCCTTCGCCATCTCGATCAGGTCGGGATAATGCTGATATGACGTACCGGCGACCGGCTTGCGCGAATGATACACCACCGGCACGCGCGAGGCTTCGAGCCGGCGTCCGACCGCCTGCCCGATCCGGCCCATGCCGACCATACCGACCTTGCGATCGCGCAGCGAGCCGACGCTGAGCGGGAAATTCTGCGTCGTCCACAACCCCGAACGCAGATAGCGGTCGGCCTTGACGAATTCCCGCAAGGTCGCGATCAAGAGTCCCAGCGCGACGTCGGCAACTTCTTCAGTCAGCACGTCGGGCGTGTTGGTGACCATGATGTCATGATCACGGGCATAGGCCGCATCGATGTGGTCGTAGCCGACGCCGAAGCTGGAAACGATCTCGAGTTTCGGAAATTGCGCCAACGTCGCGCCGTCGCCGCGCACCGAATTGAAAGTTACCGCGGCGCCGCGGATTTTGGCGGCGACGGCCGGACTGAGCCGCTCCAGGTCGTGCCTGGTCTCGAACGCATGCAGGACAAACTGATCGGTAAAACCGTTGCTGACGATCGGCTTGCTCGGGCCGTAGATCAGAAGATCGATCTTCTCCGAGGACATACTCGAGCTCGCCATCAGCTTTCCTTTCCAAGCGCACTCTCGTGCCAGCGCCGCAATATCAGATGCGAAACGAACGCCAGCAACCCATAAATGACCATTCCGGCGACGGACAGCAACAACAGCGCGGCGAACATTCGGGGAATGTTGAGACGGTAGCCGGATTCAGCGATTCTGTAGGCCAGGCCCGAGCCAGCGCCGGCGGAGCCCGCCGCGATTTCGGCGACCACCGCGCCGATCAGCGACAGCCCGCCGGCGATCCGCAAACCGCCAAGGATGAAAGGCAGCGCGGCCGGCAATTTGAGATAGCACAATGTCTGCAGCCGCGAGGCGCCGTAGAGCCGAAACAGGCCGGCCAGATTGCGATCGACCGAATTCAGACCGAGCGTGGTATTGGACAATACCGGGAAGAAACCCACGATCCAGGCGCAGACGACCACCGCGGTCTGTTGCGGCAGATAGATCAGAAGCAGCGGCGCGATGGCAATGACAGGCGTGACTTGCAGGATCACCGCATAGGGAAACAGCGAATATTCCAGCCATTTCGATTGATTGAATAACAATGCCATCAGGATGCCACCGACGGCGGCGGCGACAAACCCCTCCAGCGTGGTCGATAACGTCACAAGCAGCGAACGGGACAATACCGGCCAGTCATCGATCAGGGTTTGGAATACGGCCTCCGGCCCCGGCAGTACATAGGGCTGAATGTTGTTGATGCGCACGATCAGGCTCCAAAGCCCGATGCTCACCGCCAGCACCATGATGGGAGCAAGTATTCTGATGATGCGCAGCAGACGTTCGTCGACCGCGGCCTTGTCCAAGGAGACCGGTGGCGTTTGCCGGGTGCTCATCGGATCGACCGTCCCTGATGCAACGGCGTCAGCGCATGCGACACGTCGCGGCAGTAACCGGCGTATTCGGCCGAAGTCCGAAACTCCTCCGCGCGCGGCTCCGCCGCGTCGATATGGAATTCCGCCGCGATCCGGCCCGGCCGCGCCGTCATGACGATGACCCGCTGCGACAGATAGACGGACTCGAACACCGAATGGGTGACGAAGATGACGGTCTTGCGCAGGCTGCGCCATAATGTGAGCAGGTCGTTGTTCAGCCGGAAACGCGTGATCTCATCGAGCGCCGCGAACGGTTCGTCCATCAGGAGAATATCGGGATCGATGACCAGGGCGCGCGCCAGTGAAACCCGCATCTTCATGCCGCCGGACAGTTCGCGCGGGAACGCATCGGCGAAGTCCGCAAGCCCCACCTGCGCCAGTGCCTGGGCGATGCGTCCGTTCGCCTCGCTCGCGGGCATGCGGCCAAGCTTCAGCGGCAGCCGCACGTTCTCGCGGACGCTGGCCCATGGCATCAGAGTCGGCTCCTGAAACACGAAGCCGATCGAATGTCCTGCACCCATCTCACTGCCCCGATGTGAAACCTGAATGACTCCGGAGGTCGGCGCGTTGAGGCCCGCAATCAGGCGCAGCGCCGTCGACTTGCCGCAACCCGACGGCCCGAGCAGCGAAACGAATTCGCCACGCCGCACATCAAGGTCGAGCGGCCCGAGCGCCACTATCCCGCTGTCGTAGGTTTTGGTCACGCCACGCAGGCTAACCACGAGGTCAGCCGGATTCAGATTGATATCGGATACGCTTGCAGGTGCGGCCATTACCACTCAGGACATGAAAGCGAGTAACTGGGCTGCCGGAGCGACGCGCGTGATCCCTTCGCCCTTTGAGAGAAGTATGCGCGCAGCGTCGGGTAAGGGATTTGGATCTATCAATGGGGTGCACCCCTCACCGCAACCATTCCCGCCTTGGTTGATGCCAGGCTCATCTGCTTGGTTCTGCCGGGGTCGCTGGTCGCAGGTCGAGCCCAACGCCCTTGTTGACGAAGCGCAACGTGTATCCCTTCCGATAATCGATATCGGAGCGGACGATGCCGGCGCGCACCATCTTGTCAAAAAAGCTTGCGACCCGCGCGTCGTTCATCGCGCCGATGCCGTCCCTCAGGGCGTCGCCGGAATCGACGATGCCGTATTCCTTCATTTTGGCGACGGAATAGGCGAGTATCTCGTCAGTCATTTCCGGATTGAGCTTCTTGATCATCGCGTTGCCAGGTTCGTTGTCGCCGTAGAGATAATGGTACCAGCCGACGATTGAGGCGTCGACGAAACGCTGCACGAGGTCGGGATTCCTGTCGATCAGGTCGCCGCGGGTTTCGATCAGGGTCGAATAGGCGTTGAAGCCGTAGTCCGCCAGCAGAATCACGCCGGGCTTGAACTTGGCGATCTTCTCGATGGCGAGCGGCTCGGAAGTGACATAGCCCTGCATCGCGCTCTGCTTGTCGGCGATGAAGGGCTGCGCATTGGAGGTGTATGGCTTGATTTTGGCCTCGCTGAATCCGTATTCGGATTTCAGCCACTGGAAATAGGTCGGGATGCCTTCCTTGGACACGAACAGGGTCAGCGGCTTGAGGTCCTCAAGCTTCGTCACCTTGGATTCCGGATGGGTCAGGAAAACCTGCGGGTCCTTCTGGAATATCGCAGCGACCTCGACGACCGGCACCTTGTTGGCGATCGCATCGAACGACTGAAGCGTGTTGGCGCTCATGAAGAAGTCGAGCTTGCCGGCGATGAGTTGGATGCGGTTGTTGTTGTTGGGACCACCCGGAACGATGGTGACGTCGAGGCCGTACTTCCTGTAGGTACCGTCGGCGAGCGCCTGGAAAAAGCCGCCATGCTCGCCTTCCGCGACCCAGTTGGTCCCGAACGAAACCTTGTCCAGGGTCTGCGCGACGGCGGGCCCGGCCAACATGCCGGCGGTGAGCAATCCGGCCGTTAACGCTCGCAACAAAAGAACCGGGTTCATGGTTGGACTCCGTCGATCAATATGACCCAAGATGAGGTAAAGATAGGACAAATTGTTCCGGTTGCGGAACGTGGGACACGGCCGCTTTCGGGACGCAGCAAACTACCTTGCAAATGGCTTCAAAGAAACGCTTCACTCGATGATGCTGACTATCCCGCCCCGCGACTGGACCGACATCCGCTGGCCCGGACTTTCGGGGGCTGAGGTGGAACGCTGGATCGCCGTGCTGCCGCTGGCGGCAACCGAGCAACATGGTCCGCATTTGCCGCTCACGACCGATGTCTTGATCGCGCAGGCCTATCTGGAACGGGTGCGCGAACTGTTGCCCGCGGCGCTGCCCGCAACATTCTGGCCCGTCCAGCCGATCGGTATCTCGACCGAGCACATCGATTTTCCGGGCACGCTGACGCTTTCGACCGAACAGGCGCTGCGGGACTGGATGGCGCTGGGAACAGAGGTCGCGCGCGCCGGCATCAAGAAGCTCGTAATGGTCACCAGCCATGGCGGCAACAGCGCCGCGATGACGCTGGTGGCGCAGGATCTGCGCGCCAGGCACGGATTGCTCGCGGTCGCCACCGGCTGGGCCCGCTTCGGTGCGCCCGAGGGGCTATTCACCGCGGAGGAATTGCGTCACGGCATTCATGGCGGCGCGACCGAAACCTCGATCATGCTGGCGCGCTATCCGCAGGAGGTGCGTACGGAGAACATCGCGAATTTTCGCCCCGCCAGCATCGCGATGGAGAAGAACTATCGCTGGCTCTCGGCGCATCGGCCGGCGCCGTTCGCCTGGCAGGCGCAGGATATCCATCCGAGTGGCGCGGCCGGCGATGCCACGCAGGCGAGCGCGGAAAAGGGCCAGCAGCTGCTTGATCACGGCGCGCGTGCGTTCTGCGAACTTCTCGCCGATGTCGATAAATTCGATATGGATGCGCTTGGCGGCCGCCCACAAGCCTGATGCCGGCTCGGACGATTAGCGACCTTTGGGCAGCGGCGCCGTTCACCACCTTGGCCTTCATCCCCCGCAGTCACCGGCCCGTGATCGAACCATATCCGAAGACGCCCCGTCCAACCCGGCGTGCGGACCATGACGGTCCGCAGATATTCGGGATGATGGAGTTTCTCATGTCAATCCAGACCAAGATTGCCGCTGTCGCTCTCGCCGCCCTTGCCGTGACAGGTACGATGGCTTCCACCACGCAATCCGCTCAGGCCCGGGGTTTGGGCTGGGGCATCGCGGGCGGCCTGCTCGGCGCCGCCGTGGTCGGCAGCGCGATCGCCGCCAGCAACGACGGATATTATTACGATGATGGCTATCGCCGCTGCGTCTGGGTTCGCCAATACGACGCCTACGGCAACTACATCCGCCGCGTCCGCACCTGCAACTACTGACGGGCTGCTGAAACTTTATTTTTGACGCGCTTTCTTGCGAATTCCGCGTCCGGTACGAGCGCCTCATCCAACCTCGTGCTGTGCCCGACCCGTCCGGTTGTCCCCCCGGGCGGGTCATCTTTTTGCAAGCGAGCCGGATGGCAATGATCTGAGGTGACCAGGGCAAGCCGAAGGCTGCCGGCTCACACCGTCATTTGAGATAGGACTGGATCGCATCGATCAGCTCCAGCCCGCCCTCGACGCGCTCCGAAGGCTTGGTCGGCTCCACGACGTGTTCGCGGATATGATCTTCAATCACTTCCCCCATCAGGCCATTGATGCCGCCGCGGGCCGCAGCGATCAGATGCAGCACCTCCGGGCAACCTTTCTCTTCGTCGAGCGCCCGTTCGATCGCATCGATAAGGCCGCGCACGCGGCGAACACGATTGAGTAACTTTGCCTTCTCACGAAGTGCTTGAGGCATGCCGGTTGACACGATCCTTTCATATAGGGTAGGGGGTATATATCCCACTTGGATGATGAAGTCGAGCAATCGACAGCGTCATCGTTGAGAAACCGACCAGAGCACCATGGGCAGTACCACCTTCGATGGCTATCCGGCGCAGAGCGCTTCGGGCGCCATCATCAATTTCAGTCTTCGCGGCAGCAACGGCCGCGTGACGATGTGGCCTGATCCGGGCCACTAGTCCCGCGCTCACCATTGTCCGCGACGAACGGACGCGAGGTGAGCGATGTTTCAACAGCTTGTACGACATTTTGTACGCGACCATCGCCCGCAGTCGGCGTCGCGGCGCCGTTTTCGGCCAGTGTTGGCATGGACACAACCCACAGCTCGCGCCGGTTCGAGGCGACCTTCGCTGCGATGCATTTGGCGAACCGACCATAAGACGGGCCGTTTGCAATGTCATTGGGAGTTGGGAAAGACTTCCAGCGCTTCGGGCCGCGAGCCTGATCCGGACTGGACTGCTGTGGCCGGCCTGCGGCGGCGTACTGCGCCTTCGCAACCGCCGCAATGTCGGCCTGTGCGGTTTTCCCAGCGGTCTGTCCGCTGCGAACGGGTCGTGTTGCACAACCGTCATTTTACCATGCCATTCAACGTCATCCCCTTATTTGGGCTTTCTTGCAACTGCGACTTAT
>JAGXAF010000264.1 GCA_018971675.1 Bradyrhizobium sp.
GTCGAGGCCGAGCCGGATCGCGCGCCAGCCGAGCGCGGGATTTTCCTCGATCACCGTTTCCATATAAGGCAGCGCCTTGTCACCGCCGATGTCGAGGGTCCGAAAGGTCACCGGCTTGTCTCCCGCGATATCCAGCACCGTGCGGTACAGTGCAAGCTGGTCGGAGGTGCGCGGCAGGCTCTGGCCCACCATGAATTGAAGTTCGGTGCGGAACAGCCCGATGCCGGCGCTGCCGGTGTCCTCGATATGCGGCAGATCGATGGCAAGCCCGGCGTTGATCATCAGTTCGATCGGCTGGCCGTCCTTGGTGACGCACGGCCTTTCGCGCAACGCCGAATATTGCGCCTGCCGGCGGGCGCGAAATCGGACCCGCTCGGCATACGCAGATTCGATTTCCGCCGACGGACGGACGTATATCTCGCCCGACGTACCATCGACGATAACGGCATCGCCGGGATCGGCGATGCCGGGCGCGTTCGGCACCTCGCCGACCGCGGGAATGCCAAGCGCGCGCGCCACGATCGCGACATGCGAGTTGGCGGTGCCCTCCTCCAGCACCAGCCCGCGCAGGCGCTTGCGGTCATAGTCGAGCAATGCGGCGGGCCCCATCGCGCGTGCGATCAGGATGGCGTTGTCCGGCAGTTGTTCACGCGACGGCGCGTGATCCTGCCCGACCAGTTGCCGCATCAGCCTGTGACCGAGATCTTCAAGGTCATGCAGGCGTTCGCGCAGATAGGGGTCGGTCGAACGCAGCATCCGCGCGCGGGTGTCCGATTGCACGCGTTCGACGGCGGCCTCCGCGGTGAGACCGGTGGCGACCGCCTCCTGCAGCCGGTGTGACCAGCCGTGGTCGTTGGCGAACATGCGGTAGGCTTCCAGCACGTCACGGTGCTCGCCGCCATCGGCGACATCGCCGCGCTCCAGCATGCGGTCGAGGTCGGCGCGCAGTTTTGCCAGCGCCGCCTCGAGCCGCCTGATTTCCATCGGCACGTTCTCGGCGATATAATTGGTGATGACGACGCGCGGCTCGTGCAGCACCACGTGGCCGAGCGCGATCCCGTCGGACAGCACGGCCCCGGTCTTGTGCAGCGAGTGCCGCGCGGCGGGTTCGGCGCCCGGCTGTGCCAGTGCCGACAATTCGCCCGACGCGATCATCTCCGCGACCACCATCGCGGTGGTTTGCAGCGCCTCGACCTCTTCCTCGACATAGGTACGCTTGGCGCGGTTCTGCACCACCAGCACGCCAAGCGTATTGCCGGCGCGCAGGATCGGAACGCCGAGGAAGGAATGGTAGATTTCCTCGCCGGTTTCGGGCCGGAACGAGAAGGCCGGATGGCTTTGCGCGTCGTTCAGATTGAGCGGCGTTGCCTCGCTCGCGACCAGACCGACAAGGCCTTCATGCGCGCTCAGGACGGTGCGGTGAACCGCATCGCGGTTGAGGCCCTCGGTGGCATAGAGTTCGAGCGTGTTGTCGATGCGCAGCACATAGGTCGAGCAGACCTCGGCCACCATATTGGCCGCGATCAGCACCACGATCTTGTCGAGGCGCTCCTGGGCCGAGACCTGCTCCGCCATGGTTTCGCGGAGCCGTCTCAGCAAGACGCGGGGGCCTCCCGACGCGCTCCGCATGTGGCCAAATCCTCCTTCGCGAGGCCAGCCCGCCGGGTGGCCGGGAGCTGGCGATAAGCTCAAGCAAAACAACAATTTTATTCATTCGGCGTCGGCGCAAGCCATCAAGATATACCCAGCAAACCGGCCGAATCGGATAACCGAAACCGTGTCGCGTTCGCGGCAGTCCGCCCGTCAGGCCCTATAGCGAATTGAGGCTTGGTTTGCCAAGCAAAACGCCTGCCAGAGATCAATGCTGCGGTTGCTAAGGAAAAATCTTTCTAAACCTGATCGAGCCCGTAGAGCGTGTGCAGCGTACGCACCGCGAGCTCGGTGTAAGCGGCGTCGATCAGTACCGAGAACTTGATTTCCGAGGTCGTGATGGCGCGGATGTTGATATTGCGCGCGGCCAGCGCCGCAAACGCCTTGGCGGCGACGCCGGCATGGCTGCGCATGCCACTGCCGATCACCGAAACCTTGGCGACATCGGTGGCGGTATCGATGCGGGCATAACCGATTCTGGTCTTGGCCGAGGTGATGGTCTCGCGGGCGCGGTCATATTCGGAAGCGGGCACCGTGAAGGTAAGGTCGGTGGTCTTGCCGTCCTCGGAGACGTTCTGCACGATCATGTCGACATTGATGCTGGCTTCCGCGAGCGGCCCGAAGATCGAGGCCGCAACACCCGGCTTGTCCTCGATCTGGCGGACGGAAATCTGGGCCTCGTCCTTGGAAAAGGCGATGCCGGTGACGACGTGATTTTCCATGATTTCCTCCTCGCTGCAGATCAGCGTTCCCGGCGGCGTACCGTGTGGGTCGATATCCTCGGGCTTGTCGAAGCTGGAACGGACGAAGATCGGCATGTTGTACACCATGCCGAGTTCCACCGAGCGGACCTGCAGCACCTTGGCGCCGAGCGAGGCCAGTTCCAGCATGTCCTCGAAGGCGATGCGATCGAGCCGGCGCGCCTTGGGAACCACGCGCGGATCGGTGGTGTAGACGCCGTCGACGTCGGTATAGATATCGCAACGCTCGGCGCGAACGGCCGCCGCGATTGCCACCGCAGAGGTATCGGAACCGCCGCGCCCGAGCGTGGTGATTCGCCCGGTCTGCGGACTGATGCCCTGGAAGCCGCAGATCACGGCGACTTCCTTGCGGTCCTTGAAGCGGTGAATCAGTTCGCTGCCGTCGATATCGAGAATCCGCGCCGAGGCATGGGCGTCGCTGGTTTTGATCGGGATCTGCCAGCCTTGCCAGGACCGCGCCTGGATTCCGATGGCCTGCAGCGCGATCGCCAGCAGCCCGGCGGTAACTTGTTCGCCCGATGCGACGACCGCGTCATATTCCCGTGCATCATGCAGCGCCGAGGCGTCGCGGCACCACTCCACCAATTCGTTGGTCTTGCCAGCCATGGCCGACACCACCACGGCGACATCATGGCCGGCGTCGACCTCGCGCTTTATATGCCGGGCGACGTTGCGGATGCGGTCGAGATTGGCGACGGACGTGCCGCCGAATTTCATGACGAGGCGACCCATGGCGGCTGATGGCTTCCCTGACAAGGTAAATGCCCTGGCGCGCACGCACGGAAACCGGGCGCGCCAGCCAAAAGGCGCGTATACATAGCGGCGTGGTTCGGGACAAGCAACCGAGCCACTTCACCCCCGATATGGGCCCCGGGGACGGCAAATACGGGTAAAAGAGGCGGATGTATGGGGCGTTATGTCGACGATATCCTGCAGCCCGGCGAGAAGGTGCTGTATTCGACCAATGCGCACTGGATATTCTATCTGCCGGCGACCGGGCTCTGGATCGTGGCGCTCGCCTTCTTCGGATTGTCACAGATGGTTGTTGCGGAAACGCCGGCGTCGATCTGTCGGTGGCTGGCGACAATTGCGGCGGTCGCCGCGATCTACAAGATGCTGACCGCCTGGTTCCATCGCTGGACCACCGAGACCGATGTCACCAATCTTCGCGTCGTCCACAAGACCGGATTCATCAAGCGCCGCACCTTTGAAATGAGTCTCGACAAGGTCGAAAGCGTTGACGTCAACCAGAGTATCCTTGGCCGTCTGCTGAACTATGGCGATGTCACGGTGCGCGGGGTCGGGGAGGGGGCGGAGACCATCAGCACCATTGCTTCTCCGCTCGATTTCCGTAATCACATCACGGCCCGATAGGAGCCAGCGCGTTCATCCATGGCCATGCAACAAAACCCTTCGAACTTTCCAGGCGGCGGTTCCGGCGTGACGGTCGATCCGGCCGAGATCGCGAAATTCTCGAAGCTGTCGGAAACCTGGTGGGA
Organism: Bradyrhizobium sp.; assembly: GCA_018971675.1. Classification (GTDB taxonomy): domain Bacteria; phylum Pseudomonadota; class Alphaproteobacteria; order Rhizobiales; family Xanthobacteraceae; genus Bradyrhizobium. The sequence continues at coordinate 3,911 of JAGXAF010000264.1, forward strand.
TCCGAACGGCAAGATGGCGCCGTTGCACAAGATCAATCCGCTGCGGCTGAGCTATATTCGCGACGCCGCCTGCCGCAAGTTCGAACGCAACGTCAAGAGCCTGAGCTGTCTTTCCGGCCTGCGAATCCTCGATATCGGCTGCGGCGCCGGGCTGCTGTGCGAGCCGTTCACGCGGCTCGGCGCGCAGGTGATCGGGGTCGATCCGTCCGCCAGCAATATCGAGGCGGCGAAACTGCACGCCGACAAGGGGCATCTGTCGATCGATTATCGCTGCACCACCATCGAGGAGATGGACGTGCGCGAGCGCTTCGACATCGTGCTGGCGATGGAAGTGGTCGAGCATGTCGCCGATGTCGGGGCGTTTCTCAGCCGCTGCGCGGCGATGCTCAAGCCGGGCGGAATAATGGTGGCCTCGACGCTCAATCGCAACTGGAAGAGCTTTGCGCTCGCCATCGTCGGCGCCGAATACGTGCTGCGCTGGCTGCCGCGCGGCACCCATCAATGGGACAAGTTCGTCACCCCCGACGAACTGGCGCAGCACCTGCTCGACAACAAGCTTATCGTCACCGAGGAAACCGGGGTCGTCTATAACCCGTTCGCCGATCGCTGGAGCCTCTCGTCCGACACCGACGTGAACTACATGGTGATCGCGGAAGGCGCGAGTTGA
>JAGXAF010000265.1 GCA_018971675.1 Bradyrhizobium sp.
CGGGGTTTTTGTTTGTCGAATGTCTGGATGTGGCCCATCGCGACATATTGCGCTGCCGCACGAACTCGGCCGCTATAGGGGCAAAGCGGACATTGCGTTCGTCGCATCACGTCGCTGGGTTTATGGGTACACGGCCTAGCACTACTTTGGTAGATTGTTGAATTTGGGCATTTTATTGGGATTCCCGAATCGATTTTTCAATGATTCATGAGTGGTCGGCTCTTGGAGGGCTGACCATGGCGGAATGGGAAGACGAACTCGAACGGTGGCTGAAGCCGTTCCTGGATCGATTGGGTCATAAGACCCGACAGCGGATGTGTCCGCTGTACGTTGCGGGACTAATCGGTCCGGGCGATCGCAAGAGCGTTCAACCGATGGCGGAGCGCGTTGCATCGGGCAACTACGATCAACTGCACCATTTCATCGCTGATGGCGTCTGGGACGCGACACCGCTGGAATCTGAACTGTTGAATCAAGCCGATCGGCTTGTCGGCGGCAAGGATGCCGTGCTCGTTATTGACGACACGGCAATGCCGAAGAAGGGCCAACGCTCGGTTGGTGTCGCGGCTCAATATGCGTCCTCTCTTGGCAAAACGGCAAATTGCCAAACGCTGGTGTCGCTGACACTCGCGCGCGGCGAAGTGCCCGTGATGGTCGCATTGCGTCTCTTTCTGCCCGAGAGTTGGACAGGAGATGTGTCTCGTTTGAAGCGTGCTCGCGTGCCGATCGAATACCGGGCGGCACGATCCAAGCCGGAAATTGCTTTGGCCGAGGTTGACCGAGCGATGGCCGCCAACGTGCGCTTTGGATGTGTGCTGGCGGATGCAGGATACGGGCTCAGCGCGCCGTTTCGACAAGGGTTAACAGAACGCGGGCTGGCCTGGGCCGTCGGCATCCCTCGGCACCTCAAGGTGTATCCGGTTGATGTACAGCTCATTTGGCCGATCACCAAAGTCCGCGGGAAACCACGGAAGCACCACGTGCCGGATATCTTATCGATTGCGGCAGAACAAATGTTGGCCAGCGCCAAATGGAAAACCGTGAGTTGGCGCAGTGGGACGAAAGGTCGGCTGAAAGCCCGATTTGCTGCTCTGCGTGTCCGCACCGCCGACGGCGCTCCGCAGCGGATATGGGATAAGGGGCAGCAGCATCTTCCGGGCGACGAAGCTTGGCTCATTGGCGAGCAACGCGCCTCAGGGGAAAAGAAATACTATCTCGCCAATTTGCCCGCGGTGACGGATCTACGCACACTGGCTGCCACCATCAAGGCACGATGGATTTGCGAGCAGGCGCATCAGCAGTTGAAGGAGGAGCTTGGGCTCGATCACTTCGAAGGGCGATCATGGCAAGGTCTTCACCGTCACGCCCTGATGACTATGATTGCCTACGCCTTCCTGCAACACCGTCGCCTCGCACACGCGGGGCGGAAAAAAAAGAATCAACGGGCCTCCACCTCAACCAACCATGCCCGCCGTACGTCACGCCATCGTCGATCTCATCCTTCGGGGGCCGCCTCAGCGGTGTCCGTACTGCCGAAAACAAATCCTTGAAAAGTCTCCGCACAAAAAGATTCTGCCAAAGTAGCGCTAGGACGCGGACTCATTAAGGTGCAGCCATAGCCTGATTGACGCGAGTTGAACGAAGGCTCGATAATTAGCGGCAAGCCTATCGTAGCGCGACGGCGTTGTTTGATCCTGTTGAAGAACCGCTCGACCCCGTTGCGTGCGTGGCAGAGATACCGGCTGAAGCAGATCGGACCGGTGCGATTGCTTTCGGTGGGTTGTTGGCCCGCCCTTCTTCATGGCAAGCCCTCTGATCCAGTCGGTGTCACAGCCAAACAGCGTTGACCCGGCTCTCCGGCGCCAGGGCGCTCCGAATCGCAAGAGCGAGAAAATACCATTGAGGACACGGCGATCGTTTACCCGAGGAGCGTCACGCGGCTTTGTTCGGCCTCCCGACACACGTCACTGAAACCGTCGAATACCCCTCAGCGAACGACCTTGACCTAGATCAAAGGAGGAGTTTGTCGATACCTGACTGTGCGCTTATCCGCACACCGCGAGCCTTATTCACGAGCCAGCCAGCCAGACAGACAGGTAGATCGTATGAACCTTAGAATCCGATCCCTTATCCACGGAGTATCGCTGGGCCTTTTCATTGCGTTGGCCTGTTTCGCAATAAGCCTTCGTGCAAACGCACAAACGCTTTCGCCCGCGGAGGCGCAGCAGATCGCGGAGGACGCCTACATCTATGGCTACTCACTCATCACGACCGAAGTCACGCGGGTGCAGATGAGCAACGTGCCGAAGGTGGCGGGGATGACGAGCCCGACCGGCCAGTTCGCTAATGTCCCTCGCTATCCGGCCGCGGACTTTCGTGGCGTTTCCGCTCCCAATGCGGACACGCTGTATTCGGTGACCTGGCTCGACTTGACCGAACCGCAGGTGTTCAGTCACCCCGATATGGGTAATCGCTTTTATCTATTCGAGGTAACCGATCTCTGGATGTCAGATTCGGAAGCGTCACCGAGCACGCGCACAGCGGGAGGAAAGGCTGCCAGCTACTTGTTCACCGGCCCGGGTTGGAAGGGAGAAGTCCCGCCAGGAGTGATCCATTTCCCTGTGGCTACCCGCTACATCTGCATTCTTGGCCGCACCTACGCGGATGGCACGGAGCAGGATTACAAGGACGTCAATGCGTTGCAGGCGCAGTATAAGATCACGCCGCTGTCCTCTTGGGGCAAGCCGCATACTCCAGTGACGCCGCCGGTGAATCCAAACCCTGGCTTCAGCATGACCGACAAACCTCAAACGGTCATTCTCGACATGGGAACAGAGGGCTACTTCAATCTCATGGCCAAGCTCATGGGAGAAGCCGCGCCACCAGCGGCCGCGGACGCTCCGATGCTCGCACGCATGGCGAAAATCGGCATCATGCCTGGAAAGCCGTTCGAACTGGCCAAGCTCGACCCTTCGGTACAGGTAGCCCTGAAAGATATTCCGCAAACCGCTCTGAAGAAGATCGAGGTCAACAAGGGAAGCCTCGGAGCGATCGTGGATGGCTGGGTAGTAACGAAAGGCCTCGGCACCTACGACCCCTCCACCTACATGAAGCGCGCGGTCGTAGCGGCATTCGGATGGCCCGCCAATCAGGAGCGCGACGCCGTCTATCCCAACACCGAAGTCGACTCCAGCGGACAGAAACTGACCGGTGCCAACAAGTACACGCTGACGTTTCCAAAAGGTGACACACCGCCAGTGAACGCCTTTTGGTCCTTCACCATGTACATGATTGATCAGGGCTGGTGGTTCGTTCCCAATCCGCTCAACAAATTCACCGTCAGCATGCGCAATAATCCGAAGTTCAATGCTGACGGCTCGCTGACCCTGTATTTCCAGAACGACTCGCCAGGCATGGACAAGGAAGCGAATTGGCTGCCCGCCCCGAAAGGAGACTTCGTGCTGATGCTGCGAATGTATTGGCCGAAGGACACATCACCTTCGATCCTGGACGGGTCCTGGAAAGTCCCGTCGATTGTCAGGGCTGACTAGTTGGTGTGCGGCACGAGATGCCGCTCAGGCGGAGGCATGCTTCCTCGCGGATTTCCTGACGGCTTTCTTCGCCACCTTGCCGGCTGCGTTCCTGGCAGCTTTCCCTGACACGGCTTTTTTCGTTGCGACTTTCCTGGCGGCGGTCTTCTTCGCTTTGACTCGCTTGCGCAGCGCTGCGCGCTGCGCGGCAGCCAACGACGCCCTTGCCCACACGGTCATATCTTCGGGATCGTCATACAGTCGTTCCGGGAGCTGCCAGTACGAGCTGACGGTCACCGTCCTGGCCCGGGTCTGATACTGAAACGGTTTGGAACCCTCCGCCTCGAACTGCGGAATCGTCTGCTCGTCGGCGCGCAAATACAATCCACTGCGCAGGGCGAGCGCGAAATTGGTGGCATCGGCGGAAATGCCGAAGCCGGAGAACATCCGTCGGATCGTCACCGGCCCGAAATCCGCAAACAGATCGATCAGGAAATCACGATCCATCGCGGATGCACCACCATCGTCAGCCGTCGGTCTTGGCCGGCGTCAATTGCACCGACTCGCCACAGCCGCAAGCGCTGACCTGGTTGGGGTTATTGAAGATGAACTGGGCCTGCATCTTGTCGGCCTTGTAGTCCATCTCGGTGCCGAGAAGGAACAATACGGCCTTCGGATCGACCAGTATCTTGACGCCCTTGTCCTCGACCACCTCGTCGGTCGGACGCACGTCATGGGCGTATTCGACCGTATAGGTCTGCCCGGCGCAGCCGCCGTTCTTGAGTCCGACCCGCAGGCCGACGATCTCGGAATCGGCGCGCTTCGTCAGTTCAATGATCCGCTGCGCCGCGGCTTCGGTCAGCTTCATGACCTGCGGACGGGGCCGCGGCTTCGGTTTGGATGGCGGGTTCGGTGACGCGGGTGTCATGTCAGTCATGTGGTCTATCCCAGCGGCAAATCAATGCCGGTCATTGTGTGCTGTGAACCTGTCAAACTCTTTCTCACCACATATTGAGGACGAGGCGCGCCTC
>JAGXAF010000266.1 GCA_018971675.1 Bradyrhizobium sp.
AGCACGTCCTGCCCGTCGAAATGCGAGCGGTCGCGATACGGCGTCGATACCGCATGGATCACTGCGGCCTGCTTTTCGCGATACATCCGCGCGAATTCCGGCATCGCCGGATGCAGCGCGAAAAAGGAATCCAGCATCAAGGCAGCATGCGGCCCATCCGGTGTCAGCGCGATCGAGCCGTGGAGAGCGGCATAATCGGGATCGCCGACCGGCGCGACGGTGGCAAGACCATCCAGCGCGCCGCGCAGGATCACCACGATCAGCCTGGGATCGCGGCCGTCGGCGGCGCGGGCGAATTTCGGCAAATAGGCCCAGGCCGCGAACGATGCGCCACCCAGCAGCAGCGCGCGCCGCGACATCGCCGGCGACATCGCGCTTTCGCAGCAATCCATCGATCTTCGCATGGCTGCCGTTTCCATTGGCCTCATCTCCTCTGGAATTCCGGCGACATCAATAACAGCGCCAGCCCCTGCTGCCGCGACGCCGCGCGTTCGATGGTCTGCCGTGTTTCCGGCGACGCCGCTTCGGCCGCGACAAGCTCCAGCAGGTCGCGGGGATCGAGGCTTTCGGCGAGGTGCGAGGATACTTGCACGGAAACATCGAGCCGCAGCTTCATGCCTTCGGGCGCGGCCCATGCGGCATTGGTGTCGGGAAAACCGTTCGGGCCGGCCGGCGACCACAAGGGCTGGCCCAGCAGATTGAGGCCGCCGAGATAGCGACCGGGATCATCCGGGATCCGCGACAACAGCCGTCCGCTCGCCACCAGGAATTCGTACGGGCTGCGCAGCTTGGTCCGCGGCGCCTGCCACGCCTCGTCTGAATCCACCAGCACGGTCGCCAATGCCTTGAGATCGCCGTCCGACTTGCGGAACACGTCCTGCAACCGCGCCACCAAAGCGGGCGGCGGATCGTCGGCGACGAAATGGCGTGCGAACTTGGTGGCAATGAATTTCGCGGTCGAGGGATGCCGCGCGATATCGACGAGCGCCGCTTCGCCCTGCGCCAGGCCGCTGTCCTCGTAAACCCTGCCGAGCAGCCGTTGCGGCCCCGGCTCATGGGCGTTGGCGTTGAAGACAAAGCTGCCGGGCTCACCCAGCTTTCCCTGCCGCCCGGCAAAGGTCCAGCCGGTGATGATGCGCGCCAGCGAAGTGACGTCGTCCTGGGTATAGCCGCCACCGACGCCGAGCGTATGCAGTTCCATGATTTCGCGCGCGAGATTTTCGTTCAGGCCGCGATGACGGTTTTGCCCGGCGCGGGAATCCGGACCCACCGATTGCTGGTTGTCGAGAAAGAACAGCATCGCCGGATGCTGCTCGACCGCCTTCAACATGTCGGCAAAGCGTCCGAACACGTGCGGCCGGATCGCCTCGCGCTCGAACGAGCCGGCCCACATCCGCGCCAGCCCGCCCTTGTCCGCGGAGATGCAGAAATGATTGGACCAGAACACCACCAGCCGTTCAGCGAAACCGCAATCCGCCATGACACCACGTTGCAATCGCGCCAGCGCCTCGGCGCGGAAGGTTTTCTGGACGACGTTGAGCGGCTGCGGTGGCGCCTTGGCGGCATTGGGCTGCATCGCCTGGGCGGGCGTCATCGCCGCGTTGGCGTTGCTCGCCGCGGTCTGCCCTGAAGGCTCGTTCCCGGATTTCTTGTCAGGTTGCTTCCCGGATTGCTTATCAGTTTCCTTGGGCGCCATCTCCATCGCGATACGGTCAAGCGACGGATTGCGCCGTTGCGGCCCGGGGCCCGTCGCAGCCGGCTCCGGACCGGCCGCGAGGTTCGGCGTGCCCGATTTGGCTACCGCATCGCGCGCCTGTTTGACCTCGAACTGATATTCGAACAGCGCCTGGCCCAGTGCCGGCGTCGACAACAGGCCGGGCATCTCCAGCAGCACGGCGTCGGGGCGGCCGAGTTCCGCCTTGACGAAGCCGCGCGGATCGGACGCGGCGTTGACGAAATCGCCCGCAGCGCCGCCGCGCGCGCCGAACCCGAAGCGATTGAGCGCGACCAGGGCGGCTTGCGGATCGCGGGCCATCGGCTTTCCCTCAACTGTCGCTGCGCCTATATTCGAGACAGCGATCATACCGCCGTTCGGGATGAACCCGAGATGAAAACCACGAGCCGGATCGGGCTGGATTCATGACAAATCGGAAAGGAAGTCCGGCCGCGCGCCGTCTCGCCTGTTCCGGTTGCGGAACGGAATTCGTGTGCGAGCTTTCCGGCAGTTGCTGGTGCGCCGAGGAAACCGCGAGACTGCCGATGCCGATCGAAGGCGGCGACTGCCTGTGTCGCGAGTGCCTGCGCAAGATGGCGAGCGCTGTGTCTCACCTGGAATTGTAAACCGGCGACTTGTCCGCCGTAGCTCAACGAGCGAACGGCGGCCTCCGGGCTTTCGGCGACAAACTAAAATTCTACAGAAGAAGCGAACGGTGCGTTTACGCACCTTCGAGCCTTTGGTTCAGCCAGCAGCCGGCGGGCGTCACTTCGTTAATGGGCGCTGGATAGACCTCGACCGTCCTGTCTGCGAGCCGTCCCATGAACCGGTTTTATCTCTACGTCGCGATGGCCTTTGTCACCAGCTTCGTCGGCGTGTCCTGGGCCGCGCGCGGCTTTCCCGTCAATTTCTGGTCGGTGAGTTTCGTCCAACCGCTGCCAGCGCTGGTGGATTCGACGTTCGGTGACGAGCACGCCAAACAATACGAGCGCAAGATGTGGGAGGCCCAGCACACCGCGCAGAGCGACGGCAATCCCGCGCTCGACAAGCTCCGGCTCGACGCGCTCCAAGCGGCGAACGCCTATGCGATGTCACCGTGCGACAGCACGATGAAGCAGAACGTGATCGAGGCGCTGACCGCCTATACCCGCGCCTGGCAAAAGAAGATCGACTGCCCACGACCACAAAACATGCTGATGTTCTGCGGCGACGCCAAGATCAAGGCCGCCAGCGACACTTTCTCGACAGCGCTTGATCTGCGCGTGCATGCTGCCTTCGAGGAGGCGTTCCAACAGCACGGCATCGTGCAGGCCGATTTCCCCGAGGACGTCCGCTTCGACATGTTGCAATTCTCCGGCTCCGGCCTGTGGATCAACGAGCAATCGCCGGTCTGCCTGCCCCGGGAGCGCGCCAGTGCGAACGGCTCGCGGTGAACCGGATCTGGCTGCTGCTGTGGGCGGCCGTGATCTGGCAGATGGCGGCATGGACCTTTGCGCCGTCGCCGCCGTCCGCTCCGCAAATTCCGGCCGGCGACGGCCAGGCATTCGGCTCCAACGAACAATATGCCGTCGACGCGCGTGACAGCGAACGACAAGGCGCGCTTCGGGCGTTGGAAGCGCCGACCGGCAGCCGTTGCACCGATGCCGGCCGCAAGCAGTTCATCAGCGGGCTGAACGCCTATTACTACCAGCGCCAGAATCAGACCGAACGCTATCCGGAAATCCACGGCAAGGCCGGCGCCGACTACATCGCCGCGCAATGGTCTGGCCCGGACGACATGCGGATCGACCGGCTGACGCAGGAAGCCTACAGCAACGGCTATCTCCGGCTGGCCGAGTTCGAGGAGGTCGCCCGCAAGGTGGTCGCGGCCGTCGTCAAGGACGAGCACGTCATCGGCAAGGGCTGCGCGGGCTAGCGCACCACCGCAACGGCCCGTCCCGGCGGCAAAAATTCTCCGAAAGATGTGAACCAGTTCACACGCGGTTTTCCGAACGCATGGTCGACTTGAGCCGCAGCGACTGGGCCGCAACCATGAGCGGAGGACACCGATGACACGGCGTTATGGTGGTTTTGACATCGAATCCTTTGAGGCGGGTCGCGACCTCTGGCACGCCCGGATCAGGCGAGCCGATTCGACCCCTGTCGTGATCGACGGCGTGGTGTTCCCGATTCTCGAACTCGGCCTCGCCTGGCCCGATCCGGAAGCGGCAATCGCGCATGCGGTCAGTCACATCGACCTGCACGGCCGGCGTTACGCCACAGCCGGCTGAAAACCCGCGGGCCGACCCGACCTGTTCTCAGAACCCTGGAAACAGCCATCATGCTGTACATCGTCCCCAAGACGCCATTTCCTGCCGTGGTGCGATCGAACTGCCCGGATTGCGACGCCGAGCTTGCGATCCTGCGCATCATCCCGGGACGCACCGCGGAATACTGGACCATGCGCTGCACCGAATGCGGCGGCATCCATCTGGACATCGTGGACTTCGGGGCACCCGAGCCATTGCTGCAGGATTCCGCGAGTCCCTGCTAGCGCGTTTTCGAGCGAAATGGATCCCGGTTCGAGAAGAAAACGCGTCAAAACAAGAAGCTAGAGCCCGTTCCGATTCCATCGGAACGGAAACGGCTCTAGAAAGACAGGCAGGACGCTTTACCCTTTTTTGCCGGCCGTATCGGCCCCATATTCGCGGCATGGCGAAGAATCCGGACGCTCCCAAAAAGCCCAGATCCCCGAAATCCAAAACGCCAAATTCCAAGGCGTCTTCGAAGGCGTCGCGACCCGAGGTGCGACCGATCGGGCCGGCTCTCGCGGAACTGCTCAATCCGGCGATCAA
>JAGXAF010000267.1 GCA_018971675.1 Bradyrhizobium sp.
TATAATCGATCCCATAGCATATTCCGCGCCAGCCGCGCGAAGCTATCTGCTGTTATGTGAGCTGATCCGCACCAGCTCCCGGAGGATCGCGTCCTGCCGGGTTGGCGACGACGCCACGCCGGCGAATCGGCCTACTGTAACGGCGGATCGCCGCTGGTGCGTTTTTTGGCCAGGTCCATTTCCGTGACAGCGATCAGGATTTCGGCACGGGTCTTCAAATCGGGCGCTTCCAGCATCGCCTGCTTTTCCGGCGGTCCGTAAGGCGACATCATCGCTAGCGCGTTGACCAGCGCCTCATTCGGCGCGCTTTCAATGCCTTCCCAGTCGACCTTGAGGTTGTTGGCCTTCAGAAATTCCGTCAGCATTTCGAGTAGCGCCTCGCGGTTAACGGCGTCCTCGCCCTTGCGCGCGGTGAAGTCGTCGATGTAGGGAAAATAATCCACCTTGCACTGCCGGTAGGCCGTCAGCACGCTCATTTCCTCAAGCACCTTGAAGCGCGCGATGCCGGTGAGTTCGAGGATGTAGCGGCCGTCGCCGGATTCGGCGAGCTGGGTGATGCGGCCGACGCAGCCAACGCGAAACAGCACCGGCTTTTCCTCGTCGGGCGAATGAGTGACATCGGGCTGGATCATGCCGATCAGGCGGTGGCCGTCGCGAAAACTGTCGTCGACCATCGCAAGGTAACGCGGCTCGAAGATGTTGAGCGGCATCTGGCCGCGAGGCAGCAGTAGCGCGCCGGGGAGCGGAAACACAGGGATTACCTGCGGAAGCTCGCCCGGTCCGCGATATTCGCCATTGATCGGCATTTGCGTCCCGCTGTTGGCGCACGAGAGTCCAGGCTCGATGCGCGAATTTTCCTCAAAAACCGGTACGCGTCACGAAAACAGGATGGTCGACAGCCGTTTGCGCCCCTCGACGGTAGCCTCATCGGCGGCGCCCCATGCCTCGAAGAACTGCACCAACTGCTTGCGCGCGCCGTCTTCGTTCCACTTGCGGTCGCGCTTGACGATCTCGAGCAGTTGTTGTGTTGCCTCCGCGCGCTTGCCGCCGGCGTTGAGCGCGGTCGCGAGGTCGAATCGCGCCTGGTGATCGAGCGGGTTGGCGGCGACTTTCTGTTCCAGTTCCGTCACCGGACCGACCGCCTGGGCTTGCTCCGCAAGATCGAGTGCGGCCTGCACCGCCTTTACCGCGGCGTCGTTGCGCTTGGACTCGGGCACCAACGCGAGCGTCTGCTTGGCCTGCTCGAACGCGTCGGTCGCGACGTAGCATTTTGCCAGTCCGGCAAGTGCGGCGATATTGGTGGCTTCGACCGCCAGCACCTCCGCATAGATCTGCGCTGCGGCGGCCGGATCGCCTTCGGCCAGCACCGCCTCGGCTTCCCCGAGGATCTCGGCGATATTGGGCTCGCCGGCGGCCGGCATGCCGGCGGTCAGCTTGTTGATGAAGGCGGTGACCTGATTCTCCGGCACCGCGCCCATGAAGCCGTCGGCGGGCTGGCCGTTGACGAAGGCGATCACGGCGGGAATGGACTGGATGCCCATCTGTTGCGGTATCGTCGGGTGGTGCTCGATGTTCATCTTGACCAGCTTGACCTTGCCGCCCGCGGCACGCACCGCTTTTTCGATGATCGGTGTGAGTTGACGGCAGGGTCCGCACCATTCCGCCCAGAAGTCGATCAGGACCGGCTGACGCTTCGATTCCTCGATGACGTCCTTTACGAACGTCTGGGTAGTGGTTTCCTTGATCAGATCGGACGCCGCCTGTGGCGCCGGTCCGCGGCCCTGCTCAACAATCGTCACGAAATCCTCGCCTGAATGCCTGAAAAATCGGGTCTGTTGTAGCACGGCCCAACGCGGGTGGTTTAGAAGTTATGTTCCCTTAAGTGGCGGGTAGTCCGGAAATTTCAATCGGTTCCGGAAGCGGCGGGTTCCGGCTTGATACCCCGCAGCAGAACCCGGCCGACCGAAACCTTTGCGGAAGCGAATCGCAAAGAAGTAGCCCGAATCGCTCCGGAAGAGGTTTGTCGGAACGCCATTTGAAGCGAAACCTGTCGCTATTTGGCGTTATCGGGCGTTCGTCCGCTTTCGGGGATTACGGGCTGTTGCAATCGAGGGCGGCATTTGGCATAGCTCTGTTCGTTGCCGGCGAGCAATCGCGGGCTTCTCGGACGCGGGTGTAGCTCAGTGGTAGAGCACGACCTTGCCAAGGTCGGGGTCGAGGGTTCGAGCCCCTTCGCCCGCTCCATTTTTTTCCTTTGCGCACTTCTGTCAACGCCGCTCGGGCGAGCGGGAGGCGCTGCGTGTCGTAGGCCGGCGGACGATGGTGTTTGGCAGGATGGGCCGGCGCCGTCTCGCGCTCGATACCGTGCTCCGAGCGTCAGAAAAGTTGAAGCCAGCTTCGTAGCTCGACGAGGCGGAAATTAACCACGCGTTAACCAAATCAATTCATGACCAGTAAACCAAACGCTCGCGCGCAAGCGTGGTCGTTGTCTTTGGTGCTTTTTGAATCTATCTCTCGGAGGTGAAGAATGTTTTTCTTCGGCAAAAGCTCGATCGCAAAAGAAAACGCCGCGAAAGCTGCAGCAATTAGTAAATCTTATGCCGTAGTCGAGCTTGGTCTTGACGGAACGGTAATTACAGCCAACGAGAACTGTCTCAAGACCTTCGGTTACGCGTTGAAAGAGGTTCAAGGCAAGCACCACGGCATGTTCGTGGAGCCCAGCGAACGGTCCAGCCCCGCATACCGTGAGTTCTGGATCAAGCTGAATCGGGGCGAGCCCCAATCGGCCGAGTACAAGCGTGTCGGCAAGGACGGCAAGGAGATCTGGGTTCAGGCTTCCTATAATCCGGTGCTGGATTCGAAGGGAAAACCCACAAAAATCGTCGAACTCGCCACCGATATCACCGCTAAAAAGATCGAAGCCCTGGAGAATGCGGGTCAGATCGCGGCCATGGAACGCTCGCAGGCGGTTGCCGCCTTCAAGCTGGACGGCACGCTCATCACCGCCAACAAGAACTTCCTCAACACCATGGGCTACGCCCTTGGCGAAGTGCAGGGCCAGAATGACAGCATGTTCGTGGAGCCGGCGGAGCGCGCAAGTGCTGCCTACCGCGAATTCTGGGCCAAGCTGAACCGAGGCGAGCCGCAATCGGTCGAGTACAAACGTATCGGCAAAAACGGCAGGGAGGTGTGGATCCAGGCCTTGTACAATCCGATCATGGGTCTCAATGGCCGGCCGTCCAAGATTGTCACATACGCCAGGGAGATGAGCGCTTCCATCCGCGAGATCTACGAAACCATGATCAAACCGGAGGAAACGGCAGTCGCAGTCGGGCAGGGTTTCGCGGGCAAGGCTGAACATTCAGCCGATCAGGCGAAACAGGGCGCTGAGTCGCTGAGTTTGAGCATGAGGCGGCTCGAGGCAAGGCGCAGGACCGCCGCCAGCCGGTCCAAATTCTCCCAATTCTTGGACAATCTTCGGGATGGATTGAGCAATACAATGCTGAGCTCATCGAGAGCTGTCGTCAACTTCTTGTGACGGCTGGCGAGTCAAGCGGCGACGGGTTGGCGGTCAATGATCCCGACCCGTCGTTGAGTGCCACACCGGAACGCGTTCGACGACTGGATTTGTCCGTCCAGTCGTCGCCAGATTGGGCGACCTCTCCGTCGGCGCATCTGCGGCTTCAGACCTCAGGGCAGGGCCATCCCAGCCGCGCGGCCGTGCGAGTGCCCACAGAGTAAAAGCGTTCTCAAATGAAAGCAGATTTTCGCCTCGACCTGTTTTGACGCGAAGGATGCCGGCGAAGAATGTGGTGCTGTCTGTGCGTCGGTCGAGATGGGCAGGATGCCCCCCTTCGAGCGCCGTCACCCCCGCTGCTTCTCATAAGCCTTGAGATGGGTGTAGGCCGTACGCAGCTTTGGCACCGGAGCCTTGGCGGCCTCCGCGCGCACGATCAGGTCGCCGATCACGTGATCGGCTTCAACGGGGGCGCCGGCCTGGATGTCGCGGAACATCGAAGCGGTCAGTGGCGAGCCTTCCGTGGTCAGCATGGCACGGGCGCGCTCGGCAAACGGCCCGCGCGGCACATGACCGGCGGCGGCCGCGATCGCCGTCACTTCATCCACCATGCCGAGCAGGAAGTCCCTGCCGCCCGGCGCCGCCAGGATGTTGCCCACCGACGTTCGCATCAGACAGGTTGACGCCGCGAGCGAGGCCAGGAACACCCATTTCTCCCACATATCCTGGATAATCTGCTCGCTGGCGACCGAGCCGAAATTGCCGCTGGCGAACACTTCGGCGATGGCGCGGACCCGGTCCGACATCTTGCCGTCGCGTTCGCCGAAGGTCAGCGACTGCATCGGCTGCAATTGCACCACCTCGCGCCTGTCGTTGAGCGTCGCCGCGATCGCGCACAGCCCGCCCAGCACCCGCTCGCGGCCGAACTTTCCGTCCAGCAC
>JAGXAF010000268.1 GCA_018971675.1 Bradyrhizobium sp.
GCTATCGCAGCGGCAAGCCGCTCGACAACGCCGGCGTCAAATCGGCGATCGTCGACGGTGAAAAGCGGCTCAACGGTCAAGGTCGGCTGCTGGTCCGCTCGTCCGGCACCGAGCCCGTGATCCGCGTGATGGGCGAGGGCGACGACCGCATCCTGGTCGAGGAAGTGGTCGATCACATCGTCTCGGCGCTGGGTGAAGCCGCCACGGCGGCCTAGCAGGCTGTTGAAGAAGTCTTTGAACGGCGCGCGATGAATGGGATGTTGTCGCCGTTGAGGAGACAGATCTCTCCTTGGAGTGAGCCGTCATCGTGCAGTTCGGCCCAGCCGTCACCCTCGGCGGGCTCCATTTCGTCGTTTCCCTGCCAGCCGAACTCGACGGCATCGCCGTGGCAGGCTCCATGAATGGAGCCTGTGAGGCAATCGAAGGCGAATTCACCGCCGGCCTGATCGAACAGGATGTAGGCACTCGCCAAGGCCATGTCGTAACCCGGTGTCTCGACGACCTGCCATCTGCCCCGAATGCTCATGCCGGTGCCGCCAGAAGCTTGGGAAGCCGGATCAAATTATAGGCCGCAAGCGCCAGGACGAAGACAGCATCCACCCGGTTGCGGCCTCGCAGCTTGACCTTGGCCAGACCGGCGGAACTCTTGATCCAGCCGAAGACTTCTTCGATGCGTTTGCGGCAGCGTTGACTGATGTCGTAGCCGCTGTGACGCGTGGTTCGCGCGTCGATCGCCGTCTTGCGCCGCTTGCCGGTCTTACTCGGATGTCCATCAATCGCGATATGCGGAGTAACCGATCTATCTCTCAGGTCGCGCACGAACTGCGTGACATCATAGGCCTTATCCGCCCCCAGAGTGATCCGCTTCGCGCCTCCCCGCCTGTCGATCATGGCAAGCGCAATCTCTCGTTCGGCGGTGCCCGTCGCTTGGCTCACCCCACCCAAAACCGCTAAACCATTGCGGTTCTCCATCAGAGCATGGCCTATATAGCTCAGCTTGGCCGGCTGGCCGTCACCCTTCTTGTAGAGCCGCGACTCGGGATCGGTCGTGCTCGCATGGGTCTCGTTGGATCGCTTCTCCTTGTGGAAGTTGCGCTCGGCATTGCG
Organism: Bradyrhizobium sp.; assembly: GCA_018971675.1. GTDB lineage: Bacteria > Pseudomonadota > Alphaproteobacteria > Rhizobiales > Xanthobacteraceae > Bradyrhizobium. Next base: position 1,108 of record JAGXAF010000268.1, read on the forward strand.
TCCCGGACCGTCCTCGTCTTTGTCGCTACCATCCTTCTTCCGGAAGCTCTTGATCGAAGCCCAGGCTTCAATCAGCGTACCATCCACCGAGAAGTGATCGCTCGATAGCAGACGCTTGACCTTTGGCTGCGCCAAAAGCGCGTTCAGGAACTTGGCCGCAATCTCGCCCTCAAGCAGCCGGTCGCGGTTCTTCGAGAAGGTCGAATGGTCCCAAACCGCATCGTCCACCCCAAGCCCAACGAACCAGCGGAACAGAAGATCGAACTCCATCCGTTCCATCAAATGCCGTTCCGAGCGAACCCCATAAAATGCCTGGAGGAGCATTGCCCGAAGCAACTTCTCCGGTGCGATCGAGGGCCGACCGAAGTCCGTATAGAGCTTGCCGAACTCCCTAGAAAGATCGCCCAGCGCCGCATTCGCCAAATCGCGGATCACACGTAACGGGTGGTCGACGCGAACCCGAGCCTCCAGGTCCACATAACTGAAAAGCGAGCCGGACCGTTCGTCACTCCCCCGCATCGTGCTCCCCAAGCTAAATCCTGGCCCCAGAGAATCACGATACGAAACGCTTCGCTACCGACTTCTTCAACAGCCTGCTAGAGCTTTTTCCGTTCCGATGAAATCGGAAGGGGGCTCTAGATTCTTGTTTTGACGCGTTTTCTTTACGCGAACCGGTATCCACTTCGCTCGAAAACGCTCTAGTGCCTTAAGGCGTTGTCAGCGGCCGGGCGTTCGTGAAGCAGCGCGCCCGGTGCTGAAGATGGGTTTCGGTCGGAAACGAGGACGGCGCAACCGCTGCAGCACTAGGGCCGACTTCCGAAACGGGGTCATAAGCAGACTTGTCCGCGCTATCCGTCGCGGTCTGCTCTGGGCCATAAAGGCGACTGCGTAGCACAAATGCCGCCACGCGCCGGTTATTTGGCCACTTGCTGCCGCGCGCTGGTTTCTTCCTACTCGACCGGGCAAATCACCCAAAACCTGTCCAGCCCCTCGCGAGAAATTTTCCGCTTTTCTTTTCCGGCAAATCAGTTGCCTTTGTCGTGCCGTCCTGTCCCGAAAGAGGGGACGTCGGCCGTCGTCACGAACGTTGGGGCAGGATGCGGTGGACGCTGGCCACGCCGTCGCGCGCCTTGTGCGCGTGGACGAACGGCGAGGCTGGCGTACGGCGAAGTCGTGTGGTTCTGACGCCCCGACGCTGGCGTCAAGTTCTTAAGAAGCTAACGCTTCTCAGGGGCGACGGTGACAACAAAGCCCGGTCACCGGGAAGAGCTCGAAGGAAACCGTAAACCATCGCGCAGGGAATGCCGGATTGATCCCGGTGAACCTGTGGCGACTACCCGGTGCTTTTTTTGCACCAACCACGGGTGCCATCGGACACCCGGCATTCCCCGCGCCTCTCTTGAGGTCGCGCCCGCGCCTCTCTTGAGGTCGCGCCCGCGCTCTTTCGTTCGGGGCGAACGAATTGCAAACCTCGGGCGCACCATGTCGCGAGAACGAGAGGCCGCGTTTTTTCCGCCCCCTTGAGGGGCGAGACGAGCGAAGCTCGCTCTACGGGCGCAATCTGGCCGGGCGAGGTCAGTAAATGATGTCGATCGGTGCGCATTCTATTCCTCGGACCCCGCAAGGGGGAGGGAGAGAAACAAATTTCCTCATGACTGTCGGCTCCGGGCATACTCGTTCGTCCTGGACCGAACAGGAACCGAAACCATGCTGTACGCCATCCTTTGCTACCACGATGAAGACGTTGTCGGCTCCTGGAGCCGGGAACAGGACGCCGCGGTGATGGAAAAACTCGCGGTGGTGCAGGACAGACTGGTCAGGCAGGGCCGGCTCGGCCCGGTCGCGCGGCTGTTGCCGACGACGGCTGCAACCACGCTGCGCAAGGAAAATCCGCCAGTCGTGCTCGACGGCCCCTATGCAGAGACCAAGGAACAGTTGCTCGGCTTCTATCTGATCGATTGCAAGAACCTCGACGATGCGCTCGGCGTGGCGCGCGAGCTCGGCGAGGCCAATCCCGGCGGCGCCTATGAGATCCGTCCCGTCGGCGCGTTCCTGCCGGGCAATGACGAGGTGACCGCCAAAGCCAAAGCGAGTGCGAAAGCATGACCGATACCGCCTGGATCGATGCCGCGCTGACCTCGGCGCGCCCCCAGGCGGTCGGCGCGTTGCTGCGCTACTTCCGCGACCTCGACACCGCCGAGGAGGCGTTCCAGAACGCGTGCCTGCGCGCGCTGAAAAGCTGGCCGCAGAACGGGCCGCCGCGCGATCCCGCGGCGTGGCTGATCATGGTCGGGCGCAATGTCGCGATCGACGACATCAGGCGAAGCCGCAAGCAGCGGCCGCTGCCCGAGGACGATGTGATTTCCGATCTCGATGACGCCGAGGAGGAGATCGCCGAACGCCTCGACGGTTCGCATTATCGGGACGACATCCTGCGGCTGTTGTTCATCTGCTGCCATCCGGACCTGCCGGCGACGCAGCAGATCGCGCTCGCGCTTCGCATCGTCTCCGGCCTGACGGTGAAGCAGATCGCGCGCGCCTTCCTGGTCACGGAAGCGGCGATGGAGCAGCGCATCACCCGCGCCAAGGCCCGCGTCGCCAGGGCCGACGTGCCGTTCGAGACGCCGGGGGCGGTGGAGCGCGGCGAGCGGCTCGCAAGCGTGGCGGCGATGATCTATCTGATCTTCAACGAAGGCTATTCGGCCAGCGGCGACACCGCCGAGCTGCGCGCGCCGCTGAGCGAAGAGGCGATCCGGCTGGCGCGGCTGTTGCTGCGGCTGTTCCAGAGCGAGCCCGAGATCATGGGCCTGACGGCGCTGCTGTTGCTGCAGCATGCCCGCGCCGCGGCCCGCCTCGACGCCGACGGCGCGCTGGTGCTGCTCGACGATCAGGATCGCGGCCTGTGGAATCAGCAGATGATCGCCGAGGGGCTGGCGCTGATCGACAAGGCGATGCGGCATCGCCGCAGCGGTCCCTATCAGGTCCAGGCCGCGATCGCCGCGCTGCACGCCCGCGCGGCCAAACCCGAGGATACCGACTGGACCCAGATCGACCTGCTTTATGGCGCGCTTGAACAGATGCAGCCGTCGCCGGTGGTGACGCTCAACCGTTCGGTCGCGGTCTCAAAGGCGCGCGGTGCCGAGGCGGCACTGGCGATGATCGAACCGCTCGGCGAGCGGCTGTCGAACTATTTTCATTATTTCGGCGTGCGCGGCGCCTATCTGATGCAGCTCGGCCGCAATGACGAGGCGAGGGTCGCGTTCGACCGCGCGATTGCGCTCGCCAATACGTCCGCGGAAGCCGCCCATATCCGC
>JAGXAF010000033.1 GCA_018971675.1 Bradyrhizobium sp.
TCGCTGCTGAAATCCGGGAATGACAGGAATGACCGCCCATCTCGACGGCGCTATCGTTGACGGCCGCCATCACATGCGGATACGGGTCTATTACGAGGACACCGATTTCTCCGGCATCGTCTACCACGCCAACTACCTGCGCTTCATGGAGCGCGGCCGCACCAATCATCTGCGGCTGATGGGCGCGGAGCAGCATGCGTTGTTTGCCGAGGCGCAACAGGAGACGCCGGGCTTTGCCTTCGTGGTGCGTTCGATGCAGCTCGATTTCCTCAAGCCCGCGCGGATGGACGATCTGCTCGACATCGTGACCTGGCCGATCGCGGTGAAGGGCGCCTCGATCACGATGGCGCAGGAAGTCCGCCGCGGCGAGGACGTGCTGGTCAGGGCCGAGGTGAGGGTCGCCTGCATCAGTGAGGGCAGGGCGCAGCCGATCCCGCATAAGCTGCGGGTCCTGATGAAAGCTGACGTGGTCTGAAAGCGATTTCGCCGGAACCTGCCGGAGCCAATGGTATCTCACGATGACGCGATTAGAGCGTTTTCGAGCGAAGTGGATACCGCGGTTCGCGTAAAGAAAACGCGTTAAAACAACAACCCAGAGCCGCGATCGATACCGGAATCGCCAGAGCGGAGCGGTCAGGCCAACGACGGGCCGCCAGGCAAGGCGGCTTCACAGTCCAAATGATGACGCGATATTTCTGACAACAACCATCGCCGCGTCAGTATAGCGACTGTCGAAGAAATACTGGTCCGCTTGCCTGAACGCGAGGACTGCAATAGCCAATGTGAAGACGCTCTTGATCATAGTGCCGGATGATAGGGCAAATCGATTTCCAAATCGTTTAATTGACGCTGCTGACCCTGAACCAGGACGCGGAGGATCCGGGCAGCACCGGATCAGGCCTCAAGCCGCCTTGATTTTCGTCGCCGATCCCGGCGACCGACCAATCATCTTTCGGAAATGTGAACTCGCCCGGTGGCGGCACGGCCGCTGAGAGTGATCCAGGTCACACGCCAAGTCACACGCCAGATCACGCGCCATGAACGACTCCCGGAACGCCGGCAACTACGGCGGGAGAGGCATGGCCCCATCCGGGTGGCGGGGAGCGAGCGCCTCAAATGGGCGAATGCGCCGCCGCTTGTCGGATCGGCTCAGGCTTTGCACCAAGGGTAAGCGCCAACAGGGCGATGTTGTAGCTCTCCCAGAGGGTGTGCCCGTCAATCTCGGGAAACTGCGTATGCACCTGGTCTTCTACATCCTTGATGTCGAGTTGATTGATCAGGCCGCGCACGATCAAACTACTGACGGTGGTCGGGCGATAATGCATGGCATGGCACTCCGCTGATGAAGCGTGACAGCTAGTTCTGAGTCGCCGTGCAAAAGCCATCCGGAATTGACGGGTGCCGATCTAACTTATGTCAATTAACGCCACAGTATTGCCGCGCCTTTGTTTCTGCCGACGTCGGCGAATCAGTCTGGTGGCCGAGATCGCGACGCCCGCCCCGGACCGGTTGCGGCATGACGTTGAACGAAGATCAGGTAATCTCGATCGCAGCGCTGTAGTCTAACAAGCATAACGGAGATGCCCAGTTCCACGCCTCCTTTGCGGAACGATGACCCCGGCGCACCCCAGCGCCGGGGCTTCTTTTTGCTTGCACTGCCCAAGTTGCCTTGGGGCGACCTTTCGCACCCCTGTTCCATGAGGGCGCTCGACCCGCGGTGGCGCACTGACGGGCACGATGCCCCCGGCCAACCCTGACCTGATTTGATTTCGCCACGGCCTGCTTTGTTCACCGCGATCGCCAACAAATGTCTGGCGTTCTGAAATTCCAGGGTGCAAGCTGTCTCCGTCACCGCACGGTCCGTGGCATCTATCGGTGATGAGAACGCCCATTTGCGCTCCCGCCTTTCTCTCATGGAAAGGAGCGCGCCATGCAGAAGCGGCGACGTTTCAACCAAACCATGACACTCAAGGAGCGCCTGACAGCGTTCGCGGAAGAAGCGCGCGAGCAAGCGAAATTGCTTAGAGCCGGAAACGAGCGAGACGAGCTTTTAAGGAAGGCGAGACAAGCCGATATGGCAGCCCATATCGACGAGTGGACCAATTCCCCGGAATTGCAGCGCCCGAAATGAGCCGCAACCTGCCTGCAAAAGGCAGTCCGGGCGTCGGCTCGTTCCCGACGTCACACCTGCAGACGTTACACCCACAGCCTTGCGATCCGCGCCCGAGCCGGCGTGACGCGCAGGGGGCTGGAAGCGATCGTGAGGGCGCGGTCGAGGTGATGGTGGGGCCGAACGGCACATAAACCGTTTCGCCGACGCGACGAAAATGCGTGCCGCTTCAAAGTGATTTGGGTTGTCCAGGCTTGCAGCGAAAAATTTTCGGCTTTGCTTTTCCGGCAAATCAGTTGCCTTTGCGGTGCGTCCTGTCCCGGTCGAGGGGCGTTGGCCATCGTCACGAACGTTGGGGCGGGATGCGGTGGACGCAGGCTGCGTCGTCGCGCGCTTTTGGCGCGTGGACGAACGGCGCTGGTCGCGTACGGCGAAGTCGTGTGGTTCTGACGCCCCGACGCTGGCGTCAAGCTCTTAAGAAGCTAACGCTTCTCAGGGGTGAGGGTGGCAAGAAAGCCCGGTCGCCCGGAAGAGCGCGAAGGAAACCGTAAAACCATCGCGCAGGGAATGCCGGGTTGATCCCGGTGAACCTGTGGCGACTACCCCGTGCATTTTTTGCACGAACCACGGGTGCCATCGGACACCCGGCATTCCCCGCGCCCTCCCTTCTTCTCGGGCGAACGTTCTGCAGAACCCGGACTCATCGTGTCGCGGGAACGCGGACTTACGTCCTTTCTGCCTTCAAGACGAGGGTGGAGCGGGCCCTAATCGTCCACGTCATCCTGCGGCCGTCCGAACAGATGGACGAGGCCGGGTATCGCGATGCTGACGAACACGAAGCGCGACAGATGATGCACGCCGACGAAGATCGGGTCGATATGCAGGGTCAGCGCCAGGGCCAGCATCGCGTCCATCGCGCCCGGCGCGAACGCGACCACGCTGTCGGAAAACCGCACATGGGTGGTGAGCGCGACCACCGAGACAAAGGCCGCGGAAATCAGGATCGCCACCGCGAACGATCCGAGCGCGGCGTTGACATGGCCGAGCAGGATCTTGGTCCGCATCCGCGCGAACCGCGCCCCGATCAGCGCGCCGACGCCGACCAGCGCGATCCCGCGCAGCCACGGCGGCAGTGTGCCTTCGACGAGGCCCGCGCCGTGCAGCAGGCCCGATCCGATCATCGCGCCGAACATCCAGCTTGCCGGAAATCTGATCCATCGCAGCACCAGCGAGGCCGCGATGGCGGCTGCGACCAGTTCGACAAGTCCAGGCAGCGAGGCGACCTTCATTGTCGCGGCCGCGGTCGAAGCGGGCGCCATCCCGGTCACCGTCAGCAGCATCGGCAGCCCGGCGGTCAGGATGATCACCCGTATGGTCTGCACCACCGCGATCGCCGGCACATCGGCGCCCTTCTCGGCAGCAAGGATGGTGATCTGCGACAGCGCGCCGGGGCTTCCGGCGAGGAGTGCCGAGGTGCGGTCCCAGCCATGGATCTGTTGCAGGTAGAAGCTGCTGCCGATGGTCGAGCAGAACGTCGCCAGCGCCAGCAGCCCGATGGTCAGGGGATAGGCGCTCGCATGCTGCAGCAATTCCTGGGACATCAGCGAACCCAGCGAAATCCCGAGCAGCACCAGCACCGACTGGGTGATCAGCGAGGGTATCGAGAGTGGCCGGCCCGCGATCGCGGCGACTGCGACCGCGATCATGGCGCCGGAAATCAGCCCGCCCGGAAGCCTGGCCCACAGGAACAGCCCGCCGCCGGCAGCGCCGATCGCCAGCGTTTCGAGGATGTGGAGCGCGCGGGTGCGGTTCGGAAGAGCGAAGGCCGTCGATGCGGGAGTTCGGCGCACGTCGCCTTATGTCAAATCCGCGCCGCCGCGACAATTGCGCCAGCGCGACCGCAGCGATGCGATTGCCGACGTTCTCGAAAGCTTGCCGTGCTCGCCGCCCGGCAGGAACGGCCTGATCGGCAGGCCTTCGCTCGGCCGCCCGGAAAGGACAGAACCCCTCCGCCTGGATCGGGGAGGGGTTGCAGGGTCAGGCCTGATTACTTCGCCGCGGCTCCGGCTTCCTTGGCCTTCGCATCCTTTTTGCACTGGGTCATGAACGGCTTGCGCAGCTTCTTGCCGTGCAGGCCCTTGGCATCGGCTTCCTTGGAGCATTCCAGCGATGCGGCGGTTCGCGGCTTCTCGGTCTTCTTGGCCGCCGGCGCCATTGTCGCTGCCGGCGTGGAGGCCGGCGCGGTGGTCTGCGCAGACGCTGAACTCATCAGAAGCGCGGAAGCGAAGGCGATCGCAAGTGCGCGGGTGGACAGGGTCATCATGGGAATACCTCGGGTTGAAGAGACGCGCAACGTCTGCCCGCGATGCTGAACCGCGGATGAATGAAGCCGCCGGGCCGGCGCTTCGCGCTGTGGATATTTTAGGCGCGGGGCCGGCGTTAGTTTGTTGTGACCCCCGGTTGCTGGGATAGGATGAGAGTCTTAGTTCGCCAAGCCCGAAGGAGACGAAACATGACCGTTCACGCAAAATTCCTTTTTTGCGCCGTTGCCCTGTCGGGCCTCACGGCGTTCGCGGCGATATCGCCGGCCAACGCGCTCAGCATGTCGGAATGCAGCGCGAAATATAAGGAGGCCAAGACCGCCGGTACCCTCAACGGCCAGAAATGGAATGATTTCCGCAAGGCCCAGTGCGGCGCCGACGCCACCGCGACGCCTGCTGCCGCGCCGGCCGCTCCGCCGCCGGCCGCGGAGGCCAAGCCGGCCGCAAAGCCGAGGACTGCGGCGGCGCCCGCTGCGCCCGCAGCCCCCGGCAATGCGGTATTCCCGACCGCGGTAGATCCGAAATATTCCAAGGAATCGGCCGGCAAGGCCCGCATGCATACCTGTGTTGATCAGTACAACGCCAACAAGGCCACCAACGGCAATGGCGGCATGAAATGGATCATGAAGGGTGGCGGCTATTACAGCGAATGCAACAAGAAGCTGAAAGGCGCGGCCTGAGCCAGGCTTGACCGGCGCGGGCATGGCAAAATTCCGCCAGGCCCGCGTCCCTGACTTTTCCGATTCCCGCGGGATTGATCCGGTTTGAGCATGGTGTTTTCCGGCGTGATCATTTCCGCGATGCAGGGTCTGCTCGGACTGGTATCGGGATCGCTGGTCGGATTCTCGCTCGGCCTGATCGGCGGCGGCGGTTCAATTCTGGCGGTGCCGCTGATGGTCTATGTGGTCGGCGTGCCCGATGCCCATGTGGCGATCGGCACCAGCGCCCTTGCCGTCGCCGCCAACGCCGCCGTCAACCTTTCCAACCATGCGCGCGGCGGTACGGTGCGGTGGTCCTGCGGACTCATGTTTGCGGCGGCGGGGATCGTCGGCGCCTTCATCGGATCGATCTTCGGCAAGATGCTCGATGGCCAGAAGCTGCTGGCGCTGTTTGCGCTGCTGATGCTGGTGATCGCGCTTCTGATGCTCAAGACGCGCTCGCGGGTCGGGCTGGCGGATGTCGAGATGACGCTCGCCAACACGCCGGCTATCGTCGGCCTTGGCGTTGCGACCGGAACCTTGTCGGGCTTTTTCGGCATCGGCGGCGGATTCCTGATCGTGCCGGCCTTGATGCTGGCGACGGGCATGTCGATCATGAACGCGGTCAGTTCGTCGCTGGTGGCGGTCACCGCCTTCGGCCTCACCACCGCGGCCAGTTACGCCTGGTCAGGCCTTGTTTCATGGCCATTGGCCGGATTGTTCATCGCCGGCGGCGTCGTCGGCGGGCTGATCGGCACCCGCTCGGCGCGGCTGTTATCGGCGCGGCGGGGTGCCCTCAACATGGTGTTCGCGGGTGTCATTATCCTGGTGGCGCTCTATATGTTGGCGCGTAACTTATCCCTATCTTGAACGTATATTGACTGGCCCTTCCCGCCGGCCCGGAGACCCCATGATGCCCCTATCGATCGACCCCGTCAGGCGCAGCACCGCGACAAGCCGGCGTGCGGCGCTGGCGCTGCTCGGCGCCGGCTCGGTGGCGCTCGGGCTTGGACTAAAGCCGGCGCGGGCGGAGGGCGATCCCGAAAACGTGCTGACCGAGGCGCTGGTCCTGCGCGATCCCGACATCCCGGTCGGCGCCAATCCCGACGGCGACATCACCATCGTCGAATATTTCGACTACAATTGTCCGTATTGCCGCAAGCTCGAACCCGAGTTGCGGCAGGTGGTTTTCGATGACGGCAAGGTCCGGCTGATCTGGAAGGACTGGCCGATCCTCGGTCCGGTTTCGATGATCGCGAGCAGGATGGTGCTCGCCAGTAAATATCAGGGCAAATATATCAAGGCCCATGAGGCGCTGATGGGCGTGAGCTCGAGGTTGACCGAGCCGCGGATCACCGAATTGCTGTCCGGCGCGGGCATCGATATCGACCGGCTGAACAGGGACCTTGACAGCAATGCCAAGACCATCAGCGCCATCATCGCACGCAATAACGACCAGGCTATTGCATTCGGCTTCAACGGCACGCCGTCCTTCATTGTCGGCAAGTTCCGGGTGCCCAACGCCCTGACCATGGAGGAGTTCGGACAGGTCATCGCTGACGCGCGCAAGGCCGCCGCCGACCGCAACAAGAAATCTCCGTAGCATGGCGAACCCGGGCAAGGCACGTCCGCGGCAAGACGCCCCCGTCGAGGACGAGGGCGTGAACAACAGGCCGGAGCGGGACGCTTATTTTGACGAAAGCCTGACCCAGCCCTCGCGGGCGCGCGCCTTCACCGCGTTCCAGTCGTTCGAAGCGACATCCCAGTTGACGATGGTGCTGCCGGCTTGCGCGACCTGACCATTGGCGTCCGTCGAGGTCGACATCGAATCGTGAATATAAACGCCTGCGATCAGCAGCAAGGCACCCAGAATCATTCCCAGAAAAGTCCGCATGACATTTCCTCAAGTGACTGCCGACAACGCAGCCGCAAGACGATGGTTCCGCGTCTCCGCGCGCCTAATGCAGCCGCGGGCCTTTGAGCAGTTTCGCGCGATCGGTCGAGGCCAGCACCACGTCGAAGGTGACACCCTCGTGGTAGACGGTCAGCGGCACGTCGACACCCGCGGTACCCAGCGACCAGAGCTTGCGATAGAATTGCGTCTGGCTGGTGACGTTTTCGCCCTTCACCGCCAGGATGACGTCGCCGGCCTTGAGTTCAGCGCGGGCCGCCGGTCCCTTGGCGGAAACGCCGACCACCACGATCTTGTTCTCGATCTCGGCGGTGTATAGGCCGAGCCAGGGCCGCGCCGGCTTGTTGACGCGGCCGAATTTCCGCAAGTCCTCGAGCACCGGCTTGAGCAAATCGATCGGCACGATCATGTTGACATGCTCGCTCTTTCCGTCGCGCTCACGCTCAAGCTGAAGCGAGCCGATCCCGATCAGTTCGCCGCGGTTCGAGATCAGTCCGGCGCCGCCCCAATTGGGATGCGCGGGATAGGTGAAGATCGCCTCGTTCAGCAGATACTCCCAGTAACCGGCAAATTCCTGCTTGGCGGCGATGTGACTCGCGACCGACCGGGTGCGACCGCCGGCTCCGCCCAGTATCACGCGATCGCCGATCCCGGCGGTGGCCGAAGATCCCAGCGGCAAGGGCTCGATATCGATGCGGGCCAGTGCCTGCACCAAACCAAAGCCGGTTTCGGAATCGGAGCCGAGCGCGTGGCCCTGCACCACGCGACCGTCGCCAAAATGCAGCCAGACGGTTTCGGCCTCGGTGATCAGGTAGCCGATGGTCAGGATCAGTCCGTCATCGATCAAGACGCCGTTGCCGGCGCGTTCGGTGCCCAGATTGTCGGCGCTGAAGGCGTCATTGGGAATGATCGAATGCAGGCCGACCACCGAAGCCAGCGCGCGATCGAGGTCGAAGGCGTAGTCGCCGGCACGCGGCTGATTCGCCGCGGGCACTTTCCATTCAGTCAAAGAGGCCATGCAGGCTCTCCTGTTCAATCGGCGCAAATCGCGCCGACACCGGGCGCGACTCTCGGCCGGCATCCATCGCCATTTTGGCGCGCGCCGCCGAGATTTCAACGGCTTGACGGCTTATTGATTTACAACGCAGTAGATGTGCCGAGCAGAACTCCCCGTGCCATCTCGAATCCCGACAGGAAGAAGATGTGGGGTGCCGTGCGTCGCATTGCGACGCCGCGGCGGCGACGTCGCCCCTGCGGCCGCCTCACAGCGTCTTGAGATATTCCAGCAGGGCCTTCTTCTCCGGATCAGACAAGTGGGTGCCGAATTCATGGCCGCAATTGCTGTTGCCCGAATTGAGATCGCCACAACCCGTCGTGGTCACCGTGTAGTTGAACTGCGGTTGCTCGACGGCAAGACCGACATTGACGATGTCATAGGCCGGCCCGATCTTGAACTGCTTGACGCGTTGCGCTGCGGGCTTCAGCAGTTCGGCCAGCGTCGGCACCGAGCCGTTATGCAGATACGGCGCGGCGGCCCAGATCCCCTGCATCACCCGCGATTCATAGGCGCCTTTCGGAGGCAGCGGCGCCGGCGGCGCGATCAAGTCCGGAATCGCAAGCCCCTGGATGCGAAGGTTCGAAAGCAGGCTTGCAGGCGTTGCCGCGGCAGCCGGCGGATGGAAAGCGCTTTGCAGGTCGCGAAGCGCAGGGGGCAACCGCTTCAGGTCGATGCGAGGACCATTCTGGATCTGCGTAGTCACCCCCGTCGCGATCAGTGCCGCCGGACTCGGCGAGCCACCGCCGCGCAAAGACTGCTCGAGGACCGAGCCGAGTACCGACGTTGCGAGGATGTTGAACGCAGCGTCGGTCTCGCCGAGCGGCTGGGTGACAAACGGGATGAAGGCGCCCTTGAGCACGCCCGTCTTCTTGCCCGACCACGCCAGCACGTCATGCGCGCGCGTATCGGTGCCGACATTGTCGATCGGGGTGGCCCAGGTCTGGATGCCTGGGAAACGCACCGTTCCGGATTTGATGCCATGGCACTCGATGCATCCGCCGCTGGCCTGCGGCCGATTGAATATCTGCTGTCCTTGCCGCGCGAGGGCAGCGTCGATGGGCTGGATCGACCCGAATGGCCATTTCGGCGGACCGATCTGCCGCACCAGCGTTTCGAGCTTGCCGAGGCCATCGAAATTCGCGGAGTTACTGTTGAGAAAATTGACGTAGATGCCATCATTGGTCGGCTGGAACACGCCGAATACGCCGAACACTTCGCCGAGATTGCGCGACAGCGCCAGCACGTCACTGCCATTCGCCGCGAAGCCGGTCCATTGCGTGTGGTCCTGGATCGGCGCATTCCAGATGAAGGGATAGCGCACCGGCGCGTCCGCCTTCTGAATGTTGTCCGCGATCAGGAAATCCGGTGACGCGCCGAGATCCAGACCGGTGAGGCGGTTGAAGATCATGCCGACCGCATCGAGCCGCGACGGCCCCCAGCTCGGCGTCGGTAGCGCCCGCGTCATCAGCGTATGGAAACGAAGATACCAGGCATTGACGTCCTGGCGCAGTGCGACCACGTCGTCGGCATCCGGCGTGGCTGAACTGAGGACCAATGCGGCAAAGCTGTTGAAGGCCGCATCGCTCGAAAGCACTTGTCCGACCGCTGCATCGAGATCGGAAAGCAAACTCTGGAAATCCACGATCGCCGGACCGCCGTCGATACGGTAGCTCTGGCCGTCGACAGCAATCTGCCTGGTGTGGCAGGCCGAGCAGGTCATGCCGACGATCTGGACCCCGCTCGCGCCCGAGGCGACGAAGCCGACCGGAAGCCCGTTATGGTTGGCGGGATTGGGCAGATAACCATAGCGTGCAAGGCTGTCGGCGAGAAATGGCTGGCCGTTCGCCTGTTTGAGATTTTGCAGCCAGGAGAGCGGAATCATCCGCGAGCCCTGGTCCCTGCTGTAGAAATCATCGCGCAGCGCCTGCGTCCAGCCCGCACCCTGTTCGGTATAGATGGGATCCGCCGCACGGACCGCGGAGCCGGCAAACGCTGCAATAAGGAGAGCCGGCAGGAAGATGGCGCGCATCAATGTTTTTCCTTCAATCAATCTTTGGTTGTGAAGTCATCATCGCGCTAGTCCTGCATTTGCGCAAGCAGGAACGACATGGATGTTGAAATCAGGAAACGAAGGGATGCTATGAATCGCGGGTTTAGAACGGTGGCGCTGAATGCTGCGAAAAGTTGCAATAGTGTTCGTCAACGGCGCCTTCTGCGCGACTGCTCTGGCACCGTGACCGATAGTATTCCGGATTGCTTCGCGGTGGATGACACCCGCACGCAGGTCAAAATCGCGATCAAGTCGAAGTCGGAGGCTGATCGGCAAAAGCCCGACGCTGCGCTGGGGGGAAATTTGTCGCCGAAGACCGGACCATCGGCATGCGCCGGCGATCGTTGCTACGGGTCGAGTTCGGTGTCCCAGTAGAGATAATCGAGCCAGCTATCGTGCAGATAGTTCGGCGGAAACAGCCGGCCGTTGCGATGCAGTTGGTGCACTGTCGGCGCGAACGGAAGCTGTCTTGGAAACATCCGCGCCTGCTGCGGCGTCAGATTGCCCTTGCGCAGGTTGCACGGCGAACAGGCCGCGACCACGTTCTCCCATGTCGTCTGGCCGCCCTTGCTGCGCGGGATGATGTGATCGAAGGTGAGATCGTCGCTCGCCGAGCAGTACTGGCACATGAAGCGATCGCGCAGGAAGACGTTGAACCGGGTAAAGGCGGGATGCGTGGTCGGCTTGACGAATGACTTCAGCGACACCACGCTGGGCAGCTGGATTTCGAATGACGGGCTGCGCACGGCGCGGTCGTAATGTTCGACGATATTGACGCGGTCGAGGAACACCGCCTTGATCGCGTCCTGCCACGACCAAAGAGACAGCGGATAGTAGCTCAGCGGCCGGAAGTCCGCGTTCAGCACCAGTACCGGCCAACCACCTTGCGAGACGTGCGCGTTCAACTAACGCTCCTGGCCCCCGTTTTGGCTGCGATGCAGCTTGCGCTGACATACTACAGGCAGCGTGACGTAATTGTGAAGGGCGTTGGCGGGCTTATCCGCCGCTGGCCGGCGAGCGGCCGGATTGCGTGATCACTGCGAAGGCAGCTAAACGGGGGGCGGACGGCGCCTTTTGGTCGTCGACGGATCGGCGAAATGGTCACCAGCTCGCGTTATCTTGAAGTCCCGCGGCGGTTGCGAGCGTTCATTCGCGCGCACGAGACGAGCCTGGTCGTCCTGGCGCTGCTGATTGGCGCCACCGGCGGCCTGGTGGTGGCCAGCATGAGCGTGGCGGTCGAAGGGTTTCATGTCGCGCTGTTCGATCTCGAATGGGGCGACCGACTGTCCAGCCAGTTCCGAATCGAACCGTTGCGTGCGTTGCTGGTGCCGAGCCTTGGAGGCCTCGTGCTCGGCGTGGCATTCCTGCTGCTGGCGCGTTGGCGGCCGGCGCGCGAAATCGACCCGATCGAGGCCAACGCGCTGCATGGCGGACGGATGTCGTTTCGCGGCAGTGTGATCGTGGCCCTGCAGACGGTCTGGTCCAGCGGCGTCGGCGCTTCAGTCGGACTGGAAGCGGGATATACCCAGCTCGCCAGCGGGCTTGCAGCCTCATTGGGCCGCGCCTTTCATCTGCGCCGCGCCGACCAGCGCGTTATGGTCGGCTGCGGCGCCGCGGCAGCGATCGCCGGCGCCTTCGGCGCGCCGCTCGCCGGCTCCTTCTACGCGTTCGAGCTGGTGATCGGCGGCTATACGCCGGCGAGCCTGACGCCGGTCGGCGTCGCTGCGGTGGCGGGCTATGTCGTCGCCCACGCGCTTGCGCCGCTGTCGCTCGGGGTCGCCGTCGGCCCTATTGGCGATGTCGTGGGGCACGACCTGGCGCTTGCCGGGCTGCTCGGAATACTGGCCGCGTTGACCGGTATCGCCATCATGCGCGGCGTGGCGCTGTGCGAGGCGCTGCTGGCAAAGACCGGAATCTGGCCGCCGTTGCGTTCGGCGTTCGGTGGTCTTGCCGTCGGGCTGCTCGCTTTGGCGACGCCGCAAGTAATGTCATCGGGACACGGCGCGCTGCATTTCGCGGGCTTTGTTTCGATCCCGCTGACGGTGCTGGCCACCATGTTCGCGCTGAAAGCAATCGCCTCGATCCTGTCGCTGGGCAGCGGCTTTCGTGGAGGATTGTTCTTCGCCACGCTGTTCCTGGGCGCGCTGGGCGGTCATTTGTTTGCCGGCGCGCTCGACACGCTCTGGCCGGGACTGAAGCTCGGCGGCAACGTTTACGCGATCATCGGCATGAGCGCGCTGTCGGCCTCGGTAATCGGCGGGCCGCTGACGATGTCGTTCATCGCGCTCGAATCGACCGGCAATCTCTGGCTCACCACCGCCGTGCTGGTCGCGGTCATGATCTCGACCCAGATCACCCGCGAACTGTTTGGCTATTCGTTCGCAACCTGGCGCTTCCACCTGCGTGGCGAAACCATCCGAAGTGCCGCCGATATCGGCTGGATCCGCGACCTGACGGTACGCAGCCTGATGCGGCCCGATCTGACCACTGCGAGCGCCAGCATGCCGCTCGAGGAATTCCGCAGCAAATTTCCGCTCGGTTCGAAGACCCAGGTGGTCGCAGTCGATGCTGAAGGCCGCTACGCCGGGATCGCGCTGGTGGCCGAGGCACACGCGCCCGACCTGCAGGCCGTGAACGGCCTGATCGACATTCTTCACTTTCAGCACGTGGTGTTGCACCCCACGATGAATATCCAGGAGGCGATCGCGATCTTCGACGCCGCGGAGGCCGAATCGCTCGCCGTGGTTGAGACTGGCGGGGAGCGCCGACCGATTGGAGTTCTCAGCGAGGCACACGCGGTACGGCGCTATGCGGAAGAATCCGAACAAAGGCGGCGCGAAGCGGTCGGCGAGGCCTGATCGATCCGGCGGAGACAGCTCCGCGACAGGAATGAACAGATGCGCTTACCCTGACCCCGCGGAATACGGCCGATCGCCATGTGCGCGGTTTTCATGTGCGTGGTCTTACGGTGCCGGTTTCGGCCTTTGCGGTGCTCCGATCACGCCCTCGCGCTTCTTGAGTACCCTGTAATAGCTCCACCACAGATGCGCCGCTGCGCCGCGCATCGGCCGCCAGGGCTCGGCGAGCGGCGCCATTTCCTTCGGCGTCGGCCGCGTCTTCAGCCCGAGGCCGATCTTGACGGCTTCCTGCACGGCGAGATCGCCAGCCGGCCATGCATCGCCATGCCCAAGACAGAACAGCAGATAGACGTCGGCGGTCCATGGGCCGATGCCATGCAGCGCGGTCAGCGTGTTGTGCGCGGCGTCGGCGTCCTCGTTGGCAAGCACGTCGAGGTTCAGCCGTTCGGCGGCGAGTTCGCGGGCGATGCTTTTCAGCGTCTTGATCTTGGCCGCGGACAGCCCGAGCCGGCCGAGCCGTTCGGCGCGCGCCTTGCGCAGTTTTTCGGGATCGAACGGATCGAACGCAGCGCTGACGCGCGCCCAGATCGCCGAAGCGCTGGCGGTCGAAAGCTGCTGGCCGGTGACGATGTGCGCAAGACCGGAGAATCCCGGCTCGCGCCGCCGCAGCGCCGGCATGCCGGTCAGGTCGTAGATCGGCTGGAGCCGCGGGTCCTGCCTGAGCAGGGCATGGATGGCGTCTTCGAGATCAGCTTGGCTGTTGAGATGGACGGTCATTGCGACTTAAAACCATCATGTCCCGTGAAGCAGATCAATGCCGCCACCCGTTTTCCGTTTTGCGCCGTCTCCGAATGGCTATCTCCATCTCGGCCATGCTTATTCGGCGCTGCTCAATTTCGATCTCGCGCAGGCATCGGGCGGGCGCTTTCTGCTGCGCATCGAGGACATCGACACGATCCGCTGCAAGCCGGAATTCGAGGCCGCAATTTACGATGATCTCGCCTGGCTCGGTATCACCTGGGAACAGCCGGTGCGACGGCAGTCGGAGCATTTCGCTTTTTACCGCGAGGCGATCGAACGACTTTCGGCCGAGGGGCTGGCTTATCCGAGCTTCGAGAGCCGAGCCGAAATCGCGCGGCTGGTGGCGCGACGGGAGGCCGATGGTCCGTGGCCGCGCGACCCCGATGGCGCGCCGCTCTATCCCGGCGAGGCGAAATCGATGTCTTCGGCCGCGCGGAAACGGTTGCTTGAATCGGGCGAGCCTTATGCATTGCGGCTCGACATGACGGCGGCATGTGCGCGCACCGGGGAACTCGGCTGGATCGAGGGCGGTCGTGGCGCCGACGGGGAGACCGGTGAAATCGCTGCCCGGCCGCAGGCCTGGGGCGACGTCATCCTGGCGCGCAAGGAGACGCCGACCAGCTATCACCTCTCGGTGGTGATCGACGATGCCCTGCAGGGGGTCACGGAGGTGGTGCGAGGCTGGGACCTGTTCTGGTCGACCAGCGTGCACCGGATGCTGCAGGGGCTGCTCGGCCTGCCTCAGCCGGCCTACCGGCACCACCGGCTGGTGCGGGATACCGCCGGCGCGAAGCTCTCGAAATCGACCGGCGCGACCGGTTTGCGCGAACTCCGCGCCGGAGGCGCTTTGCCCGCCGATATCCGCCGCCTGGTCGGGCTTGCCTGATAGCCCCGCGGAGCGCCGTGGATGGAACACGAAATGGAAAAGGCCGAGGTGACTTCGGATGGCATGCCATGGCATGCTGGCAGGCCAGGTCGGGGGAATCATGGCGTCAAGATCGCGCTCACAGCGCTCGGCTCGACTGCCAAAACGGCGGTTGCCGAAAAAGCGCGTTGCAAAAACTGCCGCGGCCAAGGCCAGGGCGGGCAGGCGCGCCGCGATCGCGCCCGGCATCGTCGAGGCCGCGCTCGCCGCTTTCGCACATGAAGTCCGCACGCCGTTGACCGGCATTCTGGCCATCAGCGATCTGCTCGCGACATCCGATCTCGACGAGCGCGAACGGCGCTGGGTCGACACCATCAAGGCCGGCGCCGAGCATCTCTCGAGCCTTGCGACCTTGTTCGTCGATGCCGCGAAAAGCGCGGCGACCGGAACAGCCGTCCGGCAGGATCTGTTCGATCTACGGGCGCTGGCGCGCAGCGCCGGTGATTCGCTGACCGGTCGGGCCGCGGCGAAAGGCCTGCGGTCCACGGTCGACATTTCGGAAAAGCTGCCGGCCCTGGTGGTTGGCGATCAGGTTCGCCTGCGCGCGGCGCTCGAAAACCTGATCGACAACGCGGTGAAGTTCACCGAGCAGGGTGGTGTCGCGCTGGCGGTATCACCGCGGCGGGCCGGCAAGGGCAGGGTCGGCGTCGCCTTTGCGGTGTCCGACAGTGGGATTGGCCTGACGCTCGCCGAGATCAAGCGCCTGTTTCGGCCATTCTCCCAGGCCAACGTCAACATCGCATCGCGCTTCGGTGGCGCGGGGCTCGGGCTGTCCAGCGTCAAACAGCTCGCGCGCGCCATGGGCGGCGACATCGTCATTACGCCACGGCGCGGCAGCGGGGCTACCTTCACGCTGACGGTGACATTGGCCCGATCGAAAGCCTCACCGGCGGCCGGCGCGGGTGCTGCCGATCTGCCGTCCGTGCCGACGGCAGCGTTGCGGATCCTGAGCGTCGAGGACAACCCGTTCGGCCGGGTCGTGCTCAACACCATCCTGACCGAACTTGGCCACGCTGCCGAATTCGTCGGACGCGGTGAGGCGGCGGTCGAACGCATCGCGCGCGGCGATTTCGACGCCGTCTTGATGGACATGGTGTTGCCGGGCATCGATGGCATCGAGGCGATCAAGCGCATTCGCAGCCTGAGTTCGCCGCTCGGCCGTATTGCGATCATCGGCGTATCGGGCCGCGGCGACGACGAGGCGGCATCGCGCGCGGCGGGTGCCGACGCCTTTCTGGTCAAGCCTGTCAGTCCAAGGGCCTTAGCGACTGCGCTGCTTGAAGCGAGACGCCGTGCGGGAGGCGCGACTTGATGATCGATGCGTTCAATTCTCCGCCATAGACGAAGATCGCGGCGAGGAAATACAGGAACACCAGCGCGATGATGACGGAGGCGAGCCCGGCATACATCGTGACGTAGTTGTTGGCGAAACGCGCGAGATATTGCCCGAACACGGTGCCTGACACGATCGACGCGATGAAGGTAAAGACGATGCCGGGCAGGATTTGCAGAAACCGGCGGCGGCCCGCCGGAAGCCAGGTGTGCAGGACAATCAGCGCAACGAGCAACGCAATGATGGTGATGCCGTAGCGCGCGAGGTTGAGCAGATTTTCGTTGGTTTCGATCACCAACGGAATGTGACGCCGCACCGCCTCGATGATCAGCGGGCCAAGCACGATCAGGAACGCCATCGCCAGCGCGGTGAAGGCGGCGATCAGGGTATAGCCGATCGATTCCAGCCGCAGCCAGTACCAGCGCCGTGGCTCGGTGACCGCATAGGCGCGGTTGAGTGCCACGCGCAGCGCCTCAACGCCGTTGGAGGCAAAATACACCGCCAGCACCGCGCCGATCGTCAGCACGCCGCCACTGGTGGTCGTCAGCACATCGTGGATTTCGCCCCCCAGCGAATCAGCGACCTGTTTCGGCCATGTCTCGAGCAACAATTGCGCCGCCTGGTCGGCCAGCTCCTTGGAGCCGAAAAAGCCCGCCAGTGACGTCAACACGATCAGGAATGGGAACAGGGCCATCAGGGTCGACAGTGCGATATGGCTCGCGATCGCCCAGCCGTCGTCGGCGAGAAACGTGTAAAACGCATCCAGTACGACCACATAGACGTAGCGAATTTGCCTCACATTTCACCTGACGGACGCGAAGGTTCGGCTGCTACCTTCTGATACTATTGGGTTAAAAGCCAGACGGTTGTGCACAGTTGGCGTACCGCGCCGCGCGGTGCTATGATCCCGCCATGGCTACATTCATGAGTAAACTGATTCTTCCCATCGCCGTCGGCAGCGTGGCTCTTGTGTTGTTGCTCGGCCTGATCAACATGATGCGGGGCGGCTCGCCGAACCTGTCGCAGAAACTGATGCAATGGCGGGTTCTGCTGCAATTCATTGCCATCGTGCTCACCATGATTGCGGTGTGGGCGATCGAGCATTAAGGGCGAACGCTGGAGCCTGAGATGGTCGTCCTCAATCGTATCTACACGAGAACCGGCGACGACGGCACCACGGCACTCGGCACCGGCGAGCGGCGTCCGAAATACGATCTGCGTATCGGCGCATACGGGACCGTTGACGAGACCAATGCCGCCATCGGCATCGTGCGGCTGCATCTGGCGGACGCCCGGCAACTCGACGCCATGCTGGGCCTGATCCAGAACGATCTGTTCGATCTCGGCGCAGATCTTGCTGTGCCTCAGCGTGACGGCAAGGCGGAGCGCCTGAGGATACTGGCGAGTCAGGTCGAGCGGCTGGAGCGTGATATCGATACGCTCAACGCCCAGCTCGCGCCTTTGACGTCCTTCGTGCTGCCCGGCGGGACGCCGGCCGCCGCGCATCTGCATCTGGCGCGAACCATTTGCCGCCGGGCCGAACGCGTCATGGTGGAACTCGCGACACAGCCCGACGAGCCCGTCAGCGACGCCGCGATCCAATACATGAACCGGCTGTCGGATTTCCTGTTCGTCGCCAGCCGCTCGGTCAACAATAACGGCGCCGGGGACGTGCTGTGGGTGCCCGGCCAGAACCGCCAGGTATAATCTCGAAGGTGGAACCGGTTTCGTGAATGGATAACGCCTGGATGGAGCCAGATCCTGCGAAGCCGGATCAGGGCCGATGTCCGGCGCAATTTTGGCCCTCCCGCGTTGACCGGGTCAGGCTCCAGCTTTAGGTTCCGCGCGCGGCCATGTGAACAGGATCTGAATGCGAACGAAAGAGGATCGATGAAGGTTTTGGTGCCGGTGAAGCGGGTGGTCGACTACAACGTCAAAGTCCGCGTCAAGAGCGACGGAACGGGCGTTGAACTGTCCAACGTCAAGATGTCGATGAATCCGTTCGATGAAATCGCCGTTGAGGAGGCGCTCCGGCTGAAAGAGGCCGGCAAGGCGACCGAGGTCGTGGTGGTATCGATCGGGCTCGCGCAGGCCTCGGAAACCATTCGGACCGGTCTGGCCATGGGAGCCGATCGCGGCATTCTGGTCAAGGCCGACGGTAATGTCGAACCGCTGGCGGTGGCGAAAATTCTCAAAGCGATCGCCGACGAAGAAAAACCGGGCCTCGTGATCCTCGGCAAGCAGGCGATCGACGATGATTCCAACCAGACCGGCCAGATGCTGGCGGCCCTGCTGGGATGGCCGCAGGCGACCTTTGCTTCCAAGCTCGAAGTCGACGGCTCTGATTTCAAGGTCACGCGCGAGGTCGATGGCGGCCTGCAGACGGTCAAGCTCAAGGGGCCGGCGATCGTCACCACCGATTTGCGGCTGAACGAGCCGCGCTATGCCAGCCTTCCCAACATCATGAAGGCCAAGAAGAAGCCGATCGCCGAAAAGAGCGCGGCCGACTACGGTGTCGATCTTGCCCCGCGTCTTGAAATCCTCAAGACGTCGGAGCCGCCGGGCCGCAAGGGAGGCGTCAAGGTCAAGGACGTCGCCGAGCTCGTCTCCAAGCTCAAGAACGAGGCGGGGGTTCTCTAGATGACGACACTTTTGATCGCCGAGCATGAACACGCCACATTAAAGGACGCCACCAGCAAGGCGCTGACCGCGGCTACGCAAATCGGCGGTGAAATCCATGTGCTGGTTGCCGGTGGTGGCGACAGCACCAGGGGCGCGGCCGAAGCCGCATCCAGGCTTGCCGGCGTCAAGAAGGTGCTGGTGGCCGAGGCAGACGCCTATGCTCACGATCTCGCCGAGCCGCTGGCAGCCCTGATCGTCGCGCTGGCGCCTGGCTACGACGTCTTCGTTGCGCCTGCGACCTCACGCTTCAAGAACGTGATGCCGCGCGTGGCAGCCCTGCTCGACGTGATGCAGGTCTCCGAGATCATCAAGGTGATCGCGCCGGATACGTTCGAGCGGCCGATCTATGCCGGCAATGCGATCCAGACCGTGAAATCGAGGGATGCCAAGAAGGTCATCACGGTGCGGACCTCGACCTTCGCCGCTGCCGGCGGTGGCGGCAGCGCGGCGATCGAGAACGCCGCCACGGCGGCCGATCCCGGCCTCTCCAGCTTTGTCGGCGAGGAAGTCGCCAAGAGCGATCGTCCCGAATTGACCTCGGCCAAGATCATTGTCTCCGGCGGCCGCGCGATGCAGAGTCGGGAGAATTTCGCCAAATATATCGAGCCGCTGGCCGACAAGCTCGGCGCCGGCGTCGGCGCCTCGCGTGCCGCGGTCGATGCCGGCTATGCGCCGAACGACTGGCAGGTCGGCCAGACCGGCAAGGTGGTGGCGCCGGAACTTTATGTCGCGATCGGCATTTCCGGCGCGATCCAGCATCTCGCCGGCATGAAGGATTCCAAGGTGATCGTCGCCATCAACAAGGATGAGGACGCGCCGATCTTCCAGGTCGCAGACTACGGCCTGGTCGCGGATCTGTATCAGGCGGTACCCGAATTGACCGAAGAACTGGGCAAGCTCGGGAAGTGACAATTGATCGCCCGCCGGATGAATGGATTCCGGCCGGTGTTATGCAAGGGACGAGCTGGCGCGATGGACGCGCGCAAGCCCGGTGAGATGAAAAGATGGCGATAGTGATCAAGAAGGTCGGCGTGATCGGCTCGGGCCAGATGGGCAACGGCATCGCGCATGTGGCGGCGCTGGCCGGGCTCGACGTGGCGCTCAACGATGTGTCGGCCGAGCGGCTGAAGTCGGCGCTGGCGACCATCAACGGCAATCTGTCGCGCCAGGTTTCCAGGAAGATCATCACCGAGGATGCCCGCAAGCAGGCGCTCGACCGGATCGTTCCGGCCGAGACCCTTGAGGGGCTCGCTGATTGCGACCTGGTGATCGAAACCGCGGTGGAAAACGAAGAAGTCAAGCGCAAGATCTTTCAAGACCTGTGCGCGGTGCTGAAGCCCGAGGCGATTGTCGCCTCCGATACCTCGTCAATCTCGATCACGCGGCTGGCCGCATCCACCGACCGCCCCGAGCGTTTCATCGGCATTCATTTCATGAATCCGGTGCCGTTGATGGAATTGGTCGAATTGATCCGCGGCATTGCCACGGACGATACTACGTTCGACGCGGCCAAGGAATTCGTCACCAAGCTCGGCAAGCAAATCGCCGTATCGGAGGATTTCCCGGCCTTCATCGTCAACCGTATCCTGCTGCCGATGATCAATGAGGCGATCTACACGCTGTATGAAGGCGTCGGAAACGTCGAGGCGATCGACGTGGCCATGAAGCTGGGCGCGCATCATCCGATGGGACCGCTGGAACTGGCGGATTTCATCGGCCTCGATACCTGTCTGTCGATCATGCAGGTGCTGCACGAGGGGCTCGCCGATTCGAAATACCGGCCGTGCCCGCTATTGGTGAAATATGTCGAGGCCGGCTGGCTCGGCCGCAAAACCCAGCGCGGCTTCTACGACTATCGCGGTGAAAAGCCGATTCCGACGCGCTGATAGTTCCGTCTGAAGCGAGATCACTTCACGTATTGCGCGTCACCGTGGCCGAACGACCAGTTTGCCGGAAGCACTTCGACAAGATTGATGAAGATATCCTCCGGGCGCAGGCCGGGGTTGGCGGTCAGTTTCTCGACGATGCGGCGGTAAAGATTTTGCTTTTGCTCGACTGAGCGGGTGTTGCTGACCGTGAGCTGGACGTAGACGAGATCGTCACTGCGCGGAATGCCGAGATAGTTCGGGTCATAGACGAAATCGTCCTGATCATGTTCGGTGAGAATCATGAAGCGATCGCCGTCGGGGACGTTGAAGGTCTCGCGCAACGCCTGATAGACGCCCTCAAGAATGGACTTGCGATAGGGTGCGGGCTTTCCCCTTCGGAGTGAAATGCGGGCGAGGGGCATAGTGATCTCCTGTCGTTGGCGGTGAATCTCGGCCGACATCTAGGGTCGCCTTGACCATTTTAAAATCATATCTACCTATATTTCAGTGATTGCGATTTGAAATGGTCGGTCATGAAGACGCTCGATGTTGAAGCGGTGCAGGCCTTTGTACTGGCCGCCGATCTGAACAGTTTTACGCGCGCCGCAGAGGCGCTGGACAGCACGCAATCGGCGGTCAGCCTGAAGATAAAACGGTTGGAAGAAAGACTAGGCCGGAGGCTTTTGGAGCGAACCCCACGGCTGGTTCGGCTGTCCGCCGAAGGCAATGCGTTCCTGCCGGCGGCGCGCCATCTGGTGGCCGCGCATCAGTCGGCGGTCGGCGCCTTTGCGGTCGAGCATCGTCGGCTGGTTGTCGGGATCAGCCACCACATCGTCGGCAGTGAAATGCCGGCCTTGCTGAAGCGCATGCATGCGTCGGATCCGGGCCTGGTGATCGGCCTGCACATCGATACCTCGCGCTCGATACTGGAAGCCTTCGACAACGGTGAACTCGATGC
>JAGXAF010000269.1 GCA_018971675.1 Bradyrhizobium sp.
AAGCTGATCGCCGACGGCACCATTTCCGGCGGCATGATTCCCAAGGTCGAGACCTGCATCTACGCGCTCGAACAGGGCGTGCAAGGCGTGGTGATCATCGACGGCAAGACCCCGCACGCGGTCCTGCTCGAATTGTTCACCAACCAGGGCACGGGAACGCTGATCCACAAGTGATGACGCGCGACCATCCATCGTCATGGTCGGGCTTGACCGGCTTGACCCGGCCAACCACGTCTTGCTTGCGTCAAGTTTATGAGAAAGACGTGGATGCCCGTGACGAGCCCGGGCATGGCGGAGCACGAAGGTTGGGCACCGTTGCGGTGTTGGCCATCGCACTGCTCGCGGCCGCCTCGCCCGCCCACGCCGACCTAAAACTCTGCAATCACATGAGCTACGTGATCGAGGCCGCGATCGGCATCGAGGACAAGACGGCAACCGCGACGCGCGGCTGGTTTCGGATCGATCCGGCGGCCTGTCGTGTGGTGTTACAGGGGACGCTGAGCGCCGATCGGATCCTGCTCAATGCCCGCGCGCTCGGCGTCTACGGCTCCTCGCCGATCCCGCAAAATGGCAGCGATACGCTGTGCGTCGCGCCGGATAATTTTGTGATTGCCGCCGCGCGGCAATGCCGCGCCGGACAGACGCCGGCGCCGTTCACCCAGATCACGCCGACCACGGCGGATGACGGCAATCTGGTGGCCTATCTCGCCGAAGACAGCGACTACAACGACGAGCAGGCGCGGCTCGCCGGCATCCAGCGGCTCTTGGTGATCGCAGGCTACGACGCCGCGCCCATCGACGGCGTCGACGGGCCCAAGACGCAGGCAGCCCTCGCCGCATTCCTGAAAAGCCGCGGGCTTTCGCCGGATAGCGTACAGTCGCCGAATTTCTTCGCGACCATGATCGACGCGGTGCAGACCCCCTCCTCCACCGGCCTGACCTGGTGCAACGATACCCCGCACAAGGTGATGGCCGCGGTCGCCACCGACGACGGCAAGACCGTGATCAGCCGCGGCTGGTATCGCATCGATCCCGGCAAATGCCTGCATCCGGACGTCACCGGCCAGCCCAAGCAGATCTTCAGCTTTGCCGAAGCCGTCGATGCCGATAACCGCACCATCAAACTCAAGGACAGGCCGCTGAACTGGGGCGGGACGAAAGAACTTTGCACCCGTGAAAGCAAATTCGAGATCAACGACCAAGGCGATTGCAGCGCCCGCGGGCTTGCCTCGAGCGGATTTGCACCGGTCGATATGTCGAGCGGCGGCAAGACGCTGCGCTTTGCGATGCCGTGATGAAGCAGCCCCGCAGGTTTGACCATGTCGACACCTGGGTGTTCGACCTCGACAACACGCTGTACCCGCATCACGTCAATTTATGGCAGCAGGTCGACAAGCGGATCGGAGAATTCGTAGGCCG
Organism: Bradyrhizobium sp.; assembly: GCA_018971675.1. Lineage (GTDB taxonomy): Bacteria > Pseudomonadota > Alphaproteobacteria > Rhizobiales > Xanthobacteraceae > Bradyrhizobium. The sequence goes on from JAGXAF010000269.1 coordinate 1,420, forward strand.
ACACCTGAAGCTACCCCCCGACGAAGCCCGCGTGATCCAGAAGGATTATTATCGCCGCTACGGCACCACCATGCGCGGCATGATGACCGAGCACGGCATCAGCGCCGACGATTTCCTCCGTTATGTGCACCAGATCGATCATTCGCCGCTGGAGCCGAATCCGGCGATGGGCGCGGCGATCGCCAGCCTGCCCGGTCGCAAGCTGATCCTGACCAACGGCTCGGCCAAGCATGCCGACGCGGTGCTGTCGCGGCTCGGCCTGGCTACGCATTTCGAAGCGGTGTTCGACATCATCGCCGCCGAACTGGAGCCAAAACCGGCGCCGCAGACCTACCAGAAATTCCTGGGCCGGCACGGCGTCGATCCGGCAAGATCCGCGATGTTCGAGGATCTGGCGCGCAACCTCGTGGTGCCGCACCTTCTCGGCATGACCACGGTTCTGGTGGTGCCCGACGGCACCAGGGAAGTGGTGCGTGAGGACTGGGAGCTGGAAGGTCGCGGCGAGGCCCATGTCGATCACGTCACCGACGATTTGACCGGATTTCTGCGAGGGCTGAGCTAAGTCACACCATCTCGCCGGCCCTGCGAATACAAGGCGGCCGGGCAAGCCTTGACTCCGCGGTCCCAAATCCCGACAAAGCGCCGGAATTTTCATCGTGCCCTCGCCCGCGTGCCCATGGGCAATATCGGCAATATCAAGGATATATCGATGTCACTCGCCTTGCTCGAATCCACGGTTAATGCGGCGTTCGAAGCCCGTGACGGCATCTCGGCCGCCACCAGGGGTGAAGTTCGCGACGCCGTGGAGCACGCGCTGGAACTGCTCGACAAGGGCGAGGCGCGCGTCGCCGAGCGCGAGGCCAGCGGCAAATGGAAGGTGCATCAATGGCTGAAGAAGGCGGTGCTGCTGTCCTTCCGCCTCAGCGACATGGCCGCGATTTCCGGCGGCCCCGGCAAGGCCGCGTGGTGGGACAAGGTGCCCTCGAAATTCGACGGCTGGGGCGAGAAAGATTTTCGCGACGCCGGCTTTCGCGCCGTGCCGGGCTCGATCGTGCGCCGTTCAGCTTTCATCGCCCGCAACGCCGTGCTGATGCCATCCTTCGTCAACCTCGGCGCCTATGTCGATGAAGCCACCATGATCGACACCTGGTCGACGGTCGGCTCCTGCGCGCAGATCGGCAAGCGCGTGCACATTTCCGGTGGCGTCGGCATCGGTGGCGTGCTGGAGCCGCTGCAGGCCGGCCCCGTAATCGTCGAGGACGATTGCTTCATCGGCGCGCGCTCGGAAGTCGCCGAAGGCGTGATCGTGCGCAAGGGCGCGGTGCTGGCGATGGGCGTGTTTCTCGGCGCTTCCACCAGGATCGTCGATCGCGATACCGGCGAAACCTTTGTGGGCGAGGTGCCCGAATATGCCGTGGTGGTACCCGGCACGCTGCCGGCGCGGCCGTTGAAGAATGGCCAGCCCGGCCCGTCGACCGCCTGCGCCGTGATCGTCAAGCGCGTCGACGAGCGCACCCGCGCCAAGACCAGCATCAACGAGCTGCTGCGCGATTAACGCCGACCTGGAGGTCGACATGTCGCACGGCGGCGCGCGAGGGCCGGCGTGGCGATATAGCGCTGGCCCATCGCCGGGAGCCCATGTTAAGCGGGGGCCATGAATGATGCCGTTTCCATCGCCCGCGACCTGATCCGCTGCCCCTCGGTCACTCCCGCCGACGCCGGCGCGCTCGGCGTGCTCGAAAACATCCTCAAGGCCACGGGCTTCGAGGTGCACCGCGTCACCTTCAGCGAACCCGGCACCGCTGACATCGACAACCTCTATGCCCGCATCGGCAATCAGGCGCCGCACATCAGCTTCGCCGGGCATACCGACGTGGTGCCGCCCGGCGACGAGAACGCATGGAGCCACGGCGCGTTCTCGGGGGAGGTCAAGGATGGCCTGCTCTATGGCCGCGGCGCCGTGGACATGAAGGGCGGTATCGCCTGCAGCGTCGCTGCGGTGCTGGAATATCTCGCCGCCAATGGCGGCAAGCCGAGAGGCTCGATCTCGTTTTTGATCACCGGCGACGAGGAGGATGTTGCCCTAAACGGCACCATCAAGCTTTTGAAATGGGTCGCCGACCGCGGCGAGCAACCCGATCACTGCGTGCTCGGCGAGCCCAGCAATGTCGAGGTGCTGGGAGACTGCATCAAGATCGGCCGCCGCGGCTCGCAATCCGGCACCCTCTACGTCGACGGCATCCAGGGGCATGTCGCCTACCCGCAGCGCGCCGCCAATCCGGTACCGGACATTTCGCGGCTGATTGTGGCGCTGAGCGACGAGCCGCTCGATCACGGCAGCGCGCAATTCCAGGCATCCAACCTCGAATTTACGTCCGTCGATGTCGGCAATACCGCAAACAACGTGATCCCGGGCCAGGCGCGGGCAAAGTTCAACATTCGCTTCAATGATAACCATACCCACCAATCGCTACGCCAGCTGGTCGAGCAGCGCGTGGCGAAGGCCGCCGGCAACTGGATGCGCGCCCGCGTGGTGTGGGAGCCGTCCAACGCCGACGTATTCGTGACCAGGCCTGGCGCCTTTACCGATCTCGCGGTGGCCGCGATCGAGGAAGTTACCGGCCGCAAGCCGGAACTGAGCACCAGCGGCGGCACGTCGGATGCGCGCTTCATCTCGCATTATTGCCCCGTGATCGAGTTCGGCCTGGTCGGCCAGACCATGCACCAGATCGATGAACGCACGCCGGTCTCCGATCTGGAGAAGCTGACGAAGATTTATCGGAGACTGTTGGACCGGTATTTCGCCTGAGGCGCCGCTCTTCTCCCTCGCCCCGCTCTTGCGGGGAGAGGTTGAGAGTCGCGCGACGCCAGGTTCAGTCCCTCAATAATCCACCCGTACCAGATAGAGCCCGTCCGGCGGCGCGACCGGACCGCAGGCGGCACGCGAACGGGCCGCGAGCGCGGCAGCAAGAT
>JAGXAF010000270.1 GCA_018971675.1 Bradyrhizobium sp.
CCTAAGCCGCGCGCTTGGGGCGGCGGATGGCGCGCACCGTGCCGCTGTGGCCGCCGCCCGCGAAGAAGCGATCGCCGGCGGCTTCAAGTCCCGAGACGCCGGTGCCCGCCGGCATCTCGATCCGCTCCAGCACGTCGCCGGTTTGCGGATCGATCCGCCTGAGATCACTCTCGTCGCCCTCCCAGGTGCCGTGCCAAAGTTCGTCGTCGACCCAGGTGACGCCGGTGACGATGCGGTTGGATTCGATGGTGCGCAGGATATTGCCGTTCGCGGGATCGATCTGAAGGATTTTGCGACCGCGATGCTGGCCGACCCAGAGCGAACCCTCGGCCCAGGCGAGGCCGGAATCGCCGCCGCCGCCCGGCGCCGGGATCGTATTCACAATGTGCCCGGTCTTTGGATCGATCTTGTGAATAAGATCCTCGGCGATCTGGAACAGATGCTCGCCGTCGAAGGCGGTGCCCGCATGGCTTGCGACCTCGATCGAACGCTGCACCTTCCCGTCGGCGGGATCGAAGGCATGCAGCCGCTCGCCGGAGGCGAACCAGACGTGCCGGCCGTCGAAGGTGACGCCGTTGACCCGGTCCGCATCGGGAAAAGGCCCATATTCCCGCAGAATTTCCGCCGTCGATTTTTGCGTGGATTGTTTTGCTGATTTTTTCATGAGCCGATCCTGGAGCGTTTTCGAGCGAAGCATGCCCCGGACTTGATCCGTGGGTGGACACCGGGTCGCGTGAAGAAAACGCGTCCAAATATTAGTCGTTCGGCAGCGGGCCGGGGAGTAACAAGATTGTCGGGAATGCCGGTACCGGCGGGGTCACCCAGCGCTGCGCCCGGCCGCGTCCGAACGACTGCACCTTGCCTTTCGCGGCAAGCTGGTGGAGCGCCCGCTGTACCGTGCGCGCGCTGGTGTCGAGCGCGATCGCCAGCGCCGCGCTGGACCAGGATTCACCGTCGGCCAGTAGCGCCAACACCTCGGCATGCGGCTCGTCCGCCAACGGCGCCAGCACGATCACCTCGCTTCCCGGGTCCGGCGTCAGCACAAAACCCTGTTCGGTGGCGCTCAGATCGGCGAGCGGCCGAAGCGTGGTGCGCAGCCGCCCGATTTCGACCCGCAACCGCGCGCGATGCGATTCATCGGCATGCCTGGCACGGAAGGCGCGCGCGACCAGCGTGTGTCGCGCGACATCCGCGGGCCAGCCTTCGGCCAGCACACGCGCAAGTGCAAATAGCACCGGCCGCGTTGCCAGCGAGATCACGGTGCCGGCCTTGCGCACGACGTTGCGGCAGGCATCCACAACAAGTGCATTTGACGCCAGCAGGGCTTCGACATCTTCGAGCAGAAGAGGGTGCTCCTCGCCGCGTGCGATCAGCCGTGCGGTCGGCGCGGCCAGCATCGCGGAAGCGCTTTCGACCTCAGCTCTCAACGCGGGAATATCGGCCGCTTCCGCCGCCTGCCGGGCGCGCGCAAGCGCCTCGCGGGCGATTTTGGTTCGCAGCCGCCGGACGGCAATGCCGAACACCACCAGTTCATGGGCGGCGCGCAATGCCGGAGGCAGCGGCGCGGGATCGATTTCGTCGAGCGCGAGCTCGGCTTCGCCCAGGCGGCCGATCAGGAGCAAGCGGCGAACCCTGAGATGGCGGGCATGCGCGGCATTGCTGCGATCGCCGCGCGCCTCGAGCGCGGCGCGCGCGGCGTCGAGCGCTTTGGCGGGCCAGCCCAGATCGCGCGATACCAGCGCTATCTCGGCCTCGGCCACCACGCATCGGGCACGGGCTATCGCCTCTCTCGGACCGAACGCACGCGCCGCCTTTCGCAGAAGATCCTTGGCGCGAACGAGATCGCCGAGCTGCGCCATCGCGATGCCGCGTAGCGCCAGCGCCGGCGCATCGTCGCGCAGCGAGACCCGCTTCAAGGCGCCGAGCGGATCGCCTGTCGCGAGCGCGCGGGCCGCGGCTGTGATCAGCGAGTCCATCGCAATCCCGTCAAAGGCAATCGCGTCACATTTGTCACTCCCGCCTGCTCGATAGCTGATGGCAGGATGAGCAGCAAGCAGGCGATCGGCCGTGAACGATACCGAGTTCCCGCGCGTTACCCACGATCGCTCCAGCCAAGGAGATAGCAATGAGTACGATGACATCAGACGGTAACGCCCGGCAAGAGCAGCACACCATGAAAACGCCGCCGATCGTATCCGCGGACAAGTGGGAGGCGGCACGCGAAAAAATGCTGGTCAAGGAAAAGGAGTTGACCCGCGCCCGCGACGCGCTCGCCGCCGAGCGGCGGCGGATGCCGTGGATGGCGGTCGAGAAGAACTATGTGTTCGAAGGACCGGCGGGCAAGGTGTGTCTGCTGGATTTGTTCGACGGCCGGCGTCAACTGATTGTCTACCGCGCTTTCTTCGAACCTGGCGTGCATGGTTGGCCTGAACATGCCTGCATCGGCTGTTCGCTTGGCGCAGACCAGGTCAGTAACCTCGTTCACCTCAATGCGCGTGACACCACGCTGGTCTACGCCTCGCGCGCACCGCAGACCGATATCGCGCGGCTGAAGGCGCGGATGGGTTGGGAAAGAATTCCCTGGTACACTATCACCGACAGTTTCGATGCCGACTTCGGCGTCGATCAATGGCACGGCCACAACGCATTCTTCCGCGACGGCGAACGCGTGTTTCGCACCTATATGATCAACAGCCGCGGCGACGAGGCGATGGGCACCATCTGGAGCTATCTCGACATGACGGCGCTCGGGCGTCAGGAAATTTGGGAGAAGTCGCCGGAAGGCTACCCGCAGGAACGACCATACAAATGGTGGAACTGGAACGACAGTTACGTCGCGAACGCCGCGCCCGATCCCAAATGGGTCGCGGTGTCGGACGCGGGCGAAGCGGCGTTCCGGAATCGCAACGGCTAGGGCGATGCGCCATCACACCGCCCTTGGCGCCGCCGATTGGTTATCGCTCGCGGCGGCGCCGACCTTCGCCGTCATGGCGCTGCTGACCGAGCTGTTCGGCGGCAGCGCAATCGACATGATCTGTTCGGCCACGCATGACGCGTCACTGCTGCATGGGATGGTTCCGATGTATATATTGATGAGCGCATTCCATCTGGGACCCTGGCTGAAGCTGATTTGGCGTTTGCGGAGCGAGGGTTGGGGCGCCCATGGCCGCGCATGACAGCATCTGGCGTCCGCCTCAACCGGGCGACGATTTCCCGAAACGCTTGATCGCGCGCTCGCGCTTGAGGCGGGACAGCCGCTTGATCCAGAACAGGCCGTTGAGTTGATCGATCTCATGCTGATGGCAGACCGCGCGCAGGCCTTCGGATTCCTCGATATGGGTTTTACCACCCACATCCTGGTAGCTGATCCGGATCCGCGCATGACGTTCGACCTCGTCGCTGATGCCGGGCATCGAGACGCTGCCTTCACGATGCATGATCATCTCTGGTGAGGCGAAGGCGATCTCCGGATTCACATAGGTCCGCGCGCCATCGGTGGCGTCGAGTTCGAGCACCACGACCCGCAGCGCGATGCCGATATGGGGCGCGGTGATCCCGATGCCGGGAGCCGCGCGCATGGTATCGAGCAGGTCGGTCGCCAGGTCGCGCAGCGTGTCGTCGAACGCGGTCACGGCCTGTGCCGAAAGCGCGAGCCGGGGGTCGGGGTAGCGCAGGATCGGGCGGATCGGCATAGTTGTCGTTGTATGCGGCCTGCGGCCGGTGCTCAAAAAATATCCGGGCACGCCGCCGGAACTGTCGGATCGGGCCGGTTCCATTCGTCTAGCATGCAGAAGACCGGTTGGAGAGGACCGAAATGAGCAATTCCCGCTATCGCTGGGTGATCGTCGCCGCTGGCGGCCTGCTTGGCTGCGTCGCGATCGGCGGCATGTTCTCGCTGCCGGTATTCCTGCAACCGATCGCGCGGGAAACCGGCTGGTCGGTGACAGGCATATCGAGCGCCATGACGATCGGCTTCCTCGCCATGGCCTGCACCAGCATGGCGTGGGGCACCTTGTCCGACCGGCTGGGGCCGCTGCCGGTGGTGTTGACCGGGTCGATCGTGCTCGCCTCGAGCCTTGCGCTGGCGAGCCGGGCGACATCGCTGATCGCCTTTCAACTCATGTTCGGCCTGATGGTCGGCGGCTCCATCTCCGCAATCTTTGCGCCCATGATGGCGACGGTCACCGGCTGGTTCGATACCCATCGCAGCCTTGCGGTTTCGCTGGTTTCGGCCGGCATGGGCATGGCGCCGATGACCATGTCGCCATTGGCGGCGTGGCTGGTCTCAAATCATGATTGGCGAACCTCGATGCAGATCGTGGCGCTGGTTGTGGCCGCGATCATGATTCCGGTCGCGCTCCTGGTGCGTCGGCCGCCGGCGCTCCAG
>JAGXAF010000271.1 GCA_018971675.1 Bradyrhizobium sp.
GACGAGAAGTCGGAGGTGCCGAGCGGGTGCTTGACCGCGCCGACCACCTTGCCGCCCGCCGCCTGCACTGCAGCGGTAGTGTCGCGCTCGAGGGCGGCGCCGAAGGCATAGTCGGCGGTCAGGAAGAACCAGGTGTCGCCGCCAGTCTTGGCCAGCGCAGAACCGGTGCCATGGGCAAGCATGTAGGTATCGAAGGTCCAGTGGATCGTATTCGGAGTGCACTGCGCGTTGGTCAGATCGGACGATCCGGCACCGGAATCGAGCAGGACGCCGTTTTTCTCCTTCACGAGATTGTTGACCGCTAGCGCCACGCCGGAGTTCGGAACGTCGACGATGACATCGACCTTGTCGACATCGAACCATTGGCGCGCGATATTGACGCCGACATCCGGCTTGTTGAGATGGTCGCCGGAGATGACGTCGATCTTCCAGCCCTTGGCGGTCAGACAGGAATCCTCTACCGCCATCTGGGCCGCCACTGTCGAACCTGGACCGCCGAGATCGGCATAGAGACCGGACTGGTCACTCAGCGATCCAATCTTGACGGTCTTGTCCTGGGCAAACGCAGCGCTCCCGGCGGAGAGCGCCAGCGCGGTCCCCAGCAACAGCGCCGAAATCCTGTTCCTCATCGTCATCGTCTGTCGTCTCCTGTTTCGATTTTGTTGTTTTCCTCAAACGCCGAGATAGGTGTGAAGCTTGTCCATGTTGGATTGCAGCTCCGAATTGGCGAAGCCGTCGATGATCTTGCCGTGCTCCACGATGTAGAAGCGGTCCGCGACCGTGGAAGCAAAGCGGAAATTCTGCTCGACCAGGAGGATGGTGAAGCCTTCCGATTTCAGCCGCGCGATGGTGTGCCCGATCTGCTGGATGATGACGGGCGCAAGGCCTTCGGTCGGCTCGTCCAGCATCAGGAAGCGCGCGCCGGTGCGCAGGATCCGCGCGATCGCCAGCATCTGCTGCTCGCCGCCGGACAATTTGGTGCCCTGGCTGTTGAGCCGTTCCTTGAGGTTCGGGAACAGGTCGAAAATCTGATCAAGCGACAACCCGCCCTTGCGCACCACCGGCGGCAACATCAGATTTTCCCGAACGTCGAGACTGGCGAAAATGCCGCGCTCCTCCGGGCAGATTGCAACGCCCATGCGCGCGATCTTGTCTGATGTCGCCCGAATGGTTTCCTTATCGTTGAAGCGCACCGAGCCGGTGCGCTTGCCGATGATGCCCATCACGGATTTCAGCGTCGTCGTCTTGCCGGCGCCGTTGCGACCGAGCAGAGTGACCACCTCGCCGGTCTTCACGTCGAAATCGATGCCATGAAGAATGTGGGACTCGCCATACCAGGCTTGCAGGTTCTGAACCGACAGCACCGGCGAGGCCGTGCCGGGGCCGGGCTTCGCCGTCGTGGTTTCGGCCATTTTCAACTTAGCCATGACCGGCCCCCAGATAGGCCTCCTTGACGCGTTCGTCCCTGGTCAGGTCGGCATAGTTGCCTTCCGCCAACACGCGCCCGCGGGTCAGCACGGTGATGATATCGGAAAGGTTGGCGACCACGTTGAGATTATGCTCGACCATCAGGATGGTGTATTTCGCGGAGATGCGCTTGATCAGCGCTGCGATCTTGTCGATATCCTCATGGCCCATGCCTGCCATCGGTTCGTCGAGCAGCATCATTTCCGGATCGAGCGCCAACGTCGTCGCGATTTCCAGCGCCCGCTTGCGCCCATAGGCCATTTCGACCGCCGGTGTGTTGGCGAATTCACTCAAGCCCACATCGCCGAGCAGTTCATGGGCGCGGGCATTGTAGCGGTTGAGCACTGCTTTCGAACGCCAGAAATCGAAGGAGTGCCCGTGCTGTCGCTGCAGCGCGACCCGCACATTCTCGAGCGCCGTCAGATGCGGAAATACCGCCGAAATCTGGAACGAGCGGACCAGGCCGAGGCGCGCCACGTCGGCCGGCGCCATCGCCGTAATATCCTGCCCTTTATATAGGATCTGCCCGGCCGACGGACTCAGGAACTTGGTCAGAAGATTGAAGCAAGTGGTTTTTCCGGCCCCATTGGGGCCGATCAAGGCGTGAATGCTGCCGCGTCGGACCTTGAGGTCGACGCCGCGAACAGCAAAGAAACCCGCGAATTCCTTGGTCAATCCGTGGGTCTCAAGAATGAACTCGTCGGCCAATCAGATGTCCCCTATCAGCCAACGCGAGGTCCGACGCGCGACTATTTTTTTCTAAGCGGTTGCCCGAGATGCCTGGAATGCGCCCTGGAAACGCACCCAGAAATCGCACCCCGAAGCCGCCGCCTCCGGGCCGGAATATGCCGTCAATGGCGCGGTCTAGGCAAGGTCGAATGCTTGGCGCGCTGCTTGGACGCATCCGCCATTAGTTGAACGGCAAGCAATGTCTTACAAGCAATGTCTTAAATGACGGGCTTTGGAACTCTTAAATAACGGACTCTGGAACTTCTGAAAGCCGTGGCCAAGCCGGGCGCAAAACCTCCATTAACGGTATTCCACGCCCGAGATCAGCTTCACGATCCTGGATCACTCGCGTGACGGTGCTTTCAGGCGTCTGATCGAAGTGGATTAGCTCTTGGACCTGGCCCTGGATGGCGCCCCGGTTCCAACCTCCCCGGCATAGATTTCCGGCTTGAATCCGATCACCAGTCTGCCGCCCAGATCAAGCACCGGCCGCTTGATCATGGAAGGCTGCGCCAGCATCAGCGCCAGCGCCTTGCGCTCGTTGAGACCTTCCTTGTCGGCATCCGGCAATTTGCGAAACGTCGTGCCGGCGCGATTGAGCAGCGCTTCCCAACCGACTGCATCCGACCAGTGCCTGAGCTTGTCCATGGTTATTCCAGCGGTCTTGTAGTCGTGGAATTCATAGGCAATGCCGTGACTGTCGAGCCAGGCACGCGCTTTCTTCATGGTATCGCAGTTCTTGATGCCGTAGATGGTGTTGGGCAATTTGGTCATTCCTTCAATCGCACGCCGCGTCGGCATCATACTTCAAGCCACCCGCGGCGGCAGCCCGACGCTTGCATATGCCAGCATCGGGTGATGCGCTCGTAACTTTGGGTATCATGGCCGCTTCGGGATGTTGAGGCCGCGCTGCACCGCCGGACGCGCCAGCCCGCGTTGCAACCAGCCGGCGACATGACTGAATCCATCGAATGCAACCAGGTCGCGCGCCTCATAAAGGCCGATCAGATTTCGTACCCAGCCGAACATTGAAATGTCGGCGATGGTATATTCGTCGTCCATGATCCACTGCCGGCCGTCGAGCCTCCCCTCCATGACGCCGAGCAGGCGCTTCGACTCCTCAACATAGCGCTGCAGCGGCCGCTTGTCGGCGATCTCTTTGCCGGCAAATTTATTGAAATAGCCGACCTGGCCGAACATCGGTCCGATCCCGCCCATCTGAAAATGCAGCCATTGGAGGGTTTCGTATCGCCGCGCCCCGTCGTCAGGCAGCAGCTTGCCGGTCTTGTCGGCGAGGTATTGCAGGATCGCGCCCGATTCAAACAGGCCCAGCGGCTTGCCGCCGGGTCCATCGGGATCGATGATCGCGGGGATCTTGCCGTTCGGATTGAGCGACAGGAATTCCGGCGTCTTCTGCTCGTCCTTGTTGAAGTCTATGAGATGCACTTCGTACGGAAGACCGATTTCTTCCAGCATGATCGAAACCTTGACGCCGTTCGGCGTCGGCAACGAATAGAGCTGAAGCCGGTCGGGCTGCCGGGCTGGCCAGCGTTTTGTAATCGGGAATGCGGAGAGGTCTGGCATCGATCGTTCCCTGGAAAGACGGTTGTCGGTGTTGCTGCTTCGGTGCCGTCATCTGCGGCGCTTCCAAACCCGGCCGGGCTCGCAACACCTCCATCAACGTGACACCAGCAACGGGTGCAAGGCGCCTTATACCGGCATGGGCGGTGGCTGGAAGGAGGTCGTCCCCCAGATCAGCGTTATCACCAGCGAACAGTAGCCGGCGCGACGCCTATCCGGAGTTGGATCACGCCGGTATCGGCGAAGGCTCAACCGCGCTCGCCGTCGGGAACGGCCTGAACGTCATGGCAATAAGGAACGCGCCCATGCCGAATGCCCAGGAGCCGATGTAGAGCCAGGCGTAGCTCGCGAAGGCATCGTAGATCAAACCGCCGGCCAGCGGCCCGGTCGCCATGCCGAGGCTGCCGGCCATCGCCGTGCCGCCGATCACGGTGCCCAGCATCCGCAGCGGAAAGTTTTCGCGGATCAGCACCGAATAGAGCGGCATGGTGCCGGCATAGATGAAACCGAACAGCGCCGCCACCGCATAGAACGCGGCAAGCTCGCGCACGAAAACATAGCCGAGCGCGCCGAAGGCCTGCGCCAGCAACCCCGAAACCAGCACGCGC
>JAGXAF010000272.1 GCA_018971675.1 Bradyrhizobium sp.
CGCTCGTTTTCGTCCTGCTTGCGCAGGCGAACGATGGTGCGCAACGCCTTGACGTCAAAGCCATTGCCCTTGGCCTCGGCATAGACATCGCGGATATCGTCGGAGATCGTCTTCTTTTCTTCTTCCAGCCGCTCGATGCGTTCGATGATGGCCTTGAGCTGATCCTTTGCGAACCTTGTCGCGGGCTCTTCCTTGACGGCGGCAGCGGAGGTGGCCATCGGGTACTCCTGGGTGAACAGATGGTGGGAGGCTTGGATCGGGCGCACGCGCATCACGGCAAGGCGCATCGTGAAATGACCCTCTGGATCGGGGGCTCTCGCGTCAAGGAAACATCGCAATCATCCACAGCGCGCCCACAGGAGAAAATCGCGCGATGTGCGGAGACGCTGTTCAGCCACCGATTTCAATGACCGCCTTGGGCCTTCTTCATCGCCGCCATTTGCTCGGGGCTGGCCGCGCCCTGGTATTTCGACTTCCAGGTCTCGTAGGGCATGCCGTAGACGGCTTCACGGCTCTCGTCCTTGCTGACCACCACGCCCTTGGCGTCGGCTTCCTCCTTCATCCAGTTCGACAGGCAGTTGCGGCAGAAGCCCGCGAGATTCATCAGGTCGATGTTCTGGACGTCGTGGCGCGCGCGCAGATGTTCGAGCAGCCGCCGGAAAACCGCGGCCTCAAGTTCTGTTCTGGTTTTGTCGTCGATGGCCATCTCGCACTCCGCAATATGTGTCGCCGTTTTGTGACGGGAATACTGGATATTAAATGGACGTTGTCACAGATTTTGCCATATCACGGCGCAAACAGATAGAAATATGAGAGATTTCGGCGACCAATTGCCCTAAAACATCGCCTCAACCGTTGACAGCCGCGCCGGCTCACGCGAAATCATCCAAGAATTGATATGGCTTGGCTTAATGATCTCCCACGCTCCCCGCCACATCCACCCATTCCCTGCCCGCTTGACCGCCGGTTTGCTGCCGGCGCTGGTGCTCGTGATAATGTGCTTCTGGAACAATCCCGCCGCGGCGGACTTTCGTCTCTGCAACAATACCTCGAGCCGGGTGGGCATCGCGCTCGGCTACAAGGACGTCGAGGGCTGGACCACCGAGGGCTGGTGGAATGTATCGTCGCGCAGTTGCGAGACGCTGCTGAAGGGCACGCTGGTCGCGCGATACTACTACATCTACGCGCTCGACTATGATCGCGGCGGCGAGTGGTCGGGACAAGCCTTCATGTGCTCGCGCGACAAGGAATTCACCATCAAGGGGACCGAGAATTGCCTGGCGCGCGGCTTTGACCGTACCGGCTTCTTCGAGGTCGACACCGGCGAGCAGCGGGCCTGGACGGTGCAACTGACGGAGTCCAGTGAACAGCCCGGGCAGAAGATACCGGGGCTTCCGGGAACGGTTGATCCGAGCAAGCCCGGTGGGATTCCGGGCATATCCGCTTCGCCCGGCAAAGACCCCATGCTGCCCAATCCGCAGGCCGGAACGCCTCCTACCGCGCCTGCAAGCAAGCCATGAGACGTCTGCGCCGTATCAAAATCCTCGCAACGCTTGGCCCTGCTTCCTCCGACAGCGCCATGGTCCGGCGGCTGTTCGAGGCCGGGGCCGACGTGTTCCGCATCAATATGAGCCATACCTCGCACGACAAGATGCGCGAACTGGTCAAGACCATTCGCAATGTCGAGTCGAGCTATGGCCGCCCGATCGGTATCCTGGTCGATCTCCAGGGGCCGAAACTGCGGCTGGGCTCGTTCACGGAAGGCGCGATCCAGCTCAAGAACGGCGAAAGCTTCGTCCTCGATTCCGACAAGGCGCCGGGCGACAACACCCGCGTGCAGCTTCCGCACCCCGAGATCCTGGCTGCGCTCAAGCCGGGGCACGCGCTGCTGCTCGACGACGGCAAGGTTCGGCTGATCGTCGAGGAAGCCTCGCCCGATCGCGCGGTCACCCGCGTCGTGACCGGCGGCCGGATGTCCGACCGCAAGGGCGTCAGCCTGCCCGACACCGACCTGCCGGTTTCCGCGATGACGCCCAAGGACCGCGCCGACCTCGAAGCGGCGCTGGCGACCGGCATCGACTGGATCGCGCTTTCCTTCGTGCAGCGCGCGGAGGATGTGATCGAGGTCAAGAAGCTGATTCGCGGTCGCGCCGCGGTCATGGCCAAGATCGAAAAGCCGCAGGCAATCGACCGGCTCGCCGAAATCCTGGAAGCCTCCGACGCATTGATGGTGGCGCGCGGCGATCTCGGCGTCGAGTTGCCGCTGGAGCGGGTACCCAGCTTGCAGAAGCAGATCACGCGGCTGGCGCGAGGCGCCGGCAAGCCGGTGGTGGTGGCAACGCAAATGCTGGAATCGATGATCCAGAGCCCGGTACCGACCCGCGCCGAGGTTTCCGACGTCGCCACCGCAGTCTATGAGGGCGCCGACGCGATCATGTTGTCGGCCGAATCTGCGGCCGGCAAGTTTCCGGTGGAAGCGGTCTCGACCATGAATCGCATCGGCGAGGAAGTGGAGCGGGACCCGATCTATCGCGGCGTACTCAATGCGCAGCGCGCCGAACCGGAGCCCACGGTGGGCGATGCGATTGCCGACGCCGCGCGACAGGTTGCCGAGACGCTCGATCTTTCGGCGATTATCTGTTGGACCAGTTCGGGATCGACGGCGTTGCGCGTCGCGCGCGAGCGGCCAAAGCCTCCCGTGGTGGCGATCACGCCCAATATCGACACCGGACGCAAATTGTCCGTGGTCTGGGGGGTGCATTGCGTGGTCGCCGAAGACGCGCATGATCTCGACGACATGGTGGCCCGCGCCGGCAATATCGCCTTCAGGGACGGTTTTGCCAGGGCGGGACAGCGCGTCATCATCGTCGCCGGCGTGCCGCTCGGCGCCTCCGGGACCACCAATATGGTCCGCATCGCCTCCGTCGGCCCGAACGGCGACGCGGGCGGCTGATTTCGGTTCGCTCTCCGCAGGGCGCGCGTTGCCCCGGCTACAGCAGCGTCGCGTCGAGCGTGATCTTGGTATTGAGCACCTTCGATACCGGGCAGCCGGCTTTGGCCTTGCCGGTCAGTTCGTCGAACGTGGCCTTGTCGGCGCCGGGAACCTTTGCCTTCAAGGTTAGATGCACCGAGGTGATGGCAAAGCCGTCGGCGACCTTGTCCAGCGTGACGTCGGCCTTGGTCTCCATATGCTCCGCCGTGAGCTTGGCTTCGCCCAGGATCAACGACAGCGCCATGGTGAAGCACGCGGCGTGGGCGGCGCCGATCAGCTCTTCGGGATTGGAGCCCGGCTTGCCTTCGAAGCGGCTGGCGAAGCCGTAAGGATAATCATTCAGCGCGCCGCTTTTGGTCGAGATCGCGCCCTTGCCGTCCTTGATACCGCCCTGCCATTTGGCTGATCCTGATGTCGTTGGCATCTGTCGCTCCTTCAAACTGGTTGGCTCGCATGCTGGCGAGACCGCCGTCCGCGCGGCGGACGGCCCACTTTAACCGGTGAGATGCGTCAAAGCGATGTCGGGGCAGCCAATCCGTATGTCACGCCCCGACCAAGGCGATTGCCGGCAGCGCCACCTGCACCACCAGACCGCGCGCCCTGGCGTCCATCACGCCGACCGCGCGCAGGGCCAATAGCGTGACGGTCTGCACGGCATCACGCAACTTCGCCGGATCCTCCAGGCCTTCCGGGGCCAATGGCCCGACCAGGGATTCGTGCAATGCGCCGAGCAGGGCGGTCGCCGCCAATGCGGTATCCTGCGCCGGCAGATGTCCGGCGCGAACCGCAGCCTCGATCCTGGTTGCGACCTCGCCAGCGATCTCGCGGCGGCTCGCCAGCCGCGAGGCCGTGACATCGACATCGACGGGCTCGGCAAGGATGCCCCAGGCGAGCTTGCGCTGCGACAGCACATGGACTGCAACGGTCGTGACAGCGGCCGCCAGCGCCGATGACGGCCCGGGCGCGGCATCCGCAGCGCGGCGGATGGCGGCAAGCTCGTCACGCGACACGTCGGCAATCAGTTCCGAAATGAGGTCGGCCTTGGAGGGGAAATAGCGGTACACGGTACCGGCCGCGACGTTGGCCCGGATCGCGACCGGCGCAATCTGTACCGCCGCCATGCCACCGTCGGCCGCCGCCTGACGGGCAGCCGCCAGGATCGCGCTACGCCGCGCCGCAAGCCGCTTTACCACCTGATGGGTTCGCCGATACACCATGGCGATCTCGTCCCGGACGCCCCCGCCGCAGCCACTCGGCAACGTTTGGCCCGCGGGCGAGGCGTCGTCTCACCGCATTCTGGCGATCTGGAGCAAACCGCCCCGAAGAACTGAACAACTATTCAGGCACGATAGCAAGGCTGTTTCGAGCGCCTTCGACGAAATTG
>JAGXAF010000034.1 GCA_018971675.1 Bradyrhizobium sp.
AGATGGCTGCCGATGAATCCGGCGCCACCCGTCACTATGCATTTTGCCGGACCCGACATCACTACCCGCGACAATCTCTGGATGATAGCCTCTCGTAGCAAAGCCCCCACTCTTTGGCAACAAACCGGCGGCCCGTGATCCCGTATTCAGTTCCTGCTGCAGATCGAGCGCGAAAAATCGCGGATTTCGAAGATGTTGGCGGGTATACGGCATCGATCGTGGATAGCGGTCCACAAGCAGCCGGGAAGTGCGGCTTTCCGGCTTTGCAATCCGGGGAAATCCTGTCTAATGCAGGGGAGCCTAGAGCGGGTCGGGCCAGGGGGACACCGCGCATGAATGCGCAAGACGAACACTTCCTCGTCGACTACATGGATCGCATGCAGCGCATGCTGACAAAGGACGCGGGCCGTTTCGACGCGATCGCTCGGACTCGCGAACTTTGGCTGGCCACCCGCGAGCGCGGCGGAATCGTGATCTTCATCGGCAATGGCGGTTCGGCCAGCATCAGTTCGCATCTCGCGATTGATCTGTCCAAGAACGCAAAAGTGCCGGCAACCTGTTTCAGCGATGCAAGCCAGATCACCTGCCTTGCCAACGACTACGGCTACGAGCAGTGGATGGCGCATGCGCTTCGGCTGAATGCCAAGGCCGGCGATTGCCTCGTCGCCATCAGTTCGTCCGGCCGTTCGCCCAATATCCTCAATGCGGTCGCCAAGGCCCGGGAACTCAAGCTCTCGGTGATCACGCTGTCGGGAATGAGCGCCGACAATCCACTGCGCCAGACCGGCGACGTCAACTTCTGGGCCGACAGCCGCAGCTACAATATCATCGAGACCGCGCACCAGTTCTGGCTGATGAGCGCTGTTGACCTCGTCATCGGCAGAGCCGAATACCCGGCTTCCTGAGCGCCATCACCTGAAAGATTGAGACAGCTCGTGCCCTCGATGTCACCGCAGTTGAAATCGATCGTTTCATTTGCCGTACGGCTGGTGCTCTCGGCCGGCATGCTGTGGCTGGTGGCGCGCGGTACCAACATCCAGCAGGTTGAAAAGGACCTGCTCACCGTCAGCCCCGCGATCTTCGTCCTGGCGGTGGCGATCCTGTTCGCGCAGACGCTGGTGATGAATGCCAGATGGCTCCTGATCATGGAGGCTGTCGGCACGCCAATGCGTGCGATTGCCGGCTTGCGCATCCTGCTCGTCAGCCTGTGGTTCAACCAGACGCTGCCTTCCACGGTAGGGGGCGATCTGGTGCGGGTCTGGATGCTGCGTGCGGAAGGCGTCAGCTGGGGCAATTCCGTGAAAGGCGTCCTTGCGGATCGCGTCACGGCCCTGATCGGTCTCGTCCTGCTGATCACGGTCGGCTTTCCGTTTCTGCTGGCACGTATCCACGATCCGCGCCCCATCCTCGCCATCGGCAGCCTGGCGCTGGCGGGCCTCGCCGGCACCATCGTGCTGATCACGCTCGACCGGTGGCCCGCCCGCATTCGCTCGATCTGGCCAATTTCGAAATTTGCCAGCCTGGGATTCCTGATCCGTTTCCTGCTGCTCGGTTTCAGGCGGCGAGGCGTGCTGCTCTCAACCGCGATCCTAATTCACCTCATGACCACCCTCACCTGCTTCGTGCTGGCCGAGGGACTGCATGCCGGCCTGGCAGTCGGCGATGCCTTGCTGTTGATCCCGCCGGTGATCCTGCTGTCAGCCATACCGATTTCGATCAGTGGCTGGGGCGTGCGGGAGAGCGCCATGGTGGCGGGCCTGACACTGGTCGGCGTTTCGCCTTCCACCGCGCTCGCCACCTCGGTCCTGCTCGGTCTCGCCTCGGTCGTGATCGGACTGATCGGCGGCGCCGTCTGGCTGACAAGCCGTGACCGGCAACGCTTCGCGGCCGAACAGCAATCGCCCATAGAACGGGAGGCGACCGGC
The DNA here is from genome assembly GCA_018971675.1 of Bradyrhizobium sp. GTDB lineage: Bacteria > Pseudomonadota > Alphaproteobacteria > Rhizobiales > Xanthobacteraceae > Bradyrhizobium. Next base: position 1,926 of record JAGXAF010000034.1, read on the forward strand.
GCGACGCAGTCCCCGAGCGGGGAAACGGCGTAGTCAGGCACGGTAATCAACCGGGATTGCCCGCATCAAACCCTTATTGATCTGGATCTGCGAATGACAAAGCTCTTCTACAAACGCGACGATTGCCGTCTCTGCCATTCCACCCGGCAGAAGCTGGTCGCTCCGCTGGCCGCGATGCCGATCGCAACGCCGAACTTCCGTGTTCCCGATGCAGAGCTGAACGATCCAGTGTTCCGGGAAGGCGTCCCGCTCGACCTGTTTCTTTGCGAGGATTGCGGCCAGTTGCAGATCCTGCACGTCGGCAATCCCGAAATCCAGTATCGCTACTACGTCTATACGACATCGATCTCGCTTGGCCTGCGCGAGCACTTCGCCAAACTTGCGGACGAGGTAATCGCACGACTGCATCTGGAGCCGAATTCGTTCGTCGTCGAACTCGGCAGCAATGACGGCTCGCTGCTCGGCTTCTTCAAGGAGCGGGGAATGCGGGTGCTGGGGTGCGATCCGGCGGTAGAGATCGCAAAGAAAGCGACCGCGAACGGCATCGAGACCATTCCGGACTTCTTCCGCGACGAGATAGGCACGCGGATCAAAAAGGAACGCGTGCCAGCCAACCTGGTGATCGCCAACAACATCATCGCCAATGTCGACGATATGGACACGTTCGTCACTGGCATCCGCAACGTACTCGCGCCGAACGGCGTCTTCGTCTTCGAGACACAATACGGCGTCGATGTCACCGAGAAGAACCTGCTCGACACTGTCTATCACGAACACCTGTCCTATTTTAACATCAAGCCGCTCGACACCTTCTTCAAACGGCTGAAGATGCAGGTGATCGACGTCCAGAACATCTGGACCAAGGGTGGGTCGATCCGGGTCAGCGTTCAGCTTGAGGGGGGACCACACAAGGTATCGGAATCGGTGAGACGCTTTATCGCCGAAGAAGAGCGTCTCGGTGTCGATCGGCCCGACTATTACCGCGCGTTTGACAAGCGCATCGCCGCGATCGCGACCGAGTTGAATGCGATCGCCGATCGTTGCCACGCCGAGGGCCGGCAGGTTGCCGGCTACGGCATTTCGGTCGGCACCACGACGCTGCTGCCGCAGTTCAAACTGACGGGAAAGATCGATTTTCTTGTCGATGACGATCCGACCAAGGGCAATATGCTGAGAGGCCCCGGCTACGACATCCCGATCCTGCCGCCGCAGGCGCTTTACGATCGCAAGCCAGCGGTCACGATCATCTTTGCCTGGCGATATGTCGACGCGATCAAGGCCAAGCACCCGAACTACTTCGCGGAAGGCGGCAAGTTCATCGTGCCCCTCCCGGACATCAGCGCCGTGACCTGATTGGCGCCGGGTGTGGCGGCAGGTCATTTCGACCCAGCCACCGGGATCACGCCTGCAATGGGCCCGACGTTGATCCTGACACTCGCAAGCTGAGAGAGATATGAAGCCACATCGCATCGCCGCAACAGCCGGCAAGCGTAGTAGTGCAACACCATCCTGCCATTGGTCGCAGCCGCGGGGCCCGGCTTGAGCAAAATAGTTGCCTGCGGGCCGGATGGATTCATGTGGTGGAAAGCGCTGCCGGCAATATTTCGAGCCGCCTCCATTTCCTGCAGGATGGTTGGCCGCTCGCCCTGCTGGCTATAGCCAAAAAATGGGTGGTCGCCCCAGGCCAGCTGCAACATGCCGGTGACCTCCGCGAGACCGAACGGAACATGCTGTGACGTATGATCGGCGAAGCCGTCGTTCAGATCGTATACGATAGCCGCTGGCATCGGCATCGCTTCAAGATGACTGGACAAGGCTTCTTGCTCCAGGGCCCTCGCCTGCAGAAAAAAATAGCTGTTCCAAAGTGCGGCCACCGACACGATCGCGGCCAAACCGAACACGCCGACGAAAGCAGCGTCACAGCCAACGATCCCTTCCCCGAAACGCTTGATCGACAGGATGAAGAGCGCTCCCGGCAGACCGAACAGCAGCAAATGGCGGGTCTCGTAAAAATGCAGGCTCGGCCGGATGCCCGCGATGAGATAGGGTAGTGCCAGCGCGGCGAACAGCAGCACGCTCAGCAGCAACGGAGCAGCGATCCGGAAAGCCGACGGGCGCGCGCGCTTGCTTTTGGAGGCGAGGTAAAACACCACGACGATCACGACGACGACGGCGACGTATAAAGGTTTGAAGTCCGTCGCCGCCCGCCCCGCCCGCGTGAGAGAGTTGCTGTAGCCGCACTGGTAGAAGCTGTTCCAGCCTTCAAGCAGTTCCGAATATGTCGGCAGCCGGATTCCATAATAGCCCGCGTAGGCGCCGACCCGCTTGAACCAGATGCTGAGTGCTCCCCAATACAGCAGCGGGAGCGCCGCAAATTCCGGATAGCGGGCGAAGCAGCGCCACACCGAAACGACGAACCGACGTAGCGATCCCAGCGTGCGGCCATCAGCGCGCCACACCGCGACAAACAGGCCGAACATCACAAACAGATACAGCGCCATCAGCGAGTTCAAGGCGAAGCTGAGAAAGAAGCTCAGCGCCGACGCGATCCGCAGCACCGCATGGCGCGCGCCTTTCGTTTCGAAAGCCAGCATCAGCAACCATGCGGCGACGCAGAATAAACCGAAGCTGAAGACATAGACGGAGTTGGCCTTGCCGGCCCACATCTGATAGCCGGGGTAAATCCAAACCAGCAGCGCGACGCCAGCGGCTTCCGCCCGGCTCACCAGGCCAGTACCCATCGCTGCCAGAAACAGACAGATAGCCCCCAATAAAATCGCGGCGATGGCCATGACCTTCATCACGAGGACAGGCGCCCCCGTCATGTTAGCGATGCTGTAATAGGCAAAAAATACCGGGTGACCGGCACCCGTGATCAGGAAATCAATGTTTATCGGATAGGCCGGACCGAGCTTGAGCACCAGCCAATCGTCCATGAAGACGCTGTCGTTCAAAAATAGCGGCGCATGCGCGGCCAGCAACAGGATCGCCAGGAGCACGATGGCGCGGAGTGGCGACGAAAGGCGGATGTCGGCCGAGGGCGGCATGTCTATTCCTCGATCGAACGCAACGCACTCGCCAAGAGCGAACCGCCGCTTGCCGCCAACCAATTCAGCGCCTGCATGTCATTGACCGGCAAAACCCGTCCCCCTATAGCTGCCGACGCAAGAAAACCCAAAGCCTTCGATATCGCCCGCGCTCCGGACCTGACGATCTTGAAAGCCGGGCGCGCTTCGATCTGGTGATCTAATGAGCATTTTCCCCGGGCCGCTGCAAATCACGGCGATCTTATTGAGCGCCCTGCTGCCGCTGGTGTTGTTCGGCTATGCCCGGATCGGCGTCTTCCACGGAGCCGGCCGCTTGTTCCGGGCCGGGAGCCTCACCGTTATCGCGCTGTTTGCCGCTGGCTGTCTTGCGCTGCCGGGTTCGCGCGATATCGGCGACGTGGTAGGCGGCGCCCTGCTTCTGACGACCGCGATCCTGTTGTGCCACGTGTTGTGGAGCCTGCTCGCCTGGGGCTTTACGGTGACGTTGCTGACCGCACTCGCAGGGGCCGCGCAACCGCTGACCCTTGAACAATGGGCCTCAGCCTATATGCGGGGTGGCGACCTCAGCGGGTTTGCCCACAACCGCCTGCGCTTGCTGGTTGGCTCCGGCATGGCGATCTCTCGCGATGGCCGGATCGCAGTCACCCCCCTCGGCATGATGACGGTGCGTGTCGTCAGACTGATCCGTTTTGCAACGGGCATGGGATAGATCGCAATGTCGTTCGTGTGTGGCCTTGCCGGCATCCTGTTGTTCACGATCCTCGCGCCCGTCGCTCAGGTCGTCGCGCGACGCGCCGGCTCGCCGATTGCGCCGGTCGCGATTTTGGCGATGGCCGCAATTGTCTCGCATGCAGCGAGCATCGCGCTGGGCGTCATGACCGTCGAGCATTTCCGGTACTGGAATGCCGCTTCGGTCTTCGGCTTCGGCGTCATGTGGTATGTGTTCGCATTCGGCGCCGTCTACAAATCGGTGTCGCTTGAAATCCTGCTTGACCTCGCGCAGCGCCCGGAAGCCGCAGCGCCGCTCGCCGAGATCATCCAGCGCAAGGTTCCCGAAATATTCCGCGGCCGAACGGATATCCTGGTCAGCGGCGGACAAGTTGAGCGAGCAGGCTCGCGCTTCGTCGTCACCCCGTCCGGCCGCACAACCGTTTCCCGGATCGGAGCCTTGCGTCGGGCCTTCGCCATTGGGGATACCGGACTCTATGATTTCGCCGTTCCGTTCGAAATGGCAGAGAAAACGACGAATTCGTGATTGCTGCGACTCTTTTCAACAACCCATGGTCCGCGACCGTATTGTTTGGATCGCCGGGATGACGTAGACCCTTAGGCGACCCATGCGATGACGGAACGCTGGTCCTCACCGGCTTAAGCAGCAAGCGGTACGACAAAGATGTCTGCAAACGGACCGAACAAAAGGCTCACCATCGTCATTCCCGCTCTCAACGAGCAGGACAAGATCGCCGATACGATCGACGGCGTCCTGCCGCTCGCGCGTGATTTGCTCGACGATTTTGAAATCTTCCTGATTGATGACGGCAGCACTGACAATACCGGTGCGATCATGGACCAGTTCGCGGCCGAGGAGCCGCGCCTCACGGTCGTGCATCACGCGCAGCGGCAAGGTGTCGGGGCCGCCTTCAAATGGGCGTTGCAGCACGCGAAATTCAACGCGATCACCCTGATTCCGGGTGATCATGCTTTCAAGAACGAGGGCATCGCACGGATGTTCAAGGCCGCAGGTGCGGCCGACATCGTGATCACCTATCGCGACAACCAATCGGATCGCTCGCTCAATCGATCGTTCCAGTCCCATTCGCTGCGGTTTTTGCTGAATTGTACGTTTGGATTCTGGCTGTTCGACTATCACAGCATGATCATCTACCCCGTGAAGTGGCTGCGGCAGATACCCGTTAAGGCCGACGGTTACGGCTACCAGATTTGTTCCTTGATCTCGCTGTTGCAACTCGGACTCACGCACGTGCAGGTTCCGGTCAGTCTGAATGCGGAATTGAAGGGATCTTCCCGGGCGCTGCGGCCGCGCACTTATTTCGAACTCGGCATGACGATCCTCTCCCTGCTGCGCCGGGCTCCGATTCGTCACATCGACGCCTCGCAGGTGCCGGCGCAGGCCGAACGCGTGCCCCACCAATAACCGTTGTCGCCCCCCGGGGCTGCGGCGCGGCGGAGTTTCGGCCTCTGCTTCTTGCGCCCGGCCGTGATCAAAGCTAAGGGAACGGTATCGGAGCGTGGCGCAGCCCGGTTAGCGCACTAGTCTGGGAGACTAGGGGTCGGAGGTTCAAATCCTCTCGCTCCGACCAATTCTGGCGTTGAATCCCTTACTTTTTTCCCTGCGATTCTGACGCGATTCTGACAGCCGGTTCTTACGCTGTTTCTCCGATCCGAAACGGAAGGAACGGCTGGTGTCCTCCGCGTTTCGTTGACCGCACACGGGATTCGAGAGGTCAAGGGCGAGAAGATTTAACCCTTCTCCATTGCCTGATCCAGCAATTGCCGGCAGGCCATCAGGTCATCCAGCACGGCCTTGAGCCTGGCAGTATCGAACTTGTACGCGGCGACGCCGTTATCGACCCCGAAAGCGGCTGAGGCCCGAGGCAGGGCCGACGGATCGGACGGCTGCGGAGTCTGCATGAATGCCGGCCCGCGCCGCGCCATGACGGGCATTTCGTCATCCTCTTCGACGATCTCTTCCTCGTCTTCCTGGTCCTCATCGTCGGTCTCGATATCGAGCAAGCCGTCCTCATAGTCCGAGGGCTCGCGCAGCGCGTCTCCGATACCGGCCTCAATCCCGGCAAAGGCAGCACTGGAGAATGTCGATCCTTCGTTCAGTCCCTGCACGGCCTTGATGCCGTATTCCTTGAGAATGCGCTGCACCCCGCGGATGGTATAGCCCTCGCCGTACAAGAGCCGGCGGATGCCCCGGAGCAGGTCGACGTCGTCGGGCCGATAATAGCGACGGCCGCCGCTTCGCTTCATCGGCTTGATCTGGGTGAACCGGGTCTCCCAGAACCGCAGAACGTGCTGGGGAATGTCGAGGTCGTCGGCGACCTCGCTGATGGTTCGGAACGCATCCGGCGCCTTGTCCAATGCGCGCTCCTCTTCGGTCGACCTGTTGGACCCTTTGTTCCGTCGGCCAATCTTCAACGGTCAATCTTCAATCGGCCAAATCTTCAATCAGTCTTGGCGTCGCCGCTGCCGTTACCGTTGATCCGCTGCTTTAGAATCGCCGACGGCTTAAATACCATCACACGCCGCGGCGAAATAGGGACTTCGGTGCCAGTCTTCGGATTTCGGCCGATACGCTGACCTTTCTTGCGCACCATGAACGATCCAAACGACGACAGCTTCACCGTCTCGCCCTTCTCAAGGCAATCGGTAATCTCTTTCAACACCAGTTCGACAAAGGCCGACGATTCCGTGCGCGACAGGCCTACCTTTTGGTAGACCGCTTCGCACAGATCGACACGTGTGACTGTCTTTCCGGTTCCGGTCATCGCCTGCCCCGCACTCCCGGCGAACAATTTATTCCCTAAAATTATGAGGTTAACTCGCAATGGTCAACAGCGCTCATCCATGCAATGGCATGAAACCAGGCTGCAGATGGATGAGTTTTTCTGACAGGGCGCCTACCAGCGCAGCAGCACCGAGCCCCACGTGAAGCCACCGCCCATGGCTTCCAGCAGCACGAGATCGCCCTTCTTGACCCGTCCGTCCTTTACCGCAACCGACATCGCCAACGGAATCGACGCCGCTGACGTGTTGCCATGCATGTCGACGGTCAGCACGACTTTCTGCGGCGCAATATGCAACTTGTGCGCTGAAGCATCGATGATTCGCTTATTGGCCTGGTGCGGGATGAACCAGTCGATGTCCTCGGCGGTGGTACCGCTGGCCTTGAACGCATCCACGATCACATCCGTGATCATGCCGACGGCATGCTTGAAGACTTCACGGCCTTCCATCCGCAAATGACCAACCTGCTGCGTCGAGGATGGTCCGCCATCGACATATAACTTCGCTTTATGCCGGCCGTCAGAACGCAAATGCGAGGTCAGAATGCCACGGTCGGAGAGTTCTCCGGGCTGCTCCTGCGCTTCAATCACGAGCGCGCCCGCGCCGTCGCCAAACAGCACACAGGTGCCGCGGTCGTTCCAGTCCAGGATGCGCGAAAAGGTTTCGGCGCCTATCACCAACGCGCGCTTGAACGCCCCGGCCCGCAGAAAGTTGTCAGCGGTGGCCAGCGCGAAGACGAATCCCGAGCAAACCGCCTGCAGGTCGAATGCTGCGCCGTGGTTGATGCCAAGGCCGCTCTGCACTGCGACCGCGGTGGCGGGAAAGGTATTGTCCGGCGTCGACGTGGCCAGCACGATCAGATCGATCGCCTGCGCGTCAATTCCGGCATCGGCGAGCGCCGCGCGGGCGGCATTTATCGCCAGATGCGAGGTGAACTCGCCTTCGGCAGCGATATGACGCTGCCGGATACCGGTGCGCTGTACGATCCACTCGTCGGAGGTATCGACCCGCGACGCCAGTTCGGCATTGGTCAGGACCTGCCGCGGCAAATAGGAGCCGCAGCCGAGCACCACCGAACGTATTACAGTCACGAGACAGCCTCCTGCGCGGTCGGCGCGAGCGCGCTGCCTTCGCGATTGAGCATCTGATTGATCTTGGTCAGGAGATCGTAGTGGACCATCTCATAGCCAACGTCGACCGCGTAAGCAAAGCCTTCGGAATCGGTTCCGCCGTGGCTCTTGACCACGATTCCCCGCAGACCCAGTAGCACGCCGCCGTTGGACTTGTTGGGGTCCAGTTTGTCGCGCAACAATCTGAAGGCATTTCTGGCAAACAGATAGCCGATGCGGGAACGCCAGGTCTGCCCCATGGCACTGCGCAGGAATTCCGAAATCTGGCGGGCGGTGCCCTCGGCAGTCTTCAGCGCAATGTTGCCGCTAAAACCCTCGGTAACGATGACGTCGGCGACGCCCTTGCCGATGCCATCCCCTTCGACGAAGCCGACATATTCGAGTTGGGGCAGGTTCATCGCGCGGAGCAACTCGGCCGCCTCGCGGATTTCCTCGCCTCCCTTGACCTCCTCAACCCCAATATTGAGCAGACCGACCGTCGGCCGCTCGCGATCGAACAGCACACTTGCCATCGCGCTGCCCATCACCGCCAGCCTCATCAAATGATGCCCGTCGCCACCGATTGTAGCCCCGAGATCGAGCACCACGGAATCGCCGCGGGCCGTTGGCCACACGGCTGCGATCGCCGGACGATCGATCCCGGGCAGCATATGCAGGTTGAACCGCGCCATCGCCATCAGGGCGCCGGTATTGCCGGCGGATATCGCGACGTCGGCGTCTCCTTTCTTGACGGCATCGATGGCGAGCCACATCGACGAGGTCTTGCGACCGCGGCGCAACGCCTGGCTCGGCTTGTCGTCCATCCTGACGGCCACGTCGGTATGAAAGACCCGCGAAACAGCCTTCATCGCCGGATGCCTTGAGAGCTGTGCGTCGATCGACGCCTGATCCCCGAACAACAGAAACTCAGTGTCGGGATGCCGAGACAGCGAAATGGCGGCGCCGGGAATGACAACCGAGGCGCCGGCATCGCCACCCATGGCGTCAAGCGCGATTCGAACCTTTTGCGGCATGCCCGTCCCGGAAACCTGATCTTGTGCGGACTAGAAGCGCTTGGCCGCAGCCGGAAATCGTCGCAGATAGCGCTGATCGGCGAAGCGCATGCCTGCGCCCCGGCCGGGCCGCGACAATAGCGGGTCCGCGCCCCGACACAACCTCTCTACTGCTCCCTTTGCGAGTGGAAGCGCCATCAAGCAGGAGCGAACCTCGCATATAACGCTATGTAATTCAATGCCTTGGATCGGGGCCCCAAACCCGGCCTCAGAGTTGCACCGATAAGAATGCAGGCCGAAGGGCTGGCAAGTCATGCTCAAGGCGCCCTCAAGCCGCGCTCGGGCGCAGCCTCAACGTTTTTTAGACTTCGGGGCAGCCATCGGGTTCGCATCCAACTTCAGGGCCTTTAGCGCGGCAAATGGATGATCCTCGGGATCGGCGGCGGCGACCACAGGCTCGAACATCGCGTCGGGCCTGCGTGGATATGGATCAATCGCCAAAAACAACGCGTCGGTCGCAAGGCGACCCAGGTCGATTATACCATTTTCGATCGGCTCCGGCGGGTCTGGACTTTGGCTGCCCGCTTCAGCAGCCTCGTCGACCAGACCGAGCGGCACGGGAATTTGCTCGGGCGGCGCAAACATCAAATCGATCGGTTCATCGATATCGTTCTCGATCGGGTCGAGCGTCACCACGCAGGTTTGTCCGATCCTTGCTCGAACGCGGCCAGTGACGTGAAAACGGTCGCCGCTGTTGCGTGCCACATCGAACGACGCGCTTGCCGACAGAATTTCGCGCAAGCCAGCGGCCTCGGCCATCGCGATCCGTGCGGCCTGATCGGCTTCAAGATCGCGATGCAACCCTGTGTCCGGTATCTGCGGCACGGCGATCGGAACGCTCCAGGGATCGGTTATGTCTGTCATCCTCTCCATTCCGTTCACGGCTACGTGTCAGGGCCAGTCGGCGACGGGAATTTCCACGATCCAGCCAATAACGCGGCCTCGTGCTGTCCGGTCAGGGAAGCGGCGACCGCTTTGGCATAGCGGGCCAGCCGTCGTGCGTTTTCGATGCCCTCCCCGTTTAATATATTCTTGCACAGTGCCCGCGCCAACGGCTCCTCGCCCGCATCCAGTGCCAGATCATAAGCCGCTGCCCGGCCGTAGAAGGCCTCCGCGAAGGCCTTCATGCGTTTTGGCACCGTTAGATCGCCGACCCCCATCTCCCGCAGATTGTCGTCCAAATCATTACAGAAGCGATCAAACAGCGCTTGGGAAAGGGCAGACGCCGCTTCGATCGCCCTCAATCGCCGCAACGCCAGCCACAGATGCAGCACCAGCAGATCAAAACGGCCGTCGACGGTATCCGGAACACCTAAATCCCGGTAAAATAAGGGGTCTCGCGCCTGCGTCACGATCATGCCATAGATGGCTTCAATGGTGCGGTGCGGAGTAACCCGGGATTTTTTGAAGTGATTGAACGGCCAAATCATCGTGGGTTCCGCATGAGAGCCCTTGAGCCCCAGGCATGTTGCAATCCAGCGTGCTGCCCGGTACGTCAACGCCTCACTTGAGGCAAGGGAATGGACCGATTCCGCAATGACTGAAACGAGCCCGACCTGCTTGCGCACGCGTGCTCCGCGCGGCGTGGCCTCGCGCTGGTGTGGTTTGCGCACGGCGGTCGCCGTCGTCCTGGCGTGCATGACGCTGGGCGGCTGCCTGACTGGCGAACAGTTCCAGAAGGGCTATATCCTGCCTCCGGGCGCGCTTGAGCAAATCCCGATCGGCGCCAGCCAAGACCAGGTGTTGATCGTGATGGGAACGCCCTCCACGGTCGCGACCCTCGACGGCGAGGTGTTCTACTACATTTCGGAGCGCTCCGAGCGCCCGGTCATGTTCATGAAGCAGCATGTCTACGACCAGCGGGTGATCGCCATTTATTTCGACAAGAATCGACAGGTCCGGCGGCTTGCCAATTACGGGCTCCAGGATGGCAAGATCTTCGACTTCGTCAGCCGCACCACGCCGACCTCGGGCCAGGAACTCAGCTACCTCACGCCGCTGTTCAAACTCTTGAGCTTCAATTAGCCCTTGCGCTCCTATCACAAAGGAAAGCCCCGCGGCGCGGGCCGTGGGGCTTTCCTCTTGTGGACCCGTCTCAATGTGACAGGATCGCCAGCAACAGCAGCGCCACGATGTTGGTGATCTTGATCATCGGGTTGACCGCGGGACCGGCTGTGTCCTTATAGGGATCGCCGACGGTGTCGCCGGTCACAGCGGCCTTGTGGGCATCGGAACCCTTGCCGCCGTAATGACCGTCCTCAATGTATTTTTTGGCGTTGTCCCAGGCGCCGCCGCCCGAAGTCATCGAAATCGCGACGAACAGCCCGGTCACGATCACGCCCAGCAGCATCGCGCCCACGGCCGAGAACGCCGCCGACTTGCCGGCCGCGCCGCCACCGGCGATCGCGTAGATAAGGAAGTAGACGACGACCGGCGACAGCACCGGCAACAGTGACGGGATGATCATTTCCTTGATCGCCGCCCTGGTCAGAAGGTCGACCGCCTTGCCATAGTCTGGCTTGTCGGTGCCCTGCATGATGCCCGGCTTCTCGCGAAACTGGCGCCGGACTTCCTCGACGATCGCGCCCGCCGCACGGCCGACGGCAGTCATGCCGAGCGCGCCGAACAGATACGGCAGCAGGCCGCCGAACAGCAGCCCCACCACCACATAGGGGTTGTTGAGCGAGAAGTCCGGATTGACGTTCTGGAAATAGGCGTGGTTGGCCCCATCTCCAATGAAGAACTTCAGATCCTCATTGTAGGCCGCGAACAACACCAGCGCGCCGAGACCGGCGGAGCCGATCGCGTAGCCCTTGGTAACCGCCTTGGTGGTGTTACCGACCGCGTCGAGCGCGTCGGTCGACTTGCGGACTTCCTTGGGTAGACCCGCCATTTCGGCAATACCGCCGGCATTGTCGGTGACCGGACCGAAGGCGTCGAGCGCGACGATCATGCCCGCCAGAGCCAGCATCGTCGTGGTCGCGATCGCGATCCCGAACAGGCCGGCAAGGCTGTAGGTGACGAGAATGCCGGCGATGATGACGATCGCGGGCATCGCGGTTGCCTCCATCGAGATGGCGAGACCCTGGATCACGTTGGTGCCATGGCCGGTGACTGAGGAAGCCGCGATCGACTTCACCGGACGATAGTCGGTGCCGGTGTAGTATTCGGTGATCCAGATGATCAGCCCGGTCACGACGAGGCCCGTCACGCCGCATTCGAACAGTGCCGTGCCGGTGTAGTCGACGCCCGCGAGCTTGCCGAAGCCGACCAGCCAATAGATCGCGCCGGCGACGCCGAACAGCGACAGGATACCGGTGGCGATCAGCCCCTTGTAAAGCGCTCCCATGATCGACTGGCTGGTGCCGAGCTTGACGAAGAAGGTTCCGATGATCGAGGTGATGATGCAGATGCCGCCGATCGCGAGCGGCAGCGTCATCATGTTGGCGAGCAGCGGCGACTTGGCAAAAAAGATCGCCGCCAGCACCATGGTGGCGACCGAGGTCACCGCATAGGTCTCGAACAGGTCGGCCGCCATGCCGGCGCAGTCGCCGACATTGTCGCCCACGTTATCGGCAATAGTGGCGGGGTTGCGCGGATCGTCCTCGGGAATGCCGGCTTCGACCTTGCCGACGAGATCGCCACCGACGTCAGCGCCTTTGGTGAAGATGCCGCCGCCGAGGCGCGCGAAGATCGAGATCAGCGACGCACCGAACCCGAGCGCGACCATCGCGTCGACGACGGTGCGACTGTTGGGCTCCAGGTTCAGCACATGCGTAAGGTAGGTGAAGTAGATCGTGACGCCGAGCAACGCCAGACCCGCAACCAGCAGGCCGGTGATGGCGCCGGCTTTGAAGGCGAGTTCAAGTCCACCGGCGAGCGAGGTGGTTGCCGCCTGCGCCGTGCGCACGTTGGCACGAACCGAAACGTTCATGCCAATGAACCCGGCAGTGCCCGACAGCACCGCGCCGATCAGGAAACCGACCGCGACCAGGGCGCCGAGCAGGTAGGCCAGCAGCGCGAAGATCACGATACCGACCATACCGATCGTGGTATACTGGCGCTTGAGATAAGCCTGCGCGCCCTCACGCACCGCAGCCGCGATTTCCTGCATCTTCGGGTTGCCGGCGTCGGATTTTATCACCGATGCGGTCGCCCAGATGGCGTAAACGATGGACAGCGCTCCGCAGAGCACGATCACCCATAATGCTGTCATTGAATTTGCCTCAGATCCTGATTTAGTCCACGCCATTCCCGCAGGACGCGGCGAGCGCATAAAAAGGAGGCGCCCCCTCATCAGGGGGCAGCCTCAAATCGGGCGGGACCATGCCAAAATCGCTCCCCCGGCGCAATGTCGCGGAAGGGCCGAAGCGGCGATTTTGCAGCCCAAAGAACCGGTTTTGCGTCAGATTTGCCATTGCCTGCATCGACACTGCGGGGGCGGCCGGAACCCGCAAGCGCCGGACGAGGGAACTGGACGCGAATGGGAGACCACCGGCGCCTCGACCAAATACTGCGAGCGGGTCGCCATTGACCGGCACGGGATCACAAATGACTATAGGACAGCCGCGGCAACCTGATCCTGTCGCCCCGATTGTCCAGAAAGCACGGCGCTGACGAACCCGCCACGACCTTCCCGATCGCAGATATCTCAACGCCCGCCGTCCGCGCCGCCTGCCTGAAGGCTTCAAAGGCGGCTGGTGGAATGGCGCACAGGATCTCGTAATCATCGCCACCGGAAACGATCGCCTCGATGCCGACCACGCCCCGCGAAAGCAGTGTCGCGGCAGCAGCCGACAGCGGGATGCTCCCGGCTTCGATCACAGCGGATACGCCCGATATCTTGCACAGCTTGGCGAGGTCGCCGGCCAGACCGTCCGATACATCCATGGCCGCATGCGCGTGATCGCGAACCGCCTCGGCAAGCGCCGTGCGCGGCTGTGGAGTCCGATAACGTCCGACCAGCATTTGCCCGGCCGCGGCATCGTCAGCGAAGGCTGCCGCGGCCGCGCCGCCCTTGAGCACCTCGAGGCCAAGCGCCGCGTCGCCGATCGTTCCCGTCACCACGACAATATCGCCTGCCGTGGCGCCGGTGCGATGCAGCATCCTGCCGGGCGGTACGCGGCCGAACGCCGTGATCGAGATCATCAGCGGGCCCGGCGTGGAAACCGTGTCGCCGCCCAATAGCGGGCAGCCGAACTGGATCGCATCCCGGCCCAGCGCATGCGCAAACGGTTCGAGCCAGGCTTCCTCCACCGCTCGCAACGCCAAAGTCAGGACAAACCCGGCCGGCGTGGCGCCTTTCGCCGCGAGATCGGACAGGTTCACCCGCAACGCCTTGCGCGCGATCGTATCGGGAGGGTCATCGGGCAGGAAATGCACGCCTTCGACGATGGCATCGGTGGTCGCGACGATGTCGTCGCCATGCGACTTGAGGATTGCCGCGTCATCGCCGAGATCGAACGCGCCGGGATCGGTCGCCAGCGGCTTGAAATAGCGCGCGATCAGCGCGTCCTCGGCAGAATATCCATGTTGATCCGTCATGACGCAACTTCCGTCGCACGACCCTCGTCTAGCCTCTCGCGTGCGAGAACTCATCGCCGCGAAATTGCCGCGCGATCTGGTCAAGCACCGCATTCACCATGCCGGTTTCGTCGGCTTCGACAAAGGCATGCGCGACATCGACATATTCCGACACCACCACCCGTCCCGGCACGTCCTTGCGGTGCTCCAGTTCATAGGAACCGGCGCGCAGTACGGCGCGCAGGATGGCGTCGATCCGCTTCAGTGGCCAGCCTTTCGACAACGCCTCATCGATCAGGGGATCGAGCTTCGCCTGGTCGCGCACCACGCCGGATACCACGTCGCGAAAGAAGGCGGCTTCCGCCGGCAAATACTTGTCGCCCTCGACTTCGTTGCCGAGCCAATGGCTCTCGAATTCGGCAAAGATGTCGTTCAGGCCGGCGCCGGCGATGTCCATTTGGTAAAGCGCCTGCACCGCGGCGAGCCGCGCGGCGCCGCGCCGGTTAGCCTTCTTGTCCGGGCTTTTCTTGTCCTGGCTTTTCGCAGGTCTCCTGTCAGGGCTGTTCTTGTCCGCCATGGTCAGGCCCGCGCCAGCCGGCGTTTGATCCGCAGCATCGCCAGCGCCGCGCGCGCGGCGTCGCCGCCTTTGTCGAGTTCGCTGGCGCGCGCCCGCGCCCAAGCCTGTTCATCGGTGTTGACGGTAATAATACCGTTGCCGAGCGGAATTTTCCTGGCTACCGCAAGCTCCATCAGTCCGCGCGCGGATTCCATCGCAACGATTTCGAAATGGATGGTGTCGCCCCGAACCACGCAGCCCAGCGCAATCACGGCATCATAGGGTTTGCCGTGGCTCTCGGCGGCATCGAGCGCGATCGCGATCGCCGCCGGGATTTCCAGCGCGCCGGGAACGGTGACGATGTCGTGGCTGACGCCCGCGCCCTTCAGCTCGGCGAGCGCGCCCTCCAGCAGCGCATCCTGGATATCGTCATAAAAGCGCGCCTCGACGATCAGCGCGCGCGCGCCGGAAACGTCGGTCTGGTCCTTAAGAATTGCGCGGCGCGCGTCGGCCATTTTATTTCCGCTTCAATCAAGTTCCTCATCCCTGGGGAGCGGTCGCTTGGCCGCGCCTCGAAGGATGGGCTACATCATCATGGTTCGAGACGGCGCAAGAGCGCCTCCTCACCATGAGGGAGTGTGCCGGGTTGTAGGCGCAGTGGCTGCTGATGCCAACCCCGCCTCACTTCATTTCCGACAGCCGCGCGGCATAACGCGCCATCAGATCGACCTCGAGGTTGACTTCACCGCCGGCACGCCAGGCGCCCAGCGTCGTGACATTGAGCGTGTGCGGGATGACCAGCACCGAAAACAGCACGTCATGCACGGTGTTCACGGTCAATGACACCCCGTCCAGCGTCACCGAGCCTTTGGCGGCGACAAAGCGCGCCAGTTCGCGGGTGGTTTTCAGCTCGAACCGCGCCATGTCCGGCAGATCGTCGCGCTGGACGATACCGGCAATGCCGTCGACGTGACCGGCCACGATGTGGCCGCCGAGCTCGTCGCCGATCTTCAGCGCCCGCTCCAGGTTGAGTTTGCTGCCGACCTTCCAGTGTTTTGCCGTGGTCATACCGAGCGTCTCGGCGCCGGCATCGACGTCGAACCAGGTCCTTCCAGCAGAGTCCTTGCCGCCGGTCATGCCCGAGTCAACGACGGTAAGACAAACGCCGTTGCAGGCGATCGAGGCGCCATCGGCAATGGTCGCACGGTAGTAGCCGCATGCGATCCGCAGCCGATGCAGCTGGCCCCGCGAGGTCGGCGTCAACGCCATGATCTCGCCGATATCGGTGACAATGCCGGTGAACATGTCAGCTGCGCCCGTAGATGGTCAGAGTGTCGCTACCGAGGCTCTCGCTAGCACGAACCGAAAACCCCGGCGACTGCGTGATAGTCGTCAGCGGCAGCCCGTCCAGCGCGGCGATGCCGTCGGCGCCGATCGCCTGCGGGCCGCGCAGCAGCCAGATTTCATCGACCAGACCGGCTGACACAAAGGACGACGCCACTTTGGCGCCCCCCTCCACCATCAGCCGCGTAATGCCGCGGCCAGCCAGCGCATGGAGCACGGCCGAAAGATCAAGCCCTGGCCCTATCGAGGGCGCCATCCGGATCACCTGCGCACCAGCGGCACCGAGCTTGGTCGCGGCGGACGCTTCCGCAAGCTCCGAAGTCATCACCCATAGCGGCGTCTGGCGGGCGGAATGAACCAGCCGGCTCGCACCCGCCAGGCGCAGCGCGCGGTCCAGCACCACCCGCACCGGCGAACGCCCGGCCATGCCCGGCAGCCGGCAGGTCAGCAGTGGATCGTCGGCCTGTACGGTGCCGATCCCGACCAAGATGGCGTCGCATTGCGCGCGCAACAGATGCACGCGCGCCCTGGCCGCCTCTCCCGTGATGGCGGATGGCGTGCCGCCGGCCGCGGCGATCTTGTCGTCTGCGGAAACGGCGAGTTTGAGGATGACATGCGGACGCTCGTCGCGAACCCGCCGGAAGTGCCCGGCATGATCGTGCGCCGCCTCGGCACCGCACAGTCCGATGTCCACCGCGATTCCGGCGGCACGCAGCCGTGCGTGGCCTTGCCCTGCGACTTCCGGATTCGGATCCTCCACCGCCGACACCACGCGGGCGATTCCTGCGGCGATGACGGCATCGGCACAGGGCGGCGACTTGCCCAGATGCGAACATGGCTCGAGCGTCACATACAGCGTGGCGCCGCGCGCGGCCTCCCCGGCCCGTCCAAGCGCCTCCGGCTCGGCATGGGGTCGGCCGCCCGGCTGGGTCCAGCCGCGACCGACAATGACGCCGTCCTTCACCACGACCGCGCCCACGGCCGGATTGGGCCACGTCCGCCCCTGCCCACGCCGCCCGAGCGCCAGCGCTAGCTGCATGAAGCGCCGGTCGGCCGCTTTCGACAGTCTGGATTTTTCCGCGTACTGCTCTTCCAAAATCCGGAAGATCATTTTCGCAACAAGGCCGGGCGGGCGTCCTCGTCGCCGGAGAGCTCGCCGAGCACGGCCTCGAAATCTTTTGCCTCGCGGAAGTTGCGATAGACTGAAGCGAAGCGGACATAGGCGACGTCGTCGAGCTGGCGCAGATGCTCCATCACGATCTCGCCGATCGCCTCCGATGAGACTTCCGCCTCGCCGCCGCTTTCAAGCTCGCGCACGATCGCCGAGACCATCCTCTCCACCCGCTCGGCATCGACCGGGCGCTTGCGCAAGGATATCTGCAGCGAGCGCACCAGCTTGTCGCGGTCGAACGGCACCCGGCGGCCGTTGCGCTTGATCACGGTGAGTTCGCGCAGTTGCACGCGCTCGAAGGTGGTGAAGCGGAAATTGCAGGCGATGCACACCCGCCGCCGCCGGATCACCGCCGAATCCTCGGTCGGACGCGAATCCTTCACCTGCGTATCGAGACTGTTGCAGCTGGGGCAGCGCATCCGGCAAAACCTCTACTTCACAACATCTTACTGATAGATCGGGAAGCGATCGGTGAGCGCCTTCACGCGTTCCTTGATGGCGGCTTCCACCAGCGGCGCCTGACCATCTTGTGACTGCGCGATCGCATTGAGCACTTCGGCGATCAGCCCGCCGACCTGCTTGAATTCGGCGACACCGAAGCCGCGCGTGGTCGCCGCCGGCGTGCCCAGCCGCAGCCCCGAGGTGACGAACGGCTTTTCCGGATCGTAGGGGATGCCGTTCTTGTTGCAGGTGATCGCTGCGCGCACCAGCGCCTTTTCCGAGACATTGCCCTTCAGGCCCTTCGGACGGAGGTCCACCAGCATCAGATGATTGTCGGTGCCGCCCGAGACGATATCGAGGCCGTGGCCGCGCAGCGATTCCGCCAGCGCCTTGGCATTCTCGACCACGTTCCTCGCGTAGACCTTGAAATCCGGCCGCAGCGCTTCGGCGAACGCCACCGCCTTGGCGGCGATCACATGCATCAGCGGGCCGCCCTGCAAGCCCGGGAAAATCGCCGAGTTCAGCTTCTTGGCCAGCGCCTCGTCATTGCACAGGATCAGGCCGCCGCGCGGACCACGCAGCGATTTATGCGTGGTGGTGGTGGTGACATGGGCATGCGGCACCGGCGAGGCATGCACACCGCCGGCGACGAGGCCGGCGAAATGGGCCATGTCGACCAGCAGATACGCGCCGACAGAGTCGGCGATCTCGCGGAACCGCTTGAAATCCCACGCGCGCGAATAGGCCGAGCCGCCGGCGATGATCAGCTTCGGCTTCACCTGCTCGGCCTGCCTGGCAACTTCGTCCATGTCGATGATCTGGTCGTCGCGCCGCACCGTGTAGTGCGAGGCCTTGAACCATTTGCCGGACATGTTGACGGGCGAGCCGTGGGTGAGATGGCCGCCGGCAGCGAGATCGAGGCCCATGAAGGTGTCGCCGGGCTGCAGCAGCGCCAGAAACACCGCCTGGTTCATCTGGCTGCCGGAGTTCGGCTGCACATTGGCGAACTGCGCGCCGAACAGTTTCTTGGCGCGCTCGATCGCAAGCGTTTCCGCGACGTCGACCCATTCGCAGCCGCCATAATAGCGACTGCCCGGGTAGCCTTCCGCATACTTGTTGGTCATCACCGAGCCCTGCGCTTCCAGCACCGCGCGGCTGACGATGTTTTCCGACGCGATCAGCTCGATCTCATGCCGTTGGCGACCGAGTTCGCCGCGGATCGCGGCCGCAATCTCGGGATCAGCCTCGGTCAGCGAGGCTGTGAAGAACGAGCCGGGAGCGGAAGCAGGCTCGGCGCTGGAAGATTTGGCGCTGGCGGAAGAGCTCATGGATGAAATATCTCCACCGCCGCAACAAGTTAGCTGTCGTTGCGGGCGGTCACGAGTGGCGATCAATAGCGGCGCTGGCGGAATACCATATCGGACCATAATGGCCAAGCAATTGCGGTAATCGCCTGACATTTATGCAAGATATGGTGGACGCGATGGGGATTGTGGAGTCCTCTCCCGGTCGCGGCGCTCAGCCCCCCTCCCCCTGCGGGGAGAGTGAAGTGACACGCGCCTCCGCATTCTCGCGACCCACTTCGCCCGAGTTTTGCAAGGAAGCTCCGCCCGGATCATGGAGGGCGCAGCGCGACCCTCAAGTGAGGGCGCGGGAAATGCCGGGCGCTCAGTGCACCCGCAGCCGC
>JAGXAF010000273.1 GCA_018971675.1 Bradyrhizobium sp.
GGATTCGCCCTTTGCGGCAGAACCAAAAGCGCGTGTCGTCCTCAGCGGTGGCGCCTCGTAGCTCACCGGCACCCTCGAACTTGCGACCCAAATCCTCGGCCGCCCGGTGCGGATCGGCCGCCCGCTCGGCTTCGGCCGGCTGCCCCATGAAGCGAAAAGCTCGTCGTTCGCGGTCCCCTCGGGCCTGCTGGTTTATCCGCAATACGCTCATCTTGAGCACGTCGAACCGCGGCATACGCGGCAACTCAAGACAGGAACTGACGGCTATTTCGGAAAGGTCGGACGATGGCTTCGGGAGGGCTTCTGATGAATCTTTTCGGTACCCTGTGCAAGTTCCCAGGAATTTCACCAAATCCCGCGGCCGTCGGCCGAGGCGAACCAACGCGCGCGTAATCGAGAGGCACCCATGACCATCAATCTCAACGTCCCTGATATTCGCGAGCTGAAGCCGCGGATTACCGTGTTCGGCGTAGGCGGCGCCGGTGGCAACGCCGTCAACAACATGATCACCGCCGGGTTGCAGGGGGTGGATTTCGTCGTCGCCAATACCGATGCGCAGGCACTCACCATGTCCAAGGCCCAACGTATCGTGCAAATGGGTACTCAGGTCACTCAAGGCCTCGGCGCCGGATCACAGCCTGACGTCGGCGCCGCCGCGGCGCAGGAAGTGATCGACGAGATTCGCGATCATCTTTCGGGCGCCAACATGGTGTTTGTCACCGCCGGTATGGGCGGCGGCACTGGCACCGGCGCAGCGCCAGTGATTGCCAAGGCCGCGCGCGACATGGGCATCCTCACCGTCGGAGTCGTCACCAAGCCGTTTCACTTCGAGGGCCAGCGTCGCATGCGCACCGCTGAATCCGGAATCTCCGAGCTTCACAAGACGGTCGATACGCTCCTGATCATCCCGAACCAGAATCTGTTCCGGGTCGCCAACGAAAAGACCACCTTCGCCGACGCCTTCGCGATGGCCGATCAGGTGCTTTATTCCGGCGTCGCCTGCATCACCGACCTGATGGTCAAGGAAGGCCTGATCAATCTCGACTTCGCCGACGTCCGCGCCGTGATGCGCGAAATGGGCAAGGCGATGATGGGCACCGGCGAAGCCTCAGGCGACAAGCGAGCTTTGACCGCGGCTGAGGCCGCGATCGCCAACCCACTGATCGACGACTCCTCCATGAAGGGCGCTCGCGGCCTGCTGATCTCGATCACCGGTGGCAAGGATCTGACGCTGTTCGAGGTCGACGAAGCCGCAACGCGTATCCGCGAGGAGGTCGATCAGGATGCCAACATCATCGTCGGCGCCACCTTCGACGAGGCCCTCGATGGCATTATCCGCGTCTCCGTCGTTGCAACCGGCATCGAGCAGGCACAGATCTCGCGTAACGCGAATGCGCCGGCTGCCACCGCGACCAACGCGGTGGCACCAACCGCTTCACCGGACTCTCGCCTCGCCGATTTGACCGCCCGGCTTCGCGCCGACAATGCGCGGCTCGCTGAGCGTGCCCAAAAGTTCGAAGCAACGACGCAAGCTGCTCCCGCTGCGCAAGCGCCGGCCCCAGCGCCCGCACAGCCTCACCAGAATGGCGGCGTCGATCGTGTGGCCCTTGCTGCTATCGCAGCGGCGGTTTCCTCTGAAGCGCCCCAGCAACCGATCGCCGCCGCGCCGCCGCGACCCGCATCCTATGGCGATGTCACGGTTCGCCCGATCGCCCAAAAGCCGACGCTTTTCCCGAATCAGGACGCCGCGAAAGTCGAGGTCCGCGAGGTTGAAACGCCCGAAACCTTTATTCCGCAGGCCGCCGAACGTGCTCCGCCTCGCGCGCCGAGAATGCCAAACTTTGAGGATCTGCCGATGCCGGCGCAAAATGAAATCCGGCAGGCGAGGGGTGAGACCGAGGGAGAGCATCCGCAGAAAACCCGAATGTCACTGCTCCAGCGCCTGGCCAATGTCGGCCTCGGCCGCCGCGACGAGGAGAAGGAACCGCCGATCGCCGCCCGGTCGTCGGGCCCGGCGATGGCGCCGATGCCGGAGCGGAAGCCGCAACGGACCATCGCCCAACAAATGGAACCGGTATCGGAGTACGCTCGCCGATCTGCACCCCAAGGTTTGGACAGCCATGGACGTCCAGCACCCGTTGCGCCGCTACCACAAGGCGACGACCACCTAGATATCCCCGCTTTTCTGCGTCGGCAGAGCAGCTGAGGATTGTTACAATTGCGACCCAACGAAAGGCTCCGGCGGATTCCCCGGAGCCTTTTTCTTGTTGCGCGGGGAATTCGATGCGGGCTAGCTAAATACATGATATTCAACACTTAATTATGTATTTCGAGGTGGAATAGCGGGGCGGCTGGCCGCTTCGGCCGGTCCCGAGTTTGGTAAAGCCTTGGCGTGATTGCGGCAGAGATTGGGTAACAATCGGTAAAAAACCGTGAGTTGGCGCTCTTTGGGGCTGTGACTATGTTCCGCCGTGACTTGGGGATACCTAAAAACCGAATCAGCGGCCGGGTGCGGACCGCTCTATTTTTAGGTAAGTCGGTAGTGGGCGGTTTGGAATGAAATTTAGCCGGCAGACGACGCTTCGATCGCAAGCCACCGTGACGGGCGTCGGCGTTCATTCCGGTTTAACCGTAAGCCTGACCCTTGGACCTGCACCAATCGATGCAGGTTTTATTTTCGTCCGTGCTGGACTGGATGGTTCGGACCGCAGAGTGCAGGCGGTAGCTGAATCCGTCATCGCGACCGAATTTGCGACCGTGCTTGGCGACAGAAATGGCCCGCTGGTTTCGACTTCGGAGCATGTGCTCGCAGCCTTGCGCGGCATGGGCGTCGACAATGCCACCATTGAGATCGACGGCCCTGAAGTTCCGATCATGGACGGTAGTGCAGCGCCCTTCGTCGCCGCGATCGACCAAGCCGGCATTGTCGCTCAATCCGCGGCCCGCCGCTTCATTCAGGTGGTCAAGCCGGTGCGGGTCGCGATCGGCGATTCCTTCGGGGAATTGCGCCCCCACGCCGGCGGTTTCCGCGCCGAAGTCGAAATCGACTTCACCAATCCCGTGATCGGTCAGCAGAGTTACATGCTCGATCTCAGCCCCGAGCGGTTCCGCCGGGAGATTGCCCGCGCCCGTACCTTCGGCTGCATGAACGATGTCGCGGGCCTCTGGGACGCGGGATTTGCGCTTGGTGCCTCGTTTGAGAATACGGTGGTGTTCGACGAGGAGCGGTTGCTCAACACTGAAGGGCTGCGATACGCCGATGAATGCGCACGCCACAAGATCCTTGACGTGATCGGCGATCTTGCGCTGGCCGGGCTGCCGCTGCGGGGCGCATATCGCTCGGTGCGCGGCGGCCACAAGCTCAATCACGCGGTACTGAAAGCCCTGTTGGCCGATCGCACTGCCTGGCGCGTGCTGGAATCGGATGCGGTGCGCCCGCAGCGCGGCTATGCCGAAGTCGGCAGCGGCATGGTGGGCGGCATGGTCGCCCCGGCCTACAGTCCGGACGTGTCCTGACTATCCGTTTCTGACATGGGTTCTGGACGTCTCCGGGAACTACCCCTGAGAGTATCGTGGTGCCTCTGCAGTGCGCCGACAGCTCTTTTCCAGCAACTGCAGCATCGGTAATGGGATCACGGCCGCCTTAATCCGGGCGAAATGACTTCCTATCCGGTTGGTCGCCGGGCCTTTTTCGGCTACACAGGCTCGCGGTTGCATGGCGCCGAGGTGCTTGTCGGTGCAGCGGGCACCGCAACAACCGTAATACAGCGTCAGGTTTTTAACCTATGTCGGCTCCGGGTATGACGCTCAAATTGCGCACCCTATCCATTCGTTCGGACGCCCATTGGCGGCAATTGCGGCTGGCTGCAAGCCTGATCCTTCTCGCCATTCCCCTCAGCGGGTGCGGAACCGGTGCGTTGTGGGACAAGTTTTTGGCCAAGGACGACACCTTCGTCGAAGAGCCTGCGGACAAGCTCTACAACGAGGGCTTGTACCTGTTGAATAAAAAGAGTGATCCGAAGGCGGCCTCGAAGAAGTTCGAGGAGGTCGATCGCCAACATCCGTATTCGGAGTGGGCGCGCAAGGCGCTGCTGATGTCCGCCTATGCCTATTACAGTGCTGGCGACTACGACAATTGCATCGGCTCGGCGACCCGCTACGTGACGCTCCACCCGGGAAGTCCCGATGCCGCCTATGCGCAATTCCTGATCGCGTCGTCGCAATACGACCAGATTCCCGATACGTCGCGCGACCAGGCGCGCACCGAGAAAGCGATCGCCGCGCTCGAAGAGGTGATCCGTAAATATCCGACCTCGG
>JAGXAF010000274.1 GCA_018971675.1 Bradyrhizobium sp.
ACGGTCGATCTTCCGATCGATCTGCCGTCGTCGACTGCGACCCCGCAGAAGAAGCCCGACAAGCCGACCTATATCAGCATCAAGCCGGATCTCGCGGTCGCGATCGGTGAAAACCTGGTCAAGCGTGTCGACCTGGTGCGCTCGCTCGACGCGATGCCGGACTCGAGCAAGGATCGCTTTATCTTCCTGCGCGCCGACCGCGCGGTGCCTTACGGCGATCTGATGGACGTGCTCGAGATCCTGCGCGCCGGCGGCTATACCAGGATCAAGCTGGTGGCGCTCGAAGGCGTTCCGAAGGCCGACGCTCCGGCAGCGCCTGCAAGCGCAAAACCTTGAGCCGCGGTTGACCAGAATGCCTGACCTCGACATCGAGCAAAAGCCGTCGCGCCGCCTCTGGATTCTGGCGGCGGTAGCGGCGCTCGCACTGCACCTGGGATTCGGTGCGCTGGCGTTTGGGCATCTGCGCGGCGACGATTCGGACGACTATCTGGGCGCGCAAGGAGACATCGGCATCGAACTGACGTCGGCAGCCGAGGAAGATACCGACCTGCCGCCCGGACCGGACACCGATGCCTCCGTTGCCTCACCGGCGCTCGCCGAGCAGAAGACCGAGGTCAAGCCAACCGACCTGCCAAAGGATACCCCGACCGAAACCGATGATCCCGATCGGGTGGTGACGACCAACGATTCCGAGAAGCCCAAGGAAGACGATCCGAAAGTCGACACGGTGCAGACTTCGGCGTCAGAGGAATCCGTGGCGCAGGAAGCGACCGCGCGGCAGTCGATCGAGGGCGCGCGGGTCGACGAACATCCGACGGTCGTCAATCAGGGTATCGGCAAGGACGCGCAAAGGCTGCTGGCGAAATGGCGTGGCCAGCTCAGCGCCTACCTCAACCTCCATAAGCGCTACCCCGAGGTAAAAACCGCCAAGGCAGCCAAGGTCAGGGTCGGCTTCGTGCTCGACCGCCGCGGACATGTCGTATCGATGCGGGTCATCGAAGGCTCGGGCGATTCCGCCTATGACGAGGCGGCGCTGGAGATGATCCGCAGGTCGGATCCGGTGCCGACACCTCCACCGGTCGAGGCGGACGACGGCTTGAACTTCACGCTGGATGTCATCTTCGAGAAGAGCAAGGGCAGGGGCAAGGGCTGATGGCCAAAGTCAGGCCCTCGTCAGCGCCAGTAGTACCGAACCCCGACATAAACCACGACAAGACAGGCGAAGATCAATGCGACGGGAAGCTTTGGCTTTGGGTCCGCTGCCGCTTTGGGCTTTGTCTTTTGCGGCGCCGGGCGCCTGAAGGCGGTGACATTGTCGGTCACCGGTTCGCTAATCTGGGCGCGAACGTCGGGTGCGGTACCCTTGCCGCCCATCTCGGCGTAGTAGGCCTTGTACATGAGCTGGATGGTGGCGTCAGTCGCGTCCGCCTCCGGCATCCCCTTGAGCAGCGCTTGGTAACTTGTCAGGAAAGCCTGGGCTTCAGCCGGCAAAGCGGAAGCACCGTTCAGCTTGGCCATCATTTTCCAGGTAGCGAAATCGGCGCGAGCCTTGGTGTCGGCACGTCGCGCAATCATCATGTCGGCAGCTTTGATCAAAATAGCCTCAAGGTACTCTCGACGGGGTGAAACTGGATTATGCATTGCCGGTTACCAAAAGAAGTAACCGGATGATATAGCCGGTCGCCGTCCGAAGTATCGCCGAAATAACATCAAGATTTAGACCAAGTTGGGCACCGACCATCGGAAGCAGGATCAGAAATCCGATCAGGATCAGCATGCCATAGGGCTCCAGCCGCGACAATGGCGCCGCCAGCAGGTTTGGCAACAGTCCGACGGCGACCCGGCCACCATCCAAAGGCGGAATCGGCAGCATGTTAAAAACCGCAAGCACAACATTGATAACAAGCGCGTTTTTCAGATTGTCGGCGATCCAGCGGGCCGAGTTGACGGGAGCATAAGGCAGCAGGTGGAACGCCGCTGCGGCGACCAGGGCCAGCGCGATGTTGGTGGCCGGGCCGGCCAGCGCCACCCACACCATGTCCATCCTGGGATGGCGCAGCGCACGAAAATTCACCGGCACCGGCTTGGCGTAACCGAACAGGAATGGCGAGTGCGAGAGCAAAAGGACCGCCGGCAATAACACGGTACCGAAGGGGTCGATGTGTTTCAGCGGATTGAAGGTGACGCGGCCGCGTTTCCAGGCAGTGTTGTCACCGAAATGATGGGCGACAAAGCCGTGGGCGGCCTCGTGAAAGGTAATCGCAATGACCAGCGGCAATACCCAGACCGATATGGCGTAGATCGTATCGTTGGCGGGCAATCGCTGATCCTGTTCCGTCCGGTTGAAAGGGTGAGGCTAACATATATCGGCGTCAAACAGGAGGAGGGCCATTCGAAGACTGCGGCAGCCCGTCGTCGATCCTCACCCAGTTCATCTTCTGGCAGTTGCGGCAGTGGCAGATACGGACGTTGATCGGTTCGCCGATGGCTCTGAAGCGCACCGCGCCACACAGGCACCGACCTTCCCGGATGACGACGTTTTCGCCCACTGGCTGCCTCAATAGGTCGCGCGACCGCCGGAAATATCGAACACCGCGCCGGTCGAGAACGCGCAATCCTCGGAGGCCAGCCATGCCACCATCGCCGCAAGTTCTTCCACCAGCACAAACCGGCCTTTCGGAATCTTCGACAGCATGAAGTCGATATGCTGCTGCGTCATCTGATCGAAAATCGCGGTCCGGGCGGCGGCCGGAGTGACCGCGTTGACCGCGATCTCGTGGCCGGCCAGCTCCTTGCCCAGCGATTTCGTCAGTGCGATCAGGCCGGCCTTCGAAGCCGAATAGTGCGCCGCGTTCGGATTGCCTTCCTTGCCGGCGATCGAGGCAATGTTGACGATGCGGCCGTAATTCTGCTGCATCATGTGTGGCACGATCGCCTTGCAGCAAATGAAGGGACCGTCGAGATTGATGCGCAGCACCTTGCGCCATTCGTCGAGGTCGGTCTCCCACACCGTCTTGTTGATGCCGGCAATGCCGGCATTGTTGACCAGGATGTCGACCTTGCCGAACGCTTTCAGCGTGGCGTCGCGGGTCCTCTCGACCGCAGCGAGATCGGATACGTCGACCTTGAATGCGGTGACGGCGGTGCCGATTTCCTCGGCCGTCCTTTCCGCGAATGGCTGGTCGTGGTCCCAGATCGCCACCCTGGCTCCGGACACTACGAAGCGCTCTGCGATCGCGCGCCCGAAACCCTGCGCGCCGCCGGTGACCACGGCGCAACGGTCGTTCAGATCGATCTTGTTCATGGGATGGGTCCACCCTTTATGCGGAATGGCGGGTTACAGCGTCCAGCCGCCGTCGATGATGTGCGCGACGCCGGTCGTGAATGAACTTTCGTCGCTGGCGAGATAGACCGCGAGCGAGGCGATCTCGTCGGCGGTGCCGAGCCGGCCCATCGGCTGCCGCGCGACGAACATCTCGCGTCCGTTCGGGCCTGCGGCGGCGGCGCGGTCCAGCATCGACGGCGTTTCGATGGTGCCAGGGCAAATGCAGTTGCAGCGGATGCCTTTGGTGATGAAGTCGGCCGCGACCGCGCGCGTCAGCGCGGCGACGGCGGCCTTGGTCGCGCCGTAGACATAGCGGTTGGGCGCCGCCTTGAATACGCCGGCGGCGGAGGAGATGTTGACGATTGAGCCGCCGCCCTGTTCCAGCATGCCCGGCAGGAACGCTCCGATGGTGCGGTGCATCGATTTGACGTTGAGGTCGAAAGAAAAATCCCAGTCCTCGTCGGAGCATTCCAGTACCGTGCCGTGATGCACGAAGCCGGCCGCATTGAGCAGGATATCGACCTTGCCGACGCGCTTGGCCATCGCGGCAACGGCGGCGCTGTCACGCGCATCGAGCCGGGCCAGTTCGGCAACGCCCTCCCGGGTCAGCGAAGCGAGTTTGTGTTCGTCGATATCGGTTGCAAAGACCGCGGCGCCTTCACGCGCAAAGGCCAGCGCGCACGCACGGCCGATCCCCGCCGCCGCGGCCGTCACGAACGCGCGCTTGCCCTTCAGGCGCTCTGACATGTTGTTCTCCCCTGTGATTGCTCCGTCACTGCTGAACATGCACAGCAATGACGGCAGTCTGGTCAGTGATTGTCACGCGCGACGCCGACCTTGCCGGCAATGTCGCGGTATCGGGTCGCAAATTCCAGGCAGCCGCCGGTGGCGTGCTGCCCGACCGTCGAACGATAGAGTTCCTGCCAAGGCGTCTGGTGCGGCGGATAGGGAAAGCCTCCCTTGGCCTTGAGCT
>JAGXAF010000275.1 GCA_018971675.1 Bradyrhizobium sp.
GGTAACGGTCGATGCCCCCGTCGCTCGCCCGCGTCCCGCTGTTTCTAAGCCGACCGCCGACCAGACCCGCGCCCGCAATGCCCTGCGGCGCGCGGCCCGTCGGTCGCAACAA
Organism: Bradyrhizobium sp.; assembly: GCA_018971675.1. Lineage (GTDB taxonomy): Bacteria > Pseudomonadota > Alphaproteobacteria > Rhizobiales > Xanthobacteraceae > Bradyrhizobium. Next base: position 113 of record JAGXAF010000275.1, read on the forward strand.
CAAGCGGCGGCCGCGTCGCCGCTGCCATCTCCGAACGCGGGAGCCCTGAGCCCGGACCGCAACCCCTATGCGGATGCGGCCGCGCCCTACAAGGTCGACCACCTCCAGGCCTCCGGAAAATTTCCCGAGCCGCTGCTGAATACGCCGAAGACCGTCACGGTCATCAGCAAGGACGTGCTGGCGGACCAGAACGCGACAACCTTGAAGCAGGCGTTGCTGAACACCGCGGGCGTGACGCTCGGCACCGGCGAGGGCGGCAACGCCTTTGGCGACCGGTTCTTTATTCGCGGCTTCGATACCCGCAACGACATCTTCATCGACGGCGTCCGCGACTCCGGCGTCAGCGTGCGGGAGAATTTCTTCACCGAGCAGGTCGAGATCCTGCGCGGACCGGGTTCGTCGTTCGCCGGCCGCGGCACCACCGGCGGCGCGATCAACATCGTTACCAAGAAGGCGACGACCGAAAAAAGCTTCTACAACATGGACCAGACGGTCTCGACCGACCCGAGCGGGCGCGTCACGCTCGATGTCAACCAGGTGATCAGCCCGACCTTTGCGATGCGCGCCGGCGGCGTGTTTCAGAAGGGCGACGTTGAAGGCCGAAACTTTACCACCGACAACCGGGGCGGCGGTTTCGTCGCGGCCACCTGGAACCCGGTCGACGCCGTCAAGGTCACCGCCGATTACGTCCACACCGACATCCACGGACTGCCGGACTTCGGCGTGCCGTACTTCCGGCCCGGACCTACCAATTCCAAAGGTCAATATCTGACCACCGCGGGTGGGCCGTTCCCTGACTTCGGGGTCAATCGCAATAATTTCTACGGCTTCGTCAATCGCGATTTCTTTGAGGTTCATCAGGATCTCGCGACCATCAACACCGAGGTCAAGGTTACCCCCGATCTGACGATCACTAACAAGACCCGCGCTTCCCAGTCGTTGCTGAATTACATCGGCACTATTCCGGAGGCTCCGAATCTTGCGACGGGTACACTGACCGCCAACCCGCAGAGCCGTTATCAGCCGACCCAGGTGGTCGCGAACCAGAGCGAGGCGACCTACAAGTTCGACACCGCCGGCTGGAACCACACCGCGCTGGCGGGTGTGGAGATATCCCGCGAGCTGTCGACCATTGACTCATACACGGGCTTGACCTCGGAAGTCACCGGCAACACGAGCAAGTCGCCGGGCTCGTTCAACAACGTCAGTATCTTCAATCCGCAGCTTACGTTCCAGCAGTTCGGCTCCCCATCGCTCACCGGTTTGCCCACAAATATCTCTATCGACACCGCGAGCGGCTATTTGCTCGATAGCGCGAATTATCGCGATGTCCTTATATTGAACGGCGGCATCCGCTACGACGATTACGGCATCAAAACCGCCGGTTTCGGCACCTCGGGAGCGGTAAAGGGCCGCTGGGGTTCGCAGGCGGCGGATTTCGGCATGCCGAACTTCAACGCCGGTCTTACGCTGAAGCCGATCCCGATCACCAGCGTCTATGCCGCCTATGCGACATCATCGAATCCGGTAGGCGCCGAGTTCGACGGCACCAGCGCGAATTACGGCGGACTTGCACCGATCGTGGCTGGTGGCTCAAACCAGATCTTCGGACCGCAGAAGAACACGGCGATTGAGATCGGCAACAAATGGGAATTGTTCGACCGCCACTTGCTCGTGAGCGGCGCGGTATTCCAAACCAATGTTGAAAACGCGCGTGAGTCGGTTAACACGACAGTTAATGGCGTTACCACGCCGCTCATCACAGCCGGCGCGGCTTATCAGATCCGCGGCGTTGATCTCGAAGTCAGCGGCAAGATCACCGACAAATGGAGCGTGTTCGGCGGTCTGGTGCTGATGAAGTCGGAAGTGACGAAGTCGCTGGTTCCTTCGGCCAATCCCGCATTGTTTCCCACTAACGTCGGCCTGCCACTGGCCAACATTGCGCATCAGTCGTTCAGCCTGCTCAGCAAATATCAAATCGACGATACTTGGGAGGTTGGCGGACAGGCGGTATACCGTTCCAAGATGTATGGCGGTACCTTGCTGGCCGCGAACCAGGGCACGTCACTGCCGAGCTTCTGGCGCTTCGATGCTTTCGCCGAAGCCAAGATCGACAAGAACTGGACCGCGAAGGTGTTCGTCAACAACATCTTCAACAAACTCTATTACACCGCGTTTTACATTAGTCCCGCCCCGTTCGTTCTGGAAGCGCCCGGCCGCACGGTGGCGCTGCAGATTTCGGCGAGATTCTGATCGGGATGTGATGCTGGTATGCGTTCCCAATGTGCTGAGCAAAAGCGATGTGGCGGATTTCCGCCGCATCATGGACGGGTGTGACTGGGAGGACGGCCGTTCGACCGCGGGCGCGCAGTCGGCGCTGGTCAAACGCAACGAGCAATTGCCGCCGGACAGCGAGATCGCCCGCAGGCTTGGTAACCGCGTGGTTTCGGCGCTGACGGCCAATCCGCGTTTCATCTCGGCGGCGATACCGCTGCAGATCTTTCCGCCGTTGTTCAACCGCTACGCGGCGGCCGACGGACACCGTTTCGGCATTCACGTCGATAACGCAGTGCGCGGCGATCATCTCACGGGCCTGCGGATCCGGACCGACCTGTCGGTCACGTTATTTTTATCGGAGCCGGAGGAGTACGATGGCGGCGAACTGGTGGTCGAGGACCTCTACGGATCCCACGAAATCAAGCTGTCCGGTGGCGATCTCGTGGTTTATCCCGCGTCCAGCCTGCATATGGTTACCCCGATCACCCGGGGGACCCGCGTTGCATCTTTTTTCTGGCTGCAGAGCATGATACGAGACGCCCACGCTCGCAGTCTGATTTTCGATCTCGACACGGCGATCCAGGCGCTGGTGGAGCGCCTCGGGCGCGATGACCCCGAAACGGTCAAATTAACCGGCATCTATCACAATCTCATCCGCTACTGGGCCGAAGTATGAACACGCTGTTCCGATCAATCTGTGCTGCCATCGTTACGCTGGCCTTGCTCGTGCCGCCCTCGCTGCTGGCGCAGCAGCCCAAGACTGTTCATGCGGCGACTGTTCCCGCGGCGGCTGTTCCTGCCGCGCCGCAGGCCGCGGTCACTTCGCCACCGCCCGTTGTGACGGCATCGTCGCCCGCACCTGCGCAGCCTGCAGTTGTCCCCGCGCCGTCGCTGGCCGGTCAACCCGCATCGGCTGCCACTCAGCCCGCAGCCGCGCCAGCGCCCTCTGACGCGACGGCGCAACCGGTGGAGGGGAGCAATACCAAGGCGTTGAAGTCGACGGTCGCGGCGCTGCACGAATTGTCGCCGTGGTCGATGTTCCTGTCGGCGGATATCGTCGTCAAGGCGGTCATGATCGGCCTTGCCTTTGCCTCGCTGGTGACCTGGACGGTCTTCATCGCGAAGATGATCGAGTTGTCGTGGGTTCAGCGCAGGCTGCACACCGCGCTGGGCAGGGTTGGCGATGCGAGGTCGCTGGCGGAAGCGCAGTTGGCACTGGGCGCCAAGGACAGCGTGCTGTCGACATTGCTGGCAGCCGCCATGAACGAGGCGCGGTTGTCGGCCGGGATTTCCAGCGACGACGGCATCAAGGAGCGCGCGGCCTCGAGCTTTGCCGAGATCGTGCGCGCCGAGGGGCGCCATATCCGGATCGGCATGGGGCTGCTCGCCACCATCGGCGCGACCTCGCCGTTCGTCGGCCTGTTCGGCACCGTCTGGGGCATCATGAACAGCTTTATCGGCATTTCGAAATCGCAGACGACAAATCTGGCCGTGGTGGCCCCAGGCATTGCCGAGGCGCTGCTCGCGACCGCGATTGGCCTGGTCGCGGCGATTCCCGCGGTGATCATCTACAATCACTTCGCGCGGGTAACCAAGGGATATCTGGAACTCGTCAACCGGTCGTCGGGGATGGCGGCGCGGCTGTTGTCGCGCGATCTTGATCGCACCCATGTCAGTTCCTCCGGCGGCATGCATTCGCGCGCGGCGGAGTAGGCGATGGCGATCTCGGTTGGCAGTGACATCGATGACGGCGACGATTTCGCGGAAACCCACGAGATCAACGTCACGCCGTTCATCGACGTCATGCTGGTTCTGCTGATCATCTTCATGGTGGCGGCGCCGCTCTCGACGGTCGATCTTCCGATTGATCTGCCGTCGTCGACTGCGACCCCGCAGA